>NZ_JBHMFT010000013.1:0-177780 GCF_051433195.1 Falsiroseomonas sp. E2-1-a20 | reverse complement strand
GGCCTGTGGAACTTATCTGCGGGCACACGCGGCGGCGTCTTTCCGCGCCGGACGCGTTGGGGTCAGTACGACGATGGAACCCCATCGCCGCCCCGCCCCCGCCTTTCAGGCACGAAAATCCACTCGCCGATTGCATCCCGGGCCAAGTGTCCACAGGCCCTCGGCCACCGATTTGCCGCAGGCGTTATTCCGCCTGCGGCGCGCGCTGCGCGCTCGACAGCACGCCCGGCGCCGCGCCACATTCCCGCCGCAAGCGTCCCAGCCTGACGTCCAGGGAGTGGCCCGATGGCCGAAATCAGCGTGAATGGCCAGCTCCGCAAGGTCGAGGTGGAGGGCGACACCCCGCTGCTCTGGGTGCTGCGCGACACGCTCGGCCTGACCGGTACCAAATACGGCTGCGGCATCGCGCAATGCGGCGCCTGCACGGTGCTGGTCGATGGCCAGGCGATGCGGTCCTGCCAGGTGCCGGTGGACAGCCTGGCCGGCCGCCGCGTCACCACCATCGAGGCGATCGAGGCCCACCCCATCGGCGCGCGGCTGGTCGCGGCCTGGGTGGCGCTGGACGTGCCGCAATGCGGCTACTGCCAGTCCGGCCAGCTGATGGCCGCGACCGCGCTGCTGCAGCAGACGCCGAGGCCGGAGGAGGCGGACATCGCCGCCGCCATGACCAATCTCTGCCGCTGCGGCACCTACAACATGATCGCCGCCGGCATCCGCCAGGCGGCGGATGCGGCATGAGGAGCGGGGAGATGGACCAGCCCCTTCTCGATGCGCTGCAATCCGGCTCACCGCTCAACCTCTCCCGCCGCGGCACCCTGGCCGGCGTGCTCGGCGGCGGGCTGCTGCTGGCGCTCGGCCTGCCGCAGCGCCCCGCGCGGGCCCAGGCGGCCGGCGGCCTCGCCCATGCCCGCAAGGTGCCGGCCTACCTGACCATCCGGCCGGATGGCCGCATCCTGCTGCAGAACCCCTTCGCCGAGGGCGGGCAGGGCATCCATACCGCGGTGGCGCAGATCGTGGCGGAGGAGCTGGACGCCGACCTCGCGGCCTTCGAGGTGACGGTGGCGCCGGCGGGCGCCGACTACCAGGTGCTGGCCAACGGCACCCGCCGCGTCACCGGCGGCAGCTTTTCCATCCGCAACACCTATGCGCATTTCCGCGTGCTGGGGGCGACGGCGCGGGCCATGCTGGTCGCCGCCGCTGCCCAGCGGCTCGGGGTGCCCGGCGCGGAGCTGACCACGGAGCCGGGCTTCGTGCTGCATGCCGCAACCGGGCGGAAGCTGCCCTATGGCGAGCTGGCGGAAGCCGCCGCCGCACTGCCCATCCCGGCCGACGCCGCGCCGAAATCCGGCCCCTTCCGCCTGATCGGTACGCCGGCCAAGCGCCTCGACACCCGCGCCAAGAGCACCGGGCAGGCGCAGTACGGCATCGATATCCGCCTCGACGGCATGTTGCAGGGCGCCGTGCTGCACGCCCCCCGCGCCGGCGCGGAGCCCGGCGAGGTGTTGAACGAGGCGGCGCTGCGGGCGATGCCCGGCGTGCATTCCGTGCACCGACTGCCCGGCGCCGTCGCCGTGCTGGCCGACAGCTTCTGGCGTGCCCGCCGCGCGGTCGAGGCCGCGACCGTCGCCTGGACCGCGCTCAGCGGCCAACCGGTGGTGGCGGAGGATTTTTCCTCCGCCGGTATGCTGGAGATGCTGCGCGAGCAGGCCGATGCGCCGGGCAATCCCGCCAGCGATGCCAGCGGCGACGCACCCGCCGCGCTGCGCGACGCGACGCGCGTGGTACAGGCGGATTACGACGCGCCCTACCTGGCCCACGCCCAGCTCGAGCCGCCCTCCGCCACCGTCCGCTTCAACGCCGACGGCACGTTGGATGTCTGGACGCCGAACCAGGCGCCGGAAGCCTTCGCCGCCATCGCGGCGCGGGAATCGGAGGTGGATGTGGCGAAGATCCGCATCCACACGCCGCTGCTCGGCGGCTTCTTCGGCCGGCACTTCACCTATGGCCGGCACCACCCGATGAACCAGGCCATCCGCCTGGCGCGCATGGTCCGCCGCCCGGTGAAGGTGATCTGGACGCGGGAGGAGGAATTTGCACGGGACGCCTACCGGCCCCTGAGCCTGGCGCGGCTGCGCGCCGGCCTCGACGCCAGCGGCCGGATCGTCGCCTTCCATGCGACGGTGCCGGGGGAGGGGCCGGTGGCCAAGCATTTCGGCACCTCCCGCCTCGGCACGCCGCCGGTCGATACCTCGGCGGTGGAGGGCGTGGCGTTCAAGCCCTACGCCATCCCGAACCGCCGGGTGGATTGGGTGCATGTGCCGCATCCGGTGAATATCGGCTTCTGGCGGTCCGTCGGCCATTCGATGAACGACTTCTTCTTCGAGGCCTTCCTGGACGAGGTGGCGGAGGCCGCGGGCGCCGATCCGCTGGCGTTCCGCCGCGCGCACCTTGCGCATTCGCCGCGGCACCTGGCGCTGCTCGATGCCGTCATGGACCTGTCCGGCGGCTGGCGGCGCGGACCGTATGAGGCGCCCGATGGCAGCCGCCGCGCCCGCGGCCTCGCCATGGCCTCCCCGTTCGGGTCGGAGGTCGCGACGGTGGCGGAGGTCTCGCTGCGGCAGGGGGAGGTGGTGGTGCACGCATTGTTCGTGGCGATCGACCCCGGCAGCATCGTCAACCCGGCCATCATCAAGGCGCAGGTCGAAAGCGCCGCCTGCATCGGCCTGTCCTCGGCCGCCTATGAGGAGATGGTCTTCGAGGGTGGCCGCCCTGTGGCGCGCAACTACGACGGCTATCGCATCCTGGCCCGCGCCGAGATGCCGCAGGTGCAGGTCCGCATCGTCGAATCCGGTGCGCCGATGGGCGGCGTGGGAGAGCCCGGCACGCCTGGTGTGCCGCCGGCTGTGGCCAACGCCGTCGCCGCACTGACCGGCCGGCGCATCCGCAGCCTGCCCTTCGCGAAGCAGCGCTTTGGCCAGGCGTGATCCGACAGGGGGTGGTTTGCGACGAATTCTGAACCATCTGTAATACATAAGCCGATCCTCTTGAGGATTGGCATGACGCTACGGACAGGATTGGGGACGACATGGCCATCACCCGCCGCGAGGAACAGCGCCTGCTCTCGCATGAGGAGCTTGAGAGCGTGGCGCCGACGCACCACCCGGAACTCGGCAACCTGCCGCCGGAGGAACTGCGCGCCCTGGCCTTCCGCCTGCGCGCCCACCACAAGCGCGCCCGCGACCTGATCCGGGAGGCGGCGCGGGCCCGTCGTGGCAAGGGCGAGGCGCGCGGCGCGGCCGGTTCGGCCGAGAAGCTGTCCCAGAAGAAGCAGGCCTTCGCGGCCGGGCTGCGCCGGGTCAACGCACAGTTCGCACGGCTGGAGGCCGAACAGCGCCGCGCCCGCAATACGGAGGCGCTGCGGGAGGCGCTGGCCCGGCGCCGCGCCGCCCGCCCGCACCACCCCCGGCCCGGCCGCCACGCCGGCGGCGGCATGCGCGACACCTCGGAGGACCGGGCGCATCCCGGCCCCGATCCCCGCGCGATCGGCAGCATCTCCCAGGCCACCCGGGTCAACCAGGCACGGCGCGACGGTTGAGGCGGTAGCCGCGGCGGCCCGGGGGCGGTATCCTGGGCCGAGACGAAACGTCCGGAGACAGCAAGAATGAATATCAGCCGCCGAATCCTGCTCGGCACCACGCTGGGCGCGCCCTTCGTCGCGACCCTTCCCGCCTCGGCGCAGGCGCAATGGCCGGCGCGGCCGGTGCGGGTGATCGTGCCGTGGCCGCCGGGCGGGTCCACCGACGTGCTGGCCCGCCTGGTGTGCGAGCAACTGTCGCAGAAACTCGGCCAGCCCTTCGTGGTGGAAAACCGCCCCGGCGCCGGTGGCAACATCGGCCACGACGCCATCGCGAAGTCCAACCCGGATGGCTACACCATGGGCCCGGTGACGGTCGGTGGCTGGTCGATCAACCAGTATCTGTACGCCCGGCTGCCCTACGACCCGGAGAAGGACATCTCGCCGATCTCCATGCACTGGGAACTGCCCAACGTGCTGGCGGTGCCGGCGGCGCATATCCCGGCGACGAACCTGCGGGACTTCGTGACCTGGGCCAAGGCGAAGCAGGGTGGCGTGAACTACGGCTCCCCCGGCGTCGGCACCACGCCGCACCTCTCGGGGTCCATGTTCACCAACCGGCTGGGGATCGAGGGCGTGCACGTGCCGTTCCGCGGCGCGGCGCAGACCATCCCGGCGCTGCTGGCGGGCGACATCAACTTCGCGCTCGACAACCTGGCCTCCTACGTCCCGATCATCGCCAGCGGGCAGATGCGGGCGCTCGCGGTGACCAGCGCGGAGCGTTGGCCGACCCTGCCGGACGTGCCGACCATGGCGGAAGCCGGCGTGCCGGATTTCGTCGTGACCTCCTGGTGCGCCATGGCCTTCCCGGCCGGCGTCCCGGCGGCCATCACGCAGCGTGCCTCCACCGCCATCAAGGAAGTGTCGGAAACGCGGGAGATGCAGGACCGCTTCCTGCGCACCGGCGCGCGCGCCATCTGGAGCACGCCGGAGGAGGCCAAGGCACGGGCGGAGCGGGAGCGGCCGATGTGGCGCGAGACGGTGCGGATCTCCGGCGCGCGGCTCGAATAGCCTTCGCCACCAGCTTGCCGCCAACCAGGGGCGCGTCGCATCCGCGGCGCGCCTTTTCTCTTGGGCTTTCGGCGCCGTGACCGCCCACTTCCCCGATTCAAAGATTTCCTGCTTGCAATCCTTCCTTCATGTGTCACGAACCCTTCGCCGCTGGATCAGCTCCGCGGTGTAAGCAAAGGGAGAGCATCCGGGATGCACAGGCGAGACTGGACGGACGTGATCGGCGGTTGCGTCCTGCTGTTGTTTGGCCTGTGGGTGTTCTGGCATGCACAGACACATTACGATTTTGGCCAGATGCGCCGGATGGGACCTGGGGCTTTTCCCGGCGCGCTCGGTCTACTTGTCACGATCTTCGGCCTTCTGATCCTGGTGCCGGCCTGGGTCCGACCCGGCGAACTGCCCATCCCCGCCGTCCGGCCGCTGCTCGCCATCATCGCCGGCGGCCTGTCCTTCGCCTTCCTGATCGAGCCTGCGGGCCTGGTGCCGGCCACTGTCGCATTGGTCGTCGTCGTGTCGCTGGCCGAGCAGGAACTGCGGTGGCTGCGCACCGCGGTCCTTGCCGTCGCCCTGTCCGCCATGGCGGTCCTCGTGTTCACCAAGGGTCTTGGCATTCCGGTGCCGGCCTTCCGGTGGTGGAGCCACTGACATGGAAGTCTTCGGCATGCTGGCGATGGGCTTCGCCACCGCCTTCTCCCCCGAGAACCTGTTCTACTGCTTCCTCGGCGTCTTCCTTGGCACCTTCATCGGCGTGCTGCCGGGCATCGGCGCGCTCGCCACCATCTCCATGCTGCTACCGCTCACCTTCCATGTGCCGGCGACCACCGCCATCATCATGCTGGCGGGCATCTACTACGGTGCCTCCTATGGCGGCTCCACCGCGTCGATCCTGCTGAACCTGCCGGGCACGCCATCGGCCGCGGTCGCCTGCCTCGATGGCTACCCGATGTCGAAGCAGGGCCGCGCCGGCGTCGCGCTTTTCATGACGACCATCGCGAGCTTCGTCGGCGCCAGCCTCGGCATCGTCATCCTGACGCTGTTCGCGCCGAAGCTGGCGGAGGTGGCGCTGGCCTTCGGGCCGGCGGACTATTTCGCCATGATGCTGCTCGGCCTGGTGGCGGCGGCGACCCTGGCGCAGGGCTCACCGGCCAAGGGCATCGCCATGGTGCTGTTCGGCCTCTGCCTCGGCATGGTCGGCACCGATGTGCAGACCGGCCAGCAGCGCTTCACCTTCGACATCCCCTATTTGTCGGACGGCATCAGCCTGGTGGCACTCGCCATGGGCCTGTTCGGCGTGGCGGAGGTGATCGGCAGCATCGGCCGCGTCACCACAGCGGAGGTCGCCGGGCAGAAGATCACCATGCGCTCGATGATGCCGAAGCGGGATGACTGGAAGCGGTCCTGGAAGCCGATGCTGCGCGGCACCGGAGTCGGCAGTTTCTTCGGCGCGCTGCCGGGGGCGGGCGGCACCATCGCGTCCTTCATGTCCTACGCGCTGGAGAAGCGGATCGCGAAGGATCCGTCGCGCTTCGGCAAGGGCGCGATCGAGGGGGTGACCGCGCCCGAATCGGCCAACAACGCCGCGGCGCAGACCGCCTTCATCCCCACCCTGACGCTCGGCATCCCGGGCGATGCGGTGATGGCGCTGATGCTGGGCGCGCTGATCATCCAGGGCATCCAGCCCGGCCCCCGGCTGATGACGGAATACCCCGAGCTGTTCTGGGGCCTGATCGCCAGCTTCTGGATCGGCAACATCCTGCTGGTGATCCTGAACATCCCGCTGATCGGGCTGTGGGTGCGGATGCTGCGGATTCCCTATTCCATCCTGTACCCGGCCATCCTGCTGTTCATCTGCATCGGCGTGTTCAGCATCAACAACAGCTACTTCGACGTGCTGCTGGTGATGTTCTTCGGCGTCGTCGGCTATGCCATGCTGAAGCTGAAGTTCGAGCCGGCGCCGCTGGTGCTCGGCTTCATCCTCGGGCCGCTGATGGAGGAACATCTGCGCCGCGCCATGCTGCTGTCGCGCGGCGACCTGGCGGTGTTCGTGGAGCGGCCGATCAGTGCCGGCTTCCTCGGCGCCACGGCGTTGCTGCTGCTTTGGGCGATCTATGCCACCATCCGCGGGCGCACCGCCGCGGCCCTGGCGATGCAGCGCGCCCAGACCGACGCCACCGCCAGCTGACGGATACCTGATGGACCATCTCATCGTGCCGCTGATCGCCTGGGTGGAGGCGCATGCGGCCTGGGCGCCCGCCTTCGCCTTCGCCATCGCCTTCATCGAATCGGTGCCGCTGATCGGGATCTTCCTGCCCGGCTCCGCGCTGCTGCTCGGCGTCGGGCTGCTGATCGGCAGCGGGGTGCTGCCGCCGGGGCCGATCCTGGCGGCGACCTTCGCCGGTGCGGTGGTGGGCGATGCGCTGGGCTTCTGGCTGTGCCGCTGGCTCGGGCCCGCCTTCGTGCGGCGCCACCTGCCGCGGCAATACCGGCGGATGTACGCGCGCGGCGTGCTGGCCTTCCGGCGCTGGGGGGTCTGGGCGGTGTTCATCGCCCGCTTCATCAGCCCGCTGCGCGCGGTGGCGCCGATCATCGCCGGCGTCACGCGGATGCGGCAATGGCACTTCCAGGTCGCCAACGTCACCTCCGCGGTGGTGTGGGCGCCGCTGCTGCTGATGCCGGGGGCGGCGGCGGGCTGGATCGCCACGGTGCTGGGGGACCGCGCCGACCCGCTGCTGCTGGTGCTGCTCGCCGTCGCGGCGCTCGGCGCCTGGCTGTCGCTGCGCGCGGTGTGGGTGCGCAGCGGCCAGCCGGGCTGAACCGCCGCGCGCCCGCGGTCAGCGGTCCTGCTGGTAGCCTACGTTGTGGGTGTTCTGGTTGATGTTCCCCTGGCGGCCCTGCTGGTCGATCTTGCGGTTCTTCGAATCGATGTTGTCCTGCGCCACGTCTTCCGGGATCGGGCTGCCGCCCGGCGTGGCGCCGCCCGCTTTGGAGCCACCGGCCGGGCTGCGGTTGGCGGGCGGAACCGGCGGGATCTTGGCGTTCGTCATGGCGCTTTTTCCTCCTGATGCCACGCCCTCAACGCGGCTGCATGGCAGGCGTTCGTTGCAGCCGCTGGCCTTCGGCGCGGCGGGGCGCCATACCAGGGCGGTGAACCTGTCCTCCGCCGCCGGGCGCCGCGCCGCCTGGATCAACAGCCTGCTGGTCGACCACGCCGCGCTGCGCATTCCGTGGCGCAACTGGGCGGTGGTGGAGGAAGGGCGGCTATACCGTTCCAATCACCCGCTGCCCTGGCAGCTGGCGGCGGCGCAGCGGCGCTTCGGCCTGCGCGCGGTGCTGAACCTGCGCGGCCATCGGCAGGATTGCGGGTCGGACGCGCTCGGCCGGGCACGGGCCGGGGAGCTCGGGCTGGTGCACGCGGATGCGCCCTTCGAAAGCCGCGGCGCACCGCACAAGGACCGCATCCTGCGGCTGGTGGAGCTGCTGCCGACGCTGCCGGAGCCGCTGCTGATCCACTGCAAATCCGGCGCCGACCGCACCGGGTTGATCGCCGGCATCTGGCTGCTGCTGCAGGGCCGCCCGGTGGAAGCGGCGCTGGATCAGCTGCACTGGCGCTTCGGCCATGTGGCCGCGAGCCGGACCGGCATCCTGGACGCCTTCTTCCGGGACTACGCCGCCTTTCAGGCGCAGCATGGGCCAAAGCCTTTCCTGGACTGGCTGCGCCAGGATTACGACGAGGCCGATCTGCGGGCGCGGTTCCAAAGCCGGCCCTGGGCCGACCGGCTTGTGGATGGGGTGTTGCGGCGGGAATAGCCGTTCAGTGCTGCGCGGAAAAATCCTCCAGCGCCGCCACGCCCCCCTTCGCCAGCACCGGGATGGCGCGCGCGATCCGCTCCACCTGCCAGTCCCACCATCCCAGCGCCACCAGCCGCGCCGCGTCCTCCTCGGAATAGCGCCGGCGCCGCACCGTGGCCGGGTTGCCGGCGGCCACCGCGTAGTCCGGCACGTCCCGCGTCACCACCGCCCGCGCGCCGATCACAGCGCCATGGCCGATGCGCACGCCGGGCATCACCAGCGCCTCCATCCCCACCCAGATGTCGTGCCCCAGCACCGTGTCGCCGGCGGCGCGCCAGGGATATTCCGCCAGCGGCAGCGCCATCTCAAAGGCGCCGCCCAGGATGCCGAAGGGGTAGGTGGAGGGCCCGCCGGTGGCGTGCATCGCATCGGGGAACATGAAGCGCGCGCCGGTCGCGATGGCGCAGAATTTGCCGATGACCAGCCGCGCGCCCGAGGCACCGAAATTGTACAGCAGGTTGCGGCGGAAGAAGTCCTTCGCGTGCAGCGGGTCGTCGTAATAGGTGAAGGCGCCGATTTCGCAGTTCGTGATGCCGGGCTGCGTCGCCAGCAGCGGCTTCAGGAACACCACGCGCGGCTTGTTGGCGATGGGGTGCAGCGCATCGGGGTCCGGCAGCCGCGCCGCCTCGGCCTTGGATCTCATGTCGCCGAAAACGCCTGCGTGCGGACCAGGCGCGCATACAGCCCGTCCTGTGCCATCAACCCGGCATGGTCGCCCT
Organism: Falsiroseomonas sp. E2-1-a20; assembly: GCF_051433195.1. Classification (NCBI taxonomy): domain Bacteria; kingdom Pseudomonadati; phylum Pseudomonadota; class Alphaproteobacteria; order Acetobacterales; family Roseomonadaceae; genus Falsiroseomonas; species Falsiroseomonas sp. E2-1-a20. Next base: position 168,567 of record NZ_JBHMFT010000013.1, on the reverse strand, counting down.
GTTCCACGGCGCGGCCGGCCTCCATCACCACGATCAGGTCGGCGTCGCGCACGGTGGACAGGCGATGCGCGATCACCAGCGTGGTGCGGCCCTCGCGCAGGCGGGCGAGCGCCTGCTGCACCAGCGCCTCGTTCTCCGCATCCAGCGCGCTGGTCGCCTCGTCCAGCAGCAGCACGCGCGGGTTGCGCAGCAGCGCGCGGGCCAGCGAGACGCGCTGGCGCTGGCCGCCCGACAGGCGGGAGCCCTGGTTGCCGAGCGGCGTGGCGTAGCCTTCCGGCAGGGCTGCGATGAAGTCATGCGCGGCCGCCGCGCGCGCCGCCTCCTCGACCTCCGCCTGCGTCGCACCCGGGCGGCCGCAGGCGATGTTGGCGAGGGCGGTATCGTCGAACAGCACGGCGTCCTGGCCGACATAGGCGATGGCGTCGCGCAGGCTGTCCAGCGTCACGCCGCGGATGTCGGCGCCATCGATCAGGATGCGCCCCGCCGTCACCTCGTACAGCCGCGGCACCAGCGCGAGCGCGGTGGATTTGCCGGCACCGGAAGGCCCGACCAGCGCCACGGTGCGGCCGGGCCTGGCCGCGAAGTTCAACCCGGACAGCGCCGCATCCGGCACGCCCTCATAGGCGAAGCCGACATCCTCGAAGACCACGCTGCCCTCGCCCGGCGGCAGCTTCACCGCATCCGGCGCGTCGACGATGCGCGGCTTCTCGTCCACCACGCCGAACACCCGTGAAAGGCCCGCCAGCCCCTCCTGCAACGCCGCGTTCAGGCTGCCGAGCGCCCGCGCCGGCCGCGCCGCGATCAGCAGCGCCGCGACGAATCCGGTGAAGTCGCCGATGGTGCCGAGCCCGGTCGAGACGCGCCAGCCGACGAAGCCCAGCACCGCGGCGACGGCGATGCCGCCCAGCGCCTCCAGCACCGGGTCGAGCCGGGCGCGGGAGCGCTGGATCGACAACTGGCTGTCGCGCAGCCGGGCGAAGGCGTTGGCGGCGCGGGCTTCCTCCGCCGCCTCCAGCCGGTAGGCGCGCACCACGCGGGCGGCGGAAAAACTCTCCACCAGCAGCGAGGCGGTCTCCCCCACCCGGTCCTGCATGCCGGCGGAGGCGCGGCGGATGCGCTTGCCGATGCGCAGGATCGGCACGGCGGCGATGGGATAGAGAAGGGAGGACAGCAGCGCCATCTTCCAGTCCATCCACAGCATGGAGCCCACCAAGCCGATCACCGTCAGCACGTCGCCGACGCCGCTCATCGCCTTGGTCAGCGCCTCCCGGATCAGGGCGGCATCGGCGGTGAAGCGGGCGGCGTGCCGCGCCGGCGCCTCCCGCGCCACGCTCGCGAGGTCGGCGCGGGTCAGGGCGTGGAACAGGTCGCGTTGCAGCTGCGCGATGACGCTGAGCACCACCATCTGCGTCGCCACCGCCTGGCCGTACATGGTCAGGGCGCGGGCGAGGGTGACGGCGATGATGATCGGCGGCAGCGCCCAGACGACGCCGGGATTGCCCTCCGCGAACAGGTTGAAGGCCTGCTGGATGATCAGCGGGTACAGCGCCGTGGTGGCGGCGACGCCGAGGGTGCAGATCGCGGCCAGCACCAGGCCCCGCCGGTGCTGCCGGACATGGTCGCGCCACAGCCGGCGGATCAGCGGGAGGGAGGCGGCATCGAAGGCGGGGCGGGCCATGCCGCGCGTGTAGAGCAGGCGGGCCGCGAGGGCGAGGGGTTGCGGCGGCGTCGATCCGGTGGTAGTTCTTCTTTCGTTCCGGTTCTGCCGAGGCGTCAGGGTCTCGCGGCGGTGCCTTCCGGGGCGGCGGTCCCGTCCGCCGTCCCGGCTTCGCGCAGCCGCAGGCGCGCTTCCGCCAGCAACTCCGCCGCGTCGGCGGTACAATCCCCGGCCAACCAGGTCTCGCGCAGCGCGGCCAGCAGCCGGCCCATCGCCGGGCCGGGCGGGATGCCGAGCGCCAGCAGGTCGCGGCCCTGCAGGGGAAATTCGGGCTCGGCATCGCCGGGTGAAACCTGCTCCCGCAGCGCGGCCCAGCCCTCGCCGCCCTGCCGCGCCTCCGCCACCCAGAGCGGTTCCGTGGGCATGACATGGCGCGAGGCCGCGCGCACGGTGGCGCGCCAGGCACGGAAATGGAAGCCGCTCTGCTCATCGCCGGGCTGCGGCGCGGAGTCGGTGTGCCGCAGCACCCGCAGCCGTTCCCGCTCCTCCCCCGAAAGCCGCAGCCGGGTGGCGAGCGCCCCGGCATCGGCGGTCTCGGGCAGCAGCACGGCCAGCCGCAGCAGCGGTTCCGCCGGCAGGCTGCGCGGCAGCATGCGGATCAGGACGTCCGGCGCCGCACCCTCCGGCAGCACCGCCGCCAGCAGGCCCACCTGGTGCATCAGCACCAGCGCCCCGCCGGGATCGGGCGCGGCCAGCAGGCGCTTCAGCTCCATCCAGATCCGCTCCGGCGCGATCCGCGCCCGCAGCCCCGGCACCGCATCCCGGATCGCCGCCAGCGCCGCCGCATCCGGCGCGCCCTGGCCGTAGCGGGCCCAGAAGCGGAAGAAGCGCAGCGCGCGGAGGTAGTCCTCGGCCAGCCGCGTCGCCGGGTCGCCGACGAAGCGCACCCGGCCGGCCGCGAGGTCGGCGCGGCCACCGAAGTAATCCCAGATCTGGCCGGCCGCATCCATGGACATGGCGTTGAACGAAAAATCGCGCCGCGCCGCGTCCTGCCGCCAATCGGTGGTCCAGGCGACCTCGGCATGGCGGCCATCGGTCACCAGGTCGCGCCGCAGCGCCGTGACCTCCACCGGCTGGCGCGCCAGCACGGCGGTGACGGTGCCATGCGCGAGGCCGGTCTCGAACACCCGCAGCCCGGCGTCGCGCAGGCGCTGCGCGATCTGCTCCGGCGGCAGCGGCGCGGCCACGTCCACGTCATGCACCGGCCGCCGCGCCAGCGCATCGCGCACGCAGCCGCCGACGGCCCGCGCACCCGGCAGGGCGGCCAGCACCGCGGCAGGCGCGGCGTCGCGCAGAAATTCCGGCGGGTCGATGCGATCCTGCGGCGGGTCGCCGTCCGTCACCGTGTCGGCACCATCCGCGAGGGCTGCACCCGGCCATCCGGCCCCAGGCTCGGCGGGACATAGACCGAGGTGGCGGCATCGCCCTGCGACAGCCGCACCCAGACCCCGAGCCCGGCAACCAGCAGCAGCCCGGCCGCCAGCGCCGCCAGCAGCACGGGCGAGGGCCGCCGCGGGTCCGGGCCGAATTGCCGCCAGGCCAGCCAGGCCAGGGAGGGCAGCAGGATGAGCAGCGCGGCGATGAGGTAGGGCATGTGGATGATATAGACGTGGCGCGCCGAAGCGGCACCCGTCTCAATCGCGCAGCACGCGGGCCAGATTCACCAAAATGGTGGCGGTGGCGCCCCAGATCAGGTGGTCGTCATGCGGCCAGACCCAGTAGTCCCGCATCCGGCCGCGCCATTCGGTGCTGCGCCGCATCGGCGCCGCCGGGTCCATCAGCACGGACAGCGGCAATTCGAAGATCGCCTGCACCTCGGAGGGGTCCGGCGTCAGGTTGAAGGGCGGGTCGAGGAAGGCCACCACCGGGGTCACGCGGTAGCCGGTGCCGGTCATGTGGTCCGGCAGCGTGCCGCGGATGCGCGGCAGGCGCGGGTCCAGCCCGACCTCCTCCGCCGCCTCGCGCAGCGCCGCGGCCTCGGCGGTCTCGCCCGGCTCGATCCGGCCGCCGGGGAAGGCGACCTGCCCGGCATGGGAGGACAGGCGGCTGGACCGCAGGGTCAGCAGCACGCCGGGGGTATTGGAATGCCAAGTGATCGGCACCAGCACCGCCGCCGGCACCGGCCCGCCCGGCCGTTCCGCGGCCAGCCAGTGTTCCGCATCGTCGGAGGCGGTGGCGCCGGCGCGTGCCATCACCGCCGGGTCGGCCAGCCGGGCCGCGATCTCCTGCCGGCTGGGAAGGGACAGGCTCATCGGTGGCGTCGCGCGATCACTCCGCCGCCTGGCAATGCGCCGCGGGGGTCTCGTCGATCGGGAAGAACACGCCCTGCGACCAGACGCCGAGCACCGACCGGCCCTCGACCGTTTCCGGTTCGGCCAGCGCCACCAGTTCGTAGAACACCGCGCGGTTGATGCGGGCCTCGAGCCCCGGGCGCACCGTGACATAGGGCCGCGGCTCCCGCGTACGCGGGTCGATGGCCACCCGGATGGGATGGTCCGCATCGGCGGTCACCATCTCGTCCAGGTTGGTCCGGAAGGTCAGGCACTGCCGCGGTTCCGGGGTGGGGGCGAAGGGGTCGGCGCAGGTGCGCCACCACATCTCGACCGCCACGAAGGGCGCGTCCTCCACCTCGATCCGGCCGCGCTCCACCGGCGTCTCCAGCCAGAAGCTGCCATCGGCCTCCCGCTTCAGGACGGAGGCGAACAGGCAGACCAGCTCCTTCCGGCCGATCGGGCTGCCGCGGTAGTGCCAGCTGCCATCCTTGGCGATCCGCATCGAGAATTCGCCGCAATCATGTCTGAGCGGCGGCATCCGGGCCTTGGCGGGACCCGATTTCTGAGAATCGGTCTTGCTCATGCGGGACATTGGCGCCTGGACCGGCAAGCCTCCGGCCACCCGCGCTCCGTCGGGTCGTGCTTCGCTCATCCGCCCTTCCGCACCCCCAGCTTGTGCCGCGGGCCAATCGGCCCGGGCTGCCTCTCCGCCGCTCGCGGCATCTTACACTTTGATGCACTGCGATGTGGCATCCGGGATGGGCGGCGTGGATACTCTGCCCATATCGGATGTGACGCATATAGGGAGCCCGACCCGCATGGTGGAAGTAGCGGACAGCGCCGAGGCGGAAACTCTGCTCGCCGAGGCCGATTCCCTGGCCTCGCGGCTGGCGCGGGTGCGCGAAGGTGTCGGCCGTGTCATCTTCGGGCAGGAAACGGTGGTGGAGCGCACGCTCATCACCCTGCTGTCGGGCGGCCACCTGCTGCTGGTCGGCGTGCCCGGCCTCGGCAAGACCAAGCTGGTGGAGACGCTGGGCACCGTGCTCGGCCTCGATGCCCGCCGGGTGCAGTTCACGCCCGACCTGATGCCCTCCGACATCCTGGGGTCGGAGGTGCTGGAGGAGGATGCGCATGGCAAGCGCAGCTTCCGCTTCATCAAGGGGCCGATCTTCTGCCAGTTGCTGATGGCGGACGAAATCAACCGCGCCTCCCCGCGCACCCAATCGGCGCTGCTGCAGGCGATGCAGGAGCAGAAGGTGGCCATCGCAGGCGAGGTGCACGCCCTGCCGCTGCCCTTCCACGTGCTGGCGACGCAGAACCCGATCGAGCAGGAGGGCACCTACCCGCTGCCGGAAGCCCAGCTCGACCGCTTCCTGCTGGAGATCGACGTCACCTACCCCGACCTCGCCGCGGAACGCGCGATGCTGCTGGCGACCACCGGGGCGCGGGAGGCGAAGGCGGCCCCGGCGATGACCGGGCAGGAACTCGCCGCCGCGCAATTGCTGATCCGCCGGCTGCCGGTGGGCGAGCAGGTGCTGGAGGCGATTCTCCGCCTGGTGCGCAGCGCCCGGCCCGAGACGACCGAGATCGAGGATGTGCGCCGCCACCTGGCCTATGGCCCCGGCCCGCGCGCGGCCCAGGCGCTGATGCTGGCGACCCGGGCGCGGGCGGTGCTGGACGGGCGGCTTTCGCCGAGTGTCGAGGATGTGAAGGCGCTGGTGGAGCCGGTGCTGCGGCACCGCATGGCGCTGAACTTTTCCGCCCGCGCCGATGGCGTGCGGCTGGGCGAGGTGCTGGATGTGCTGAAGGCGCAGCTTGGTTAAGGCGCGCCTCACGGTTCCCTGGGCGGAACAGCTCGGCGCCCGGCTGCCGCCGCTTCTGGTGCAGGCCGAACGGGTCGCCGCCACGGTGATGCCGGGGGTGCATGGCCGCCGCCGCTCCGGCCCCGGCGAGGCCTTCTGGCAGTTCCGGCCCTACGTCGCCGGCGACCAGGTCAACCGGATCGACTGGCGGCAATCCGGCAAGTCGGACCGGCTGTTCATCCGTGAGACCGAATGGGAATCGGCGCAGACCGTGGCGCTGTGGCGTGCCGCGGATGCCGGCATGGCCTGGCGCAGCAACCGCGACCTGCCGGAGAAGGGCATGCGCGCCGAATTGCTTCTGCTGGCCCTGGCCGCGCTGCTGCTGCGCGGCGGGGAAAGGGTGCGGCTGTTCGGCCTGCCGCGCCCCTATGCCGGCCGCGGCGCCCTGCCGCAGATCGCCGATGGCATGGCCGGAATCGCGCCGAGGCCGGAGGATCCGCGCATCGCGCGCCACGCCCGCGCCGTGCTGTTCGGCGATTTCTGGGATCCGCTGGAGGAGACGCGCCGCGCCATCAGCCGTCTGGCGGGGCAGGGGGTGCGGGGCCATCTGCTGCAGGTGATCGACCCCGCGGAGGAAACCCTGCCCTATGCCGGGCGTATCCGCTTCGAAGGGGTGACCGCGGGGCTGGAGGGCGCGCTGGTGCCTCGGGTGGAAGCTGTGCGGCCGATCTATGCCGAGCGTGTCGCCCGGCACCGGGAAGGCCTCGCCGCGCTGGCCGCCGCCGCCGGCTGGACCTTTGCAAGCCACCGCACCGACCAGCCGCCGGAAGCGGCACTGCTGGCGCTGCACCAGCGATTGGCGCCGGGATGAGCCCATGCTGACCTTGGGCGCCCTGACCTTCGCCGCCCCCTGGCTGCTGCTGGCGCTGCCGGCGTTGCCGGTGCTGTGGTGGCTGCTGCGGATCACGCCGCCGGCGCCGAAGCGGCAGGATTTCCCGGCGCTGCGCCTGCTGCGGGACATGCCGGCGCCGGAGGAAACCCCGGCCCGCACGCCCTGGTGGCTGCTGGCGCTGCGACTGGCGGCGGCCGCCCTGATGATCCTCGGCCTGGCACGGCCGATCTGGGGGCCGGGGACCGGCGCGGGTGGCGACGGGCCGCTGCTGATCGCGATCGACGATGGCTGGGCCGCCGCCGCCGACTGGCCGGACCGCATGGCCGCCGCCGAGGCGGAACTGGATGCCGCCGCGCGCGAAGGCCGCCGCACCGCCCTGCTGCTGACCGCCCCCCCGGCGCTGCCCGACGCGCCGCGCATCACCGGCCTGATGCCGGCCGAGGAGTTGCGCGGCCGGCTGGTGGCGCTGCGCCCGAAGCCCTGGGCTCCGGACCGCGCCGCGGCGCAGGCCGCGCTGGCCGCCTGGCGCACGCAGCACCCCGGCGGCTTCGGCGCGCTGTATGTCGCGGACGGGATCGAGCATGTGGAGGCCGACGCCTTCCGCCCCCTGGCCGAGGCGCTGGCCGCCGGCGGCGCGCTGACCGTGGCGCGCAGCGAGGGTCGCCCCACCCGCCTGCTGCCGCCGCCGCGCGCCGAGGCCGACCAGCTTGTCATCGCGCTGCGCACCACGCCCCTTCCAGTTGCGTCGGAAGCCGTGGTGCTGGCGCGGACCGGCGATGGCCGCACCCTGGCCCGCGCCGCCATCCCGGTGCCGGCCGGCGCGACCGAGGCCGAGGCGGCGCTGCCCCTGCCGATCGAGATCCGCAACCAGGTGGTGCGCCTCGATCTCGACGGCGTCGCCGGCGCCAATGCCACGGTGCTGCTGGACGAGCGCTTCCGGCGCCGGCCCGTCGGCCTGATCGCCGGCGGCGAGGCGACCGCCGCCGACGTGCCGCTGATCGGCGAGCTGTTCTACCTGGACCGCGCTTTGGCGCCGCATGCCGAACTGCGTCGCGGCAGCGTCGACGAATTGCTGGCGCGGCGTCTCTCCGTGCTGGTCCTGGCCGACCGGCCGGTGGATCCGGGCTCGGAGCGGGACCAGCTGATCGCCTGGATCGAGGCCGGCGGCACGCTGATCCGCTTCGCCGGGCCGCGACTGGCGGAAAGCCCGGACGGCCTGCTGCCGGTGCCGCTGCGCGCCGGGGAACGGCAACTGGGTGGCGCGCTGTCCTGGGAACGACCGCAGGCGCTGGCGCCCTTCCCCGATGGCTCGCCCTTCCAGGGCCTGCTGCCGCCGCCGGAGGTGACCGTGGAACGCCAGGTGCTGGCGACGCCCTCGGCGCAGCTCAGTGGCCGGACCTGGGCGCGGCTGGCCGATGGCACGCCGCTGGTGACCTGGGAGACCCGCGGCGCCGGGCGGATCGTGATGTTCCACGTCACCGCCAATGCCGAATGGTCCAGCCTGCCGCTGTCCGGCCTGTTCGTGGACATGCTGCGCCGGCTGGTCGCGCTGTCCGCCGGGGTCGCCGGCAACGAGGGAGAGGCGCCGCTGGCCCCGATGGAAACGCTGGATGGCTTCGGCCAGCTCGGCCCGCCGCCACCGGGCGCGCAGCCGGTCTCCGCCGCGCGCGTGGAGGCCGAGGCGCCTTCGCCGCAGCATCCGCCCGGCTGGTATGGCAGCGGGCGGGGCGGCGAGGCGGCGCATCGCCGCGCGCTGAACCTGGGCGCCGGCGTGCCCGCGCCACGCCCGGCCGCGGCGCTGCCGCCGGGCACCGCCGTGCGCGCCATCGGCGGCGTGCCGGCGGAACGCGACCTCGGCCCCTGGCTGCTGGCGGCGGCGATGCTGCTGCTGGTGGTGGACCTGCTGCTGTCGCTGCTGCTGCGCGGCGTGTTGGCGCGGCCGCGGAAAGCACTGGCGGGGGCGGTGCTGCTCGGGCTGGTCGCCACGACCCCGGCCCTCGCACAGGATGGCGGCGAGGCGCTGGCGACGCGGCTGGGCTACGTCGTCACCGGCGATGCGCAGGTGGACGAGGTCAGCCGCGCCGGCCTGGTTGGCCTGTCCGATTTCGTCAACCGCCGCACCGCCGCGGCGCTGGCCGAACCGGTCGGCGTGCAGCCGGGGCAGGACGATCTTTCGTTCTTTCCGCTGCTGTACTGGCCGGTGACGGGCGAGTCCGCGCAACCCGGCGCCAATGCTGTGGCCGCGCTGAACGGCTTCATGCGCAATGGCGGCATCATCCTGTTCGACACCCGCGACGAGGGCTCGGGCGAGGGCTACGCGCCGGGTTCGCGCGCCGCCCTGCGCCGGCTGACGCGGGACCTCACCGTGCCACCGCTGGCGCCGGTGCCGGAGGATCACGTGCTGAAGCGCGCCTTCTACCTGCTGCCCGAACTGCCGGGCCGCTTCGCCGGCGGCACGGTCTGGGTGGCCCGCGACCAGGACCGGGCGAATGACAGCGTCAGCCCCGTCATCATCGGCGGGCATGACTGGGCCTCCGCCTGGGCCATCGATGCGCGCGGCAACAACCCCTATGCGGCGATCCCCGGCGGCACCCGGCAGCGCGTCCTGGCCTACCGCTTCGGCACCAACCTCGTGATGTACGCGCTGACCGGCAACTACAAGGGCGACCAGGTGCATGTGCCGGCCATCCTCGAACGGCTGGGGAATTAGCCCGTGAACCAGGCCCTCGCCGGGATTGATTTTGCGCCTGTCATCCCACTTTGGCTGCTGGCCGGGCTCGGCATCCTGGCCGGGCTCGCCCTGCTGCCCGCCGTGCTGCGCTGGCAGGCTGAAGCCGGTGGCGCACGGCGTTGGCAACCGGCGCGCGGCGCCTGGTTCCGGGCGCTCGCCTTCGCCGCGCTGCTGCTGGCGCTGGCCAATCCGCGCCTGGTGGAAGAAACACGGGCGACGCGGCCGGATATCGCCTTGCTGGTGGTGGACCGCAGCGACAGCGCCGGCCTGAACGCCCGCCCCACCCAGATCACCGCCGCCCGCGACGAGATCGAGGCCCGCGCCCGCCGCCTGCCGGACCTTGAACTGCGCACCGTGGAAGTCCCGGAAGGCGGCAACCAGGGCACCCGGCTCCATACCGCCATGGAACGCGCCTTGGCCGACATCCCGCGCGCCCGCCTCGCCGGCGTGATGGCGCTGAGCGACGGCCAGGTGCACGACCTGCCGGAGGCCCCGGCGCTCGACGCGCCCTTCCATCTGCTGCTGCCGGGCGCGGAGGGCGAGGTGGATCGCCGCATCCGCATCATCGAGGCGCCGGGCTTCGGCATCGTCGGCCGGCCGGTCGAACTGCGCGTGGTGGTCGAGGATCTCGGCGCGCCGGCCGATGCGGGTGGCGCCGCCCGCCTGACCATCCGCCGCGACGGCCAGCCGCCGCGCGTCGAATCGGTGCCGGTCGGCCGCGAGCATCGCATTTCCGTGCCGATCGAGCGCGGCGGCCCGACCGTGGTGGAGATCACCGCGGAGACCCGTCCCGGGGAGGTCTCCGACCTCAACAACCGCAGCGTCGTCGCCATCAACGGCGTGCGGGACCGGCTGCGGGTGCTGCTGGTGAGCGGGGAGCCGCATGCCGGGCAGCGCACCTGGCGGCGGCTGCTGAAGGCCGATCCGAATGTCGACCTGGTGCACTTCACCATCCTGCGGCCGCCGGAAAAGGACGATTTGACGCCGCTGCACGAACTGGCGCTGATCGCCTTCCCGGTGCGCGAGCTGTTCCAGGTGAAGCTGCGCGAATTCGACCTGATCATCTTCGACCGCTTCGGCAATCGCGGCCTGCTGCCGCCCATCTATTTGCGCAACATTGCCGACTATGTGCGGGACGGCGGCGCGCTGTTGCTTTCGGTCGGGCCGGAATTCGCCGGGCCGACCAGCCTCGCCTCGACGCCACTCGGCCAGATCCTGCCGGCGCGACCGCCGACCGGCATGGGCGCGGCGCAGGCGGCGCTGCTGGAACAGCCGTTCCGGCCCTACGTCACCGAACTCGGCGCGCGGCATCCGGTGACGGAAAACCTGCCCGGCGCCAACAGCTTCACGCCGGAGGGCGCGGCGCTGGCCGACGCCACCTGGGGCCGCTGGTACCGCGCGCTGCGTGCCGATGCCCGCGCCGGCAGCACCGTGATGCAGGGCCCAGGCGGCGCGCCGCTGATGGTGCTGGACCGGGTGGGGGAGGGTCGCGTCGCCCTGGTGCTGTCCGACCATATCTGGCTGTGGTCGCGCGGCCATGATGGCGGCGGCCCGCAGCAGGAGTTGCTGCGCCGCATCGCGCACTGGACCATGAAGGAGCCGGAGCTGGAGGAGGAGGACCTCACCGCCCGCATCGAGCACGGCTCGCTGACCGTGGTACGGCGCTCCCTGGAACCCGGCGCCGCGCCCGAGATCACCGTCACCGCGCCCGATGGCAGCCTGTCGCGCCACACGCCGGCGCAGCGCGGGTCGGGGCGCGCGGTGGTGGAGATGCCGGCGATGCAGGCGGGGGTCTGGCAGGCCGGCGACGGCCGTCGCACCGCCTTCGCCGCCGCCGACGCGCCGAACCCGATGGAGGTCGCCGACCTGCGCGCCGATGCCGCGCCGCTGCGCCCGCTGGTGGCGGCGACCGGCGGCGGCGTGCGCTGGCTGGGGGCGGAGGGCGTGCCGGCGGTGCCGGAACTGCGCCGCGTCGGCCTCGGCCGGGATGCGCAGGGGCCGGGCTGGATCGGCCTGCGCCGCAACGGCGACCACACCGTCACCGGCATCACCGCCCTGCCGCTGCTGCCGCCCTGGCTGGCGCTGCCGCTGGTGCTCGGCCTCGCCTTGCTGGCCTGGCGGCGCGAGGGGCGCTGAGCCGCGCGGGATGGTGAAGGGCGTCGCGCTGGACCGGCGCCGGCGAAGGCCCAACATGCTGCGACATGGCCCAGATGCTCCGCGCCCTCCCGTTGCTCGCCCTGCTTGCCGCCTGCGCCCAGGGGCCGACCCTGGACCAGCGGCTGTCCACCTTCGTCGGCCGCACGGAGGGCGACCTGGTCGCCGCCCTCGGCGTCCCGGTGCGGGTCCATGAGGCCGACGGCCGGCGCTTCCTGCTGTTCGAGCAGCGCCGCACCGTGCCGGTGGCGCCGCCGAGCCCCTTCCTCGGCTATGGCCCCGGCCCCTGGGGCCCCTCGCTGGGCTACTGGCCTTCGGTGCCGAGCGTGGCGGAGCTGCGCTGCGAGCAGACCTTCGCCATCCGCAACGGGCGGGTGGAGACCTTCACCTATCGCGGCGAGGGCTGCTGAGCCGCAATCCCCGCTCGCCGCCCTTCCTAGGGAGCGTGAAAATGCCTAGGGTCCGCGCCATGCGCCTCAATCGTCTCGCCCTGCTGGGCACCGTCCTGATCCTTCCGACCCTGCTCGCCCCCGCGGCGGTGCAGGCCCAGGGCATCGTCCGGCCGGCGGACCAGCCGACGGCACCCCGTGCCGCCGCCCCGGCCCTGCCGGGCCTGACCTCGCGCAATGCCCCGGCGCCGATCCCGCGGCAGACGCCCGGCAGCCTGGCGCCGAACGCCGCGCTGTTCGATGCGATCTCGCGCGGCGACATTGCCGCGGCGCGGGATGCGGTGGCGCGTGGTGCCAATATCGAGGCGCGCAACGCGCTCGGCCTGTCGCCGCTCGACGCCGCGGTGGACCAGGGGCGCAACGAGATCGCCTTCTACCTGCTGTCCGCCCGCGACCGCACCCGCAACCCGGCGGCAGCGCCGAGTGCCGAGGATGTCGCCGCCGGCCCGCGACCCTCCTTGAGCACGCCAACGGCCCGACCCGCCGCGCCGCGCGCACCGCTGCAGGCGCCGCCCGCCCTGGCCGCGACGCCGGCCGCAAGTGCCGTGGGCGCCCAGCTCTGGGCCGGCAATGGCGGCGCGCCGCGGCCTGAGATCGGCTTCCTCGGCTTCGATGCCGGGCGCCCGGCGGGGGCCACGCCCCCGGAGGCGCCTGCTGCGCCCGGGCGCCGCGTCCGCCGTTAAAGCTTTTGCAGGTCCTGCGTCCACGCTTCGGGGAGTCCGGCGCGCGTGCATCCCTGGTTCAGGCTGCCGGCCGGGCGCTGGCCAGCAACCATGACCCGGGCCCCTCTCTCGAGCTTCGCCAGCCCATCGATGGTCACCTCGCCGTGCCAGCCGGCGCCAAGGCGGCGCTGAGTATCGCAGAAGGTGCCGGGGATCCGGGCATGGCAGACCTGCTGACCCAGCGCATCGCGAGCCATGAAAGGACGGCCTGGATGCGGCGGGCGATGCTGAGTGAAGAAGCGCCCGCGTCGTGACCGGTTCCGGCGCGGAGGATCAAGCAGGTCCGGGCGTGCTCCGCGCCCCCAACCGCATCCCCTGGCCTCCCATCCTGTTCGGGACGGCGGCGCTTGCGGCGGTGGGGTTGGACTTCGTGCTGCCCGGGCCCGACTGGCTGCGCGCCCCGATCTGGGCGGCTCTGGGCTGGGCGGTGTTGCTTGCGGGGCTTGCGCTCGACATCGCGGCCATGGTGACGATGTCGCGTCATCGCGCGAACATCCTGCCGCACCGCGCTGCGACGGCGCTGGTCAGCACGGGACCCTTCGCCTGGTCGCGCAACCCGATCTACCTCGGCAACACCATGGCCATGACAGGCGCCGCGCTGGCCTTCGCCAATCCATGGTTCCTGCCCGCGGCGCTTCTGGCAGCGCTGGCGGTCACCCGCCTCGCCATCCGGCGGGAGGAGGCGCATCTGGCGGCGCTGTTCGGCGCGAGCTGGGATGCCTACAGCAAGCGCACCGCGCGATGGTTCGGCCGGGCATGACCCGCCATGGCCGGATGGACAAGGAGGCCGCCATCCGGCGCTTCACCCGTCGCTTCGTGCATCCGCCGAACCTCGCCAACGCCGAACAGCGTCTGCTTGAAGACCTCTCGGTTTGGATGGGCCGCCCCTCGCTCTACATCCCCCTGTCGCGCGACCTGTTTGATCCAACGGGCCAATGTCGGCGTCAGGACATCAGCTTCCCACCTTCAACGTGCTGGTCAGGCCGCGCAGGCAGGCCAGGATCGACAGCGGGGTGATCTTGCCCGTGCGCGGGTTTTCCTCGCTCGGGACGTTCTCGATGGTCATGGTCAGCCGGGCGCTGGCGGCCTCCACCCGGATGGTGTGGGTGTTGCGGGTCACGTTGGTGTCCGCCCAGATCTCCACCATGGTGCGTTCCGGCCCGATGCCCGCCAGGGCCAGCGCGGCGGCGACGTTCACATTGGCCGGGAAACCCTGCGCGGCGTCGTAGGCATTGCCCTTGAACACCAGCGTCGGCGTGGTGATGGCCGTCACGTCGATGCCTTGCTGGTCGAGGTAGGGTGCGCCGACCAGGCCGCGCGGCGGCTTGCGGGTCTCGATCGTCACCGTCGCCACCTCGCCCTCCGCCGCCGCCCGCACGGCATCGAGGCCCAGCAGCGCGCCGGTCGGCACGATGATGCGCGCGCCGGTCGCCCGGGCGCGTTCAATCAGGTGCATGCGCGGCAGCAGCGCGCCGACGCTGGAGGGCACGAAGATGCGGCCGGCCTCGATGGCGGCGATGGCGATCTGCTCGAACACCGCGGCCGGCGCCGCCTCCACCACCACATCGGCGAGGCGGGCGAGGTCCGGCAGGGCCACCAGCTCCGGCGGGTTGCGGAAGCCGGCGATGTTGGCGCGGGCCTTGGCCTGGTCGCGCCCCGCGACGGCGACCAGGCGCAGCCCCTCCACCCCCTGGTCCAGCGTGCGCGCCAGATGCAGCCCGATGGCGCCGAGCCCGCCGATGCCGACCGTGAGTTCGCGTGCCATGTCCCGATCCCCTGAATTGCGAGGCCCGCCGGTAGCATGCGGGGCGGCTTGCCGGGAGAGGCTTCGGGCGTGACACTCGCCGCCATCCACGAAGGAAGGCCCCCGATGCCTGACCAGATGCCCGACCCGATGCCCGAGCCGCTGTTCGACGCGCTGATCGCCCGCGCCGGCCTGACCCTGACGCCGGACCAGCGGGCCAGCATCCACGCCGCCTCCCGCCACCTGGCCGCCGCCACCGACCGGCTGCGGCCGCAGGGCGGCGTCGAGGTCGAGCCGGCCACCGTCTTCGCGCCGAGGGGCCCGCGCGCATGAGCGATCTGCCCATGAGCCTGGCCGAGGCCGCGCGGCTGATCGCGGCGCGAAAAGTCTCGCCGGTGGAACTGGCGGAGATCGCGCTGGAGAAGGCCGAGCGCCGCAACCCGGACCTGCACGCCTTCATCCGCCTGACGCCGGAGGTGGCGCGCACCCAGGCGCAGGCCGCCGAGGCGCGGCAGATGCAGGGCGGGCTGCTCGGCCCGCTGGATGGCATTCCGATCGGGCACAAGGACATCTACGAAACCGCCGGCATCCCCACCACCGGCCACTCCCGCATCCTGGAACACCACGTGCCCCAGCGGGATGCCGCCACGGTGCGCGCCTGGGGCGGCGGCGGCGCGGTGATGGTGGGCAAGACGGCGACGCATGAATTCGCCTGGGGCGGCCCCTCCTTCGACCTGCCCTGGCCGCCGGCGCGCAACCCCTGGGACACCACGCGCTTCACCGGCGGGTCCTCCACCGGCAGCGCCGCGGCGCTGGCGGCGGGCATCGTGCTGGGCGCCACGGGCAGCGATACCGGCGGTTCGATCCGGGGCCCGGCCGGGCTGTGCGGCCTGGCCGGCATCAAGCCGACCTTCGGCCTGTGCAGCCGCGTCGGCATCCTGCCGCTGGCCTACAGCCTGGACACCGCCGGACCTCTGGCCTGGGCCACGGAGGATTGCGCGCTGCTGCTGCAGGCGATGGCCGGGCACGACCCGGAGGACCCATCCTCCGCCGATCGTCCAGCACCGGACCTGCTCAGCGGCTTGTCCGGTGGCGTGAAGGGCCTGCGGATCGGTGTCATCCGGCATTTCCACGAGCGTGACGTGGTCGCCTCCGCCGCCGTCCGCACCGGCGTGGACCACCTGGCGGATGTGCTGCGCACCGAGGGTGCGACGGTGCGCGACGTGACCTTGCCGCCGCTGATGGATTTCAACGCCGTCGGCTGGGTGATCCTGATGTCGGAGGCGCTGGCGGTGCATGAGCCCTGGCTGCGCGCCCGCTTCAGCGAATACGGCGAGTTCCTGCGCGAAAGGCTGGCGCTGGCGTCCCTGGTCTCGGCCACGGACTTCATCCAGGCGCAGCGGAGGCGGCGGGAGCTGACGGCGGCGGTGACGGCGGCGATGCAGGAATGCGACCTGCTGCTGACCGCGGCGCAGGTGGCCGAGGCCCCGGTGATCGAGACCGTGGGCAAGTTCGCCAGCCTGGAATCCCCCGGCCTGACCATCCCCTTCAACCTGACCGGCCAGCCGGCGATGACGGTCTGCGCCGGGTTCGGGGAGGGTGGCCTGCCCGTCGGCGCCCAGATCATCGGCCGGCCCTTCGAGGATGCGCTGGTGCTGCGCGCCGGCCACGCCTTCGAACGCGCGACGTCCTGGCGGGCGAGGCGGGCCGAGTAGAAACTCAGGGCAGTACCAGGTCCCCCGCCTGCAACCCGCTGCGGATCTCGACGCCGTCCGGCGTGTTGATGCCCAGCACCACGGGCACGACCTGGTCCTGCCCGCCGCGGCGCACCCGGACCACGCGGCCGGCGCCGAAATCCTGCACGACATGCGGCGGCACCACCAGCGCGTCCGGCTTGTCGTAGGTGATGATGGACAGGCTGGCGGACATGCCGACCGCCAGTTGCCGGCGCTGGTCCTCCGCCAGGTTCTCCACCGCCACCACCACCGGGAAGGTCGGCATGCCGGTGCGGGAGGAGGCTTCGCCGCCGGCCTGCGCCGCGACGCTGGTGACGCGGCCTTCCAGCACCAGCCCGCCGAAGGCATCGCCGGTGACGCTGACCTTCTGGCCGACGCGGACGTTGTTCACGTCGATCTCGTCCACCATCGCCCGCACCCGGAAGCTTTCCAGCGCGCCGAGGGTGAACATGGTCTGGCCGCGCTGCACGCGCGACCCGGCCTCGATGGTCTCCGCCCGCCGTCCGCCCGCGCCCTCGGGCGGCATCAGCACCACGCCGGAGACCGGCGCCAGCACGGTGGCGTTGGCGACATCCGATTCCAGTTCGCGCACCTTGGCCTCGGCATTCAGGTGTTCGAGTTCGGCGACGCGCAGCGTCTGCGGGTCGCCGCGCGCCAGCGTCGCCTCCAGGTCGTTCTCCGCCGCCTGCACCTGCAATTGCTGGTTCCGCTGCTGCTGCACCAGGGCGCGGTGTTCATCCGCCGCGATGATGCCGCGCGACAGCAGCATGCGGGTCTGCGCCGCCCGCGCCGCGATGTCGGCGGCTTCCAGCCGGGCCGCGGCCAGCGTGCGGCGGGCGCGCGCCACCTCGAAGCCGGTTTCCCAGCCGCGAAGTTCCGCGACGCGCTGGCGGGCGCGGATCTCGGCGCTGCGGGCATCGCGCAGCCGCACCTCGACCTCGCCCAGGTTCAGCCGCAGCAGCGGCGCACCGCGTTCCACCTGGCCGCCGTACTGGAACAGCCTTTCCTGCACCAGCCCGTCGAACGGCCCGACGACGCTGACCAGCGACCCCGCATCCAGCATCCCCACCACCGCGATGCGGGAGGTGACCGGACGCGGCGAGACGGCGATGGGCTGCGCGCCGTCCGAGCTTTGCACGTCGCCGCCCCAGCCGGAGGGCATCGGCAGCCAGGCATAGGCCCCGGTCGCCAGCAGCAGCGCGGCGACGCCCGCGGCACCGGCCAGCCGCGCCAGCCGCACGCGGCGCGCGACGAGCTGCGCCCGCACCGCGCCCTGTTCCAGTTGCAGGTAGGCGGTCTGCAACTTGCGATGCTGGTCGGCGAGATCACGGCTGAGCGCCGCCTCGGCCTCGGCCAGCCGCTCCGTCTCCGTCACGTCGGTGAGGCTGGCGGTGACGCCGAGCCGCCCCTGCTGCGGGCCGATGCGCATGCGATAGGCGCGGCTGGCCACCGAGATGCGCCGCCCGGCGAAGACCACGGTCCGGCGCGGCACCGGCGCCTCCTGGCCGATCGGCGCCAGGATCGCATCCAGCAGGTCGTCCGCCGAGCCATCCTCCGGCAGCAGCGATTGCAGCGTGGCGCCGGCAGCGGCGTCCGGCCGGGTGCCCAGCATCGCGGCGGCGGCGCCGTTGATGGCGGTGACGGCACCGTCGCTGCGCAGCGTCAGCACGCCATCCGTCAGCCCATCCATCGCCGCGCGGAAATCGAGGTCCAGCCGGTCATGCGTCGCGCGGAGTTCGTCCTCCGACGTCGCGAGGCGCGCATGCGCCGCGTCCAGCTCCAGCATCCGCCGGCGCAGCTCCAGCTCCGTCACCACCCGCGCCGCCAGCAGCCCGAGACCCTCGAGCTGCGCCGGCGCCAGGTCGCGCGGCACCACGTCGACGACGCAGAGCGTGCCGAGCGCGAAACCGTCCCCGGAGATCAGCGGCGCGCCGGCATAGAAGCGCAGGAAGGGATGGCCGGTGACGGTGGGATAATCCGCGTAGCGAGGATGCGCGGCCAGGTCCGGCACCACCAGCAGGTGGCGCGCCTTGATGGTGTCGTTGCAGAGGGCGTGCCCGCGGGCGCAGGTCAGCAGCGCGGCGTCGAAGCCGTGCGCTGCCTTCAGCCATTGCCGCCCGGCATCCAGCAGCGCGACATAGGCCATCGGGCAGCCGGTCAGCGCCGCCGCCAGCCGCGCCACATCGTCGAAGGCGGCCTCCGGCGGCGTGTCGAGGATGGCGTAGCGTTCGAGCGCCGCGAGGCGCGCGGCTTCGGGCGAGGCGGCGCCGTCCATCAGGGCTCGTTCAGGCTGATGCGCCAGGTCTCGAGCGTGGTGCCGAGCACCTGGTCCATCGCCGTCAGCGCGTTGAGATAGGCGATCACCGCGGCGAGTTCCGCGCTTTCCGCCTGCTGCAGCGCGGTCTGGAAGGACACCACCTGGAAGTTGCTGGACCGCCCGGCCTGGAGCTTGATCAGTTCGGCCGAAAGCTGTTCCGCCGTCAGCTGCCGCGCGCGGGCGGCAAGCTGCGCCTGGCGGCGCTGCGCCTCGATGGTGCGGACAGCGTTCTCGGTCTGGGCACGCACCGTGTCGCGCGCCTGTTCGGCGGCGACTTCCGATTGCCGCAGCGCGACGGTCGCGTTGACCTCCTGCTGTTCGCGCGACAGCACGCCGATCGGGATGTTGACGCGGAGCCCGATGTTGAAGTCGGACCGCACGGTGGACAGCGCGCCGATGGTGTCCAGCACCTGGGACCGCAACGCCTGCTGCCCGGTGCTGGCGACGATGGAGACATCCCAGAGCCGCTGGTTGCGCGCGATGTCGAGGTTGATGCGGTTCACCTCGATCGCCAGCATGGTGGACAGGAAGCCCGGCTGCTTCGCGTAGGCCGTGGCCAGCGCCCGGTCCAGGTCGATGCGCACGGCAGGTGCCGCCGGCCGCTCGCTGGCCCAGACCGGGGAGGCCGGGTCGATGCCCATCAGCACCAGCAGCGACAGCCGGGCCGCATTGGCCGCGTTCTGCGCGCCGATCAACTGCAACTCCTGCTGCGCGATGCTGGCCTCGGACTGGATGAGTTCCACCTGCGCCAGGCGGCCGGCCGAGATCAGCGCGCGGTTCACCTCCACCAGCTCGCGTGCGCGGCGCAGGCTGTCGCCGGCGATGCGCAGCTGTTCCTGGCTTTGCAGCAGCGCGCGGTAGGCGACGATGATCTGCGAGATCTGGTCGATGACCTGCGCCTGCAACCGCAGCTTGGCACCCTGTTCCGAGATGCGGGCGATGCGGCGGGGTGCCATCGCGTAGTCGATGCCGCCGCCGGCCAGCAGCGGCTGTTCCACCTGGAAGCCGATCTGGGACGGCGCCTGCGGCGTCTGGCCGCGCACGTTGGTCTGCGTCGCCAGCCAGGACATGGTGAAGCGCGCGCCCGTCGGCGTGTCCACGCTGACCACCGGGCCGAGGCCGGCCTGGGTCACGTTGACCCCGGCATTGCGGCTGCGGCCGATGTCGCCGGCGATGCTGAGCCGTGGCGCGAAGCTGTTTTCCGCGACGCGGAGCGCGAAGCGGTCGGCGATGCGTTGCAGGTAGTCGCCGCGGATGCCGCGGTTGTTGCGCAGGCCGAGGAACACCGCCTCCGGCAGGGTCAGGGCGACGGAGCCTTCGGGGGGGCGTGGCGTGGCGCTGCGGGCCGGTTGTGCCGCGGCGGGTCCGGCCAGCAGCACCAGCAGCACGCCGAGGCCCGCAACAACGCGAATTCCCACCTTGAGGCCCCTCCTGACTGCCCGGCTCAACCAGGGGGCGAGTATCACATCGCCTGGGTCTGGGCAGCAATGCGGCGCTCAACAGGAATACAAAGGTACTCCCTATGGCGCGTATTGAAGGTATCCGAATTGTCGCAGTAGTGGAAAGCGTGCAGCTTGCCATTCGTCAGGGCGCCAACAAGGCCTGCCCGGAGAGAGGAAGCGCATCATGCGTATCGTGACGAAACTGGCCACCGCGGCACTGGCCCTGGCGGCGGTGACGGCAACCGGCGCCAGCGCCCAGGCGCATGAGTGGAACCAGTCGGCCCGCACCTGGCACCACTCCTCGGTGCAGGTCTGCCGCCTGCGGCTGGAAAGCATCGTCCAGGACAACCCGGGCCAGCCGCTTCGCGTCGTCATCACCAACACCAGCCATACCCGGTTGCGCTACGATGTCAGCATCGAGGTCCAGCGCGGCGGCGGCCAGGGCACCGCCCTGACCCAGATCCGCGTGGACAACGCCAATGCCGGCGAGCGCTCGACCGCCACCAGCCTGTCGGCCATCAGCGGCTCCATGCAGGGCAGCCGCGTGACGCTGCGCGTCACCTCCTGCTCGATCCGGACCTGACCATCCGCACCGGGCCGAAGCCCTCTCCCCCCGCCTGGGGGGGAGAGGGTTGGGTGAGGGGGGCAGCACAGGCCTGCCGCGCCCTCGCCGGTGTGTCTGCCCTGCTGCTGGCCGCCTGCGGCACGCCGGCGGTGCTGACCGCGCCGCCGATCTCCGCCAGCATGGAGCCCGCCGCCGCCCTGCCGGTGCCCGCCATCGCCGAGCCGACCGGGGAGGCGCCGATCAGCCTGCCCGACCCGGACGCTACTCCGCCCGCAGCGCCTCGATCGGATCGAGGCGGGATGCCATGACGGCGGGGTAGAAGCCGAAGAAGATGCCGACGGCGACGGACACGCCGGCACCGAGCGGTGCCGCGGTGGGCGAGATCACGAACTCCCACCCCGAAAGCCAGGCGAAGGCCCAGGCGCCGGCGATGCCGAGGAAGATGCCGAGGACGCCGCCGGTCACCGACAGCAGCACCGCCTCCGCCAGGAACAGCGTGCGGATGTCGCCGGGCTCGGCCCCGATCGCCAGCCGCACGCCGATCTCCCGTCGCCGCTCCGCGATGGAGACCAGCATGATGTTCATCACGCCGACGCCGCCGAGCGCCAGCGCGATGGCGCCCACCGCGCCGAGCAGCAGGGTGAACAGCTGCATCTGGCTCTGCATGCCGGCGATGAGCTGCCGCGCGGATTGCACGGACAGCACGGCGTCGCGCAGTTTCGGCGCGAAGTAGCGCTCGATCTGCGCCGTCGTCTGGTCCGCATCCGCCTCCGGCCGCATCCGCGCGATGGCCATGGACAAGGCGGGGTTGGACATGATGCGGCGGACATTGGGGATGGAGACGAACAGCGTGCTGTCGATGTCGACCGGCATCATCGGGCTTTGCAGCACCGGGTCGAGAATGCCGATGACGGCGAAGACATAGCGCCCGATCCGCAGGTTCGAGCCCACGCGCAGCGGCGCGTAGGGCGTGGACAACTGCCGCGCCAGGCCATCGCCGACCACCGCATACAGCTCGTAGCGGTCGAGGTCCGAGATGAAGCGCCCGCCCTGCATGCGCAGGCGGGAGACGCGCGCGAAGGCGGCCGTGACGCCGAGATGCGATCCGTTGCCGACCTGCCCCTCATGCCCCACGCTGCCGCCGCCGATGACGAAGGGCGCGATCTCCGCCACCATCGGCACCTCCCGCGGCACGGCTTCCACATCGGCCAGTTGGAAACTGCCCATGCCGGTGGTGCCATCGACGCGCAGTGTCAGGATGTCCGTGCCGAGCTGGCGGAACTGCCGCACCGTCTCGTTGCGCGCGATGGCGCCGACATTGAGCATGGCGATGACGGCGGCGGCGCCGATGACGATGCCGAGCAGCGCCAGCGCCGATCGCTGGCGGGACGCCAGCAGATTGGCGGCGGCCTCGGCGATCACACGCCTCAGCATTCGGACAGCACCCCATTGGCCAGCACCACCTGGCGTTCGCATTGCGCGGCGACGCCCGGGTCGTGGGTGATGATCAGGATCAGCACGCCGTATTCGCGCTTCAGCTCCAGGAACAGCTCCATGATCTCCTGGCTCACCTTCGGGTCGAGCGCGCCGGTCGGCTCGTCCGCCAGGATGACGCGGGGTTCGCCGACCAGGGCACGGGCGATGGCGACGCGCTGCTTCTGGCCGCCGGACAGCATCGCCGGCATGTGTTCCGTCCGCTCGCCGAGGCCGACGCGTTCCAGCATGGCGATGGCGCGCGCCCGTGCCTCGCCCTCCGGCGTGCCGCGATACATCAGCGGCAGCGCCACGTTGCGCCAGGCGTTCAGCCGCGGCAGCAGGAAGAAGGACTGGAAGACGAAGCCGATGAGGCGGTTGCGCAGGCGCGAAAGCTCGCGCGCCTCCGCGCGCAGCACGTCCTGGCCATCGATGCGGTACTGGCCGCTGGTCGGCTTGTCGAGCAGGCCGATGATGTTCATCAGCGTGGTCTTGCCCGACCCCGACCCGCCCATGATGGAGACGAGCTGCCCGGCCGCCACCGTCAGCGACAGGTGCCGCAGGATGTGCATCTCGCCCGGGCCGACCCTGAAGGACCGGCCGATATCCACCAGTTCCAGCATGAGGGCGCTACGGCCGGGGTCGGCGGGGCAGGGGTGCCGCGCCGTCCGGCCGCGACATGCTCAGCGGCAGTTGTTGACGGCGACCGTCGGGCGACCGCTGCCGGCGGGTGCGTCGTAGGTCACGGTGACGGTGCCCATGTTGATGTTGCCGTTGGTGCCGTTGCCGAAGCGGATGGTCTGGCTGGCATTCGGGCCCAGCGCGATGCCGGCGAGCTGTGGGCTGAACAGGGTGACGGTGTGGCCGAAGCCGGCGAAGTTCAGCTGCGCCGTCAGCGCGGCGGGCGTGCCGTTGCGGATCTGCACGAAGTATTCGTAGCGGTTGCCGCCCAGGCCCGTCTGGTACACCGAGTCGATGAAGACGCGGCCGCGGCAGGTGGCGGACTGCGCCTCGGCGGGGGCCGGCGCCAGCGCCAGCAGGGGGGCGACGGCGAGGCCGGCCACCAGGGTGCGGCGGGCCAGGGTGCGGGCGGCGGAGGTCAGGCGGGTCATCTCGGCGGTTCCTTGCGATGGGAGGGTGCGGGTGCCGCCCTCCGACACAGGGAGAGTAGGACGCAATTTTGTTTGCCTCCAGGTTGAATGACCTTTGGCGGCCATAGGCCCGGGTTTAACTTTCGCGCATCAGCGCCGCGGCTCGGCGGCCGGCCAGATCCAGGGCTGCACGCGCAGCACCGGGATGCGGGCCAGCGCCAGGGTGCGGTCCTCCAGCGTCACCGGCACCTCGATCTCGGTGGCGCCGGCGGCGTTGGGGCGGGCCATCAGCGGCAGCATGATGCGCGCGGTACCGGCGGCGCGGCGGCCGACCAGCCCGGCATCGGCCAGGGCCTGCAACGCCTCGTTCGCGCCGGTCACGCGCAGGCTGCCGGCCCCCATCGGTTGCAGCGCCTCGTCCAGCGCCAGCGTCGCCGCCGCCGCCACCTGCGCCGGGCCCCACTGCACCGCCAGGCGCGACAATTCGAAGGAGCCACCGCCGTCGCGCCAGGCTTCCGCGCGCCGCGCGGGCACGCGGCCGGGCGGCACCGGGCCGCTCAGCGCCGCCTCCGCCGCCAGGGATTCGATGCGGCGGCCGAAGACCGGGTTGGCCGCGCCCGGGGGCATCGGCAGGTCGATCGCGGCGGCCTCCAGGCTCAGTTGCAGCGCCGCTTCGTCATCCGTGGCGGTGGCGGTGGCGGCGGCGGAAAACCGCAGGCTCGCCACCTCCATCGGCCCGGCGGGGGTGGCGAGCCGCAGGCGCCCGGCCAGCACCACCGCCTCGCGCGGCGGCGTGTCGGCTTCGAGCGGGACCAGCGCCACAAGTTCATCCGCCGCGAAGCGCCACTCCGCGCCGTCCAGGCGCAGCCGCTGCGCGCCGGGCATCTCCACCCGCAGCTGGTTCAGGCGCGGCAGGGTGACGCGCAGCACGACGCGCTCCGCCTCCAGCGCCACGCCGCCCGGCAGGGTCGCCGCGCCACCCTCCAGCCGTACCGCGCCGAGGCTGAGGGTGGCGGAGAACGGCCAGCCGCCGCGGACCGGCGGCGCGTGTTCCACGCGCCAGCCCTGCGCGCGCCGGATCTCCACCCAGGTGGCCAGCCCGGCCTCCAACTGCCCCGCCATGATGCGCCACAGCACCGCATGGCCGGCACCCAGCGCCAGCACCGCCAGCAGGGCGCCGAGCGCCAGGCGCGGCCCGATCGGCCGCCGCCGCGGCCCTCGCTTGGGGCCACCACTGGGGCCAGAGCTCTTCATTTCCATTCCGCCCGCAGCTATAGCCCGAAGCGACCCGCCCGTGCAGACCTTCTCCTCCCTCGCAGTTCGCGAAATCCCGGTACCGCTGCATGACGGCGCGCTGTGGGTGTTCGGCTATGGCTCGCTGATCTGGCGGCCGGGTTTCGCGCATGAGGGCAGCCATCCGGCGCTGCTCAGCGGGTTCCATCGCCGCTTCTGCCTGTGGTCGCACCGCTACCGCGGCACGCCGGAAGCCCCGGGGCTGGTGCTGGGGCTGGATCGCGGCGGCGCCTGTCGCGGCGTGCTGTTCCGCGTGCCGGGTGCCGCGGCGGCCGAGGTGCTGCGCTACCTCGATGACCGCGAACTGCCGGATGGGGCGGAGGTGGTGTACCACCGCCGGGTGCTGCGGGTGCGCCGGCTGGATGCGCCGCGGCACGGCCCCGGTGCCGGCACGGTGCCGGCGGTCACCTATGTCGCGAACCGGGACTGCCGGCTTTAGGTGCGGTCGCTGGATACCGCCGCGGCGGCGGCGGCGATCGGCCGCGGCGTCGGCCAGATGGGTGCCAATCGCGACTACCTGCTGAACACCATCCAGCATCTGGCGGAGATGGGCGTCCGCGATGCCGGCCTGGCGCGGATCGCCGCGCTGCTGCCCGCCCCGGCGCAGGCCGGCCCACAGATCTCCGCAGATTAATCCACCGTTCGCGGCCCAGCGTCGCGACCAGCGGAAGCGCGGGGACAAGGCGGAAGCCGATCCACGGCTGGTGGCGAAGGGCGGTCAACAAATTCATTGATATCAGTGACTTGCCCGAGTTCCAGACAAGCGGCGGCGCAACAACAACATAAACCCCGATGCCGGATTCAGCGGCAGAACAGGGACTTGGCTGGCGCGGCTGCCGCGCTACGGCAGAGTCAGTCCACAGATTTATCCACAGCGGGCTGACCTGTTGGAATCGCAGCGATTGGCCCGGCCTGCGGCTCCGCCATCAGGCGGTCGGTCTCTCCCTCGATCTGCGTCTCCAGCGCCGTCAGAAGGCGTGCCCGGTTCAGGCCGGGCGGCAGCGCTGGCAGCACGGAGATGCGGATCATGCCCGGACGCTTGATGAAATGGCGCCGGCCCCAGACCCGCCCGCTGTCGGTCGCCACCGGCACCACCGGCGCCCCGGTGCCGGCGGCGATGGCGACCACGCCCGGCTGGTAGCTGACGCGCTGGCCGACCGGGGTGCGTGTGCCTTCCGGGAAGATCACCACCTGGCGGCCGGCGGCGACGCGGGCGGTGGCGGCGCGCAGCATGTTGCGCAACGCCGCGCCACCCCCTTCGCGGTCCACCGGAATCATGCCGGCCTTGCGCGCGTGCCAGCCATACAGCGGGATGCGCAGCAATTCCTTCTTCATCACATAGGCCGGCTCCTCCAGCAGGCTGAGCCAGATGATGGTGTCGAAGGCCGATTGGTGCTTCGCCGCGATCACCACGCCGCCGGGCGGCAGGTTCTCCCATCCGCGGATCTCGACCGTCACGCCCACGGACCAGCGCAGTGCCCAGATCACCCAACGTGCCCACAGCTTGGTCATCCACAGGGTGGACCGGCGCGACATCGGCAGGGTCGGGATGGTGGCGATCGAGACCACGGCGGTGATGCCGAAGAACAGCAGGTTGAACAGCAGGGACCTGGCCCAGAGCATCGCCCGGCTCATGGACGTACCCGGCGCGGCAGGTTGGAAATCCAGGGCGTCGACGTCATGGCAGGGCCTGCTCCTTCGCCGGCAGGAAGCGCGTGAGTCCGGCCGCCGCCGCCACATACTTCAGATACTCGCCGGGCAGCAGGGTCCATCGCCGCATCGCCGAGACCTCCCTGGCGCGGGGCGGCGCCTCCGCATCCGCGCGCAGCGCCGCCGGCGTGACGGGGTGCGGCACCAGCCGCAGGCCGGGTGCGGCCCGGCGCAACTCCAGCAGCGCGCGCGGCATGTGGTAGCCGGCGGTGACGACGCGGATGGAGGCGATGCGCTGCGCCCGCGCGTAGTCCGCGACCTCCGCCGCGTTGCCGCGCGTGGTAGCGGCGATGCGGCCGAGGATGACCCGGCCTTCCAGCGCCGCCGGGGCGCGGCCATGCGCGCGGGCCAGCTCCGCCAGGGTCAGGTCGGTATTGGCGCCGGAGACCAGCAGGCGCGGCGCCAGCCCGGCCTCCAGCAGGCGCAGCGCCGTCTCCACGCGGTCCGATCCGCCGGTCAGCACCACGATCGCATCCGTCGGACGCTCCGGGGCCGCCACCGGCGCCGCGGCCTGCGACAGGAAGCCGAGGAAGCCGGCGCCGAGCGCCAGCAGCGCCAGCACCGACGCGGCCAGGCCGAGCCGCAGGAAGCGCCTCACGGCAGTTGCCGCAGCCAGCGCCGCACCGTGGCCTGGGCGGTGCCCCAGCCGACCAGGTAGGCAACCGGCGGCAGCGCCAGCAGGCCGAGCCAGGGCAGCCCCGCCAGGCTGTCCATCCGCCCCTCCGCGCCCACCCAGGGCCCGGCGAGGTTCGCCAGCAGCCCGAGCGCCGGCACCGCACCCAGCGTGCCGGCCAGCGCGCCGGCGGCGGCCAGCAGGCCGAGCCGGCGGGCGAAGCGGCCGGCGATGTCGCGGTCCCGCGCGCCAAGGCCGTGCAGCACCTCGATGGCGTTGCGGCGCGATGCCAGGCCGGCCCGCGTCGCCACCGCCACCACCGCGGCGGCGACCACCGCGACCAGCAGCAGCACGCCGAGCGCCATCGCCTGGAGGCTGCGTGCCAGCGCCGCCAGCCGTTGCACCCAAAGCCCATGCGCCTCAACCAATGCGCCGGGCACCAGGCCGGACAGGCGGTCGCCGATCAGCACCGGGTCGGTCAGCGCGCTGCGCAGGCGGAGCTCGATGACGCCGGGCACCGCCAGCGCCGGCGCATCGCCCAGCCAGGGGCGCAGCAGCGCGGCCAGGCGCTCGGGCGGCATCGCGCTGGCCTCCGCCACCTCCGGCATGGCGCGCAGCGCCGCCAGCGCGCGCTCGGTCCGGGCCGGGTCGGAATCCGGGATCTGCACGGTGACGGCGGCGGCGGCGCCACGCTGCCAGCGCTCCGCGAGGCCCGCGGCGCCCTGCGCCCCGGCCAAGGCGAGGGCGGCCAGCAGCGCCATGGCGGCGACCAGGCCGGGCAGCAGCAGGCCGGACAGCGCCCGGCGCAGGCCGAGCGGGTCGCGCGAGTAGCGGCGGCGCCTAGCCATCCGGCTGTTCCTCCGCATCCGCCTGGTCCAGTCCGCGCGCGGCGTCGAGGTCGTGGAGGCGGCCGTCCCGCAGCAGCAGGGAGGGTGCCGGGAAGCGGGCGACCAGATCCTCGTCATGGGTCGCCACCACCACGGTGGTGCCGAGGCGGTTCATCTCCCGCAGCAGGGCCAGCAGGCGGCGGGCCTGGTGGGTATCGAGGTTGCCGGTGGGCTCGTCCGCCACCAGCAGGGCCGGGCGGTGCACCACGGCGCGGGCGATGGCGATGCGCTGCTGCTCGCCGCCTGAGAGTTCCGGCGGCAGCGCGTCGGCCCGGTTGCCGAGGCCGACCCAGCGCAGCATTTCCGTCACGTCGCCGCGCAGCGTGCCCTCCGGCTGCCCGGCGAGCCGCAGCGGCAGCGCGACATTGTCGAAGGCCGACAGGTAGGGCAACAATCGAAAGTCCTGGAACACCACGCCGATGCGGCGGCGCACCGGCGGCAGGGCGGCGCGCCTGGCCTGGGCGGTGCGCAGGCCGAGCACCTCGACCTCGCCGCGCGTCGGCCGCAGCGCCAGGTGCATCAGGCGCAGCACCGAGGATTTGCCCGCCCCGGAGGGGCCGAGCAGCCAGGTGAAGGACCCCTGGGGCAGGGCGAAGGTCACGTCGACCAGCGCCTCCGGCCCCCAGGACCCACTATGCGGGCCGCCGCCCGGGTAGCGGAGACCGACCGCTTCGAAGCGAACCATGGCGGGGTGTGTGCCACGCGCCGGGCGCGGCGCCAAATTGCTGCGCGCCGGGCGCGGCGCCAAATTGCTGCGCGCCGGGCGCGGCACCAAATTGCGCGCTGCTGATGCAACCGTGCGGGGCGGAACGCCGGTTCACGGCTGGACGCGGCCGACGCGGCGCTTCAAAACTGTGTCTGCATGCGAATTTCCTGTCCAAAATGCGACGCCGCCTATGAGGTGCCCGATACGGCGCTTGCCACAGGGCCGCGCCGGCTGCGCTGCGCCCGTTGCGGGCACCAGTTCCAGGCGGCCCTGCCGGGGGCGGCGGCCCTGCCCGGCGTGGCGACCGGGCCTGGGGCGGCAGCCGGGCGCGCCGAGCCGTCCTCCGCCGCCGGCAGCGCGCCGGCCGCGGCGGATCTGCTGCGGGCGAAGCTCGCCACGGCACCGGCCCCGCCGCTGCCGAGCCCCCCCCCGCGCCTCGCCGAAAAGATGGCGGCGGACAAGCCGCCGGCACCCAGGCCCGCCGCCGAGCCTCCGCCGGCCCCCACGCTGCCACCGATTCCCGAGACCCGCGCGCAGGGCCGGCTGCGCGATGCGCCGGCCAGCCCGCCGGACCGCTTCACCCTGGTCGGCTGGCTGCTGACCATCGCGGTGCTGGCGGGCGCGGGCTACGCCGCCTACGCCTACCAGGCCGAGATCGTCGCCGCCTGGCCGCCGGCGCTCCGGGTCTATGCGCTGCTCGGCCTGACCTGAACCGGCTTGTGCATCACACCGGCGCCGGCAGGCCGCCATGCGCGGCGGACCAGGCGAAGGGGTCGGCGAGGTAGCGGCGCAGTTCGGCCAGCGTCGCGGGCGGCCAGGTGCCGCGCGCCTCGGCCTCCGGCAGCACATCCTCCCAGGTCGCGAGCGCGAACAGGCTGGCGCCGATATCGGCGATGTCGGTCACCACGCGATCGAAGATGCCCCATTTGAACAGCACGAAGATCGTCGTCACCTCCGCCCCCGCGCGCGCCAGGGCGCGGCTGTAGCCGGCCTTGCTGCGGCCATCGGTGGTGACGTCGCTGACCAGCAGCGTGCGCGCGCCGGGCCGCAGCGCGCCCTCGATATGCGCGTCCGCGCCGAAGCCCTGCGCGCGCCGCCGCACCGTGACGAAGGGCAGGTGAAAGCGCTCGGCCAGCATGGCGCCGATGGCGATGCCGCCCTGTTCCGTGGCGGCCACGGCATCGAAGCCGTCGAAGCCCACTTCCTCCAGGATGCGCGCCTCCGCGCCATCCAGCAGCGCGCGGCGGGCGAGGGGAAGCGACAGGGCGCGCGGCATGTCCAGGTAGGCCGGGCTGGCCCAGCCGGAGGACAGCATGAAGGGCCGGTCGGGCCGCAGCAGGATGCTGCCCGTGTCCAGCAGGATGCGCGCCGTGCGTCGGCCGATGGCCTTCCGGTCCAGGCTCATCGGCCCAAAGCCTCCGCGCCCGTCAGCAACAGCGCCTGCAGCACCGCGGCGCCGGCGAGGAAGTCGGAAAACTCCATCGCCTCGCGCGGGTTGTGGCTGCCGTGCTCGTTGCGCACGAACACCATGCCGGCGGGCACGCCGGCGCCCGCAAAAATCGCCGCATCGTGGCCGGCGCCGCTGGCGAGCGTCTCATGCGGCATGCCCGCAGCCGCACAGAGACGCTGGGCGTGGGTCAACAAACGAAAGTCCATCACCGCCGGCGGGGTGCGCACCGCCGGGCCGAGTTCGATCCGCACGCGGCGCTCGCGCGCGATCTCGGCCGCCTCGGCCTCGGCCAGTTCCAGGAAATCGTCCAGGGTGCGCTCGCTTTCGCTGCGGTATTCCAGGGTGAAGCGCACCTCGCCGGGCACGCGCGTCATCGCATGCTCGCGCGGGTCCGTCGTGAAGATGCCGAAGGTCATCACCAGGTCCTCGCCGCGTTCCAGCAGGGTGCGCCAGCTGGCATCGAGGCGCATGGCGAGGTCGGCCGCGCCCAGCACCGCATCGCGCCGCAGCCAGCGCGGCACCGCGCCGGAATGGGCGGCCTCGCCCACGCAGCGCGCCGCCGGGTGGCGGTGGTTGCCACGGATGCCGGAGACCAGGCCCACCGGCACGCCGCGCGCCACCATCACCGGCCCCTGCTCGATATGCAGTTCGACGAAATGCGAGAGCCGCGCCGGGTCCAGCAGCCTGGTGCCGCGCGCGATCGCCTCGGTGTCCGCACCCTCGCCCTGCATGGCGTCGCGCAGCAGCAGGGAGGAGTCCTGCAGGCAGGGCAGGTCGAGCCAGCGCGGGTCGAAGCTGCCGAACAGGGCGGAGGAGCCGAGATAGGGCCGCCCGAACCAGGCGCTTTCCTCGCCGCGCATCACCAGCAGCAGCAATGTGCGCGGCCGCGGCCCGGCGCGCTGCGCCGCCAGCAGGGCGAGCAGCCCGGCGATGACGCCTGCCGCACCGTCGAAATTGCCGCCCTGCGGCACGCTGTCCAGGTGCGAGCCGCAGGCGGCGGCGGGCAGGGTGGGATCGGTGCCGGGCAGGCTGATCCGCAGGTTCGCGGCGGCGTCCCAATCCGTGGCGAGCCCGGCCCGTTCGGCCACCGCCTCGATCCGCCGCATCGCCGCGGTTTCCGCCAGGCCATAGGTCTGCCGCGTGATGCCGACGCCGTCATGGTCCGCCGCGCGCAATTCCTCGAACAGGCGCTGCGCGAGCTCGGCGAGGTCCGGCGCGATGGGCGGGATCGCGCCCTGTTGGGGCAGGTCCATGGCGGATGCTCGCGCAGGCCTGTCGGCGCCGCAAGCCTCGGCCCTTGGCATCGCCGTCGCGGCGCCCCACCATCGACAGGCATTGGCCCGGGCAGCGCATGGACACCGACGACTTCCTCATCCTCCGCGCCGGCGAGGCCGACGGCCTGGTCACCCCGGCCGAGGCGCTCGACGCCATCGAGGCTGCCTGGCGCGAGCACGGCACGGCACGACAGGTGCTGTCCCGGCCCGCGGCCCTGTCGCTCGCCACGCCGGCTGCCGGATTCTCGGTGAAGGGCGCCGTGCTGGCGGAGGACGGGCTGGCCGGCTTCCGCATCCTGTCGCGCGGCACGAATGCCCGGGACTGGATCTGGCTCGCGGATCTGGAGGGCCGGCCGCTGGCGCTGATCGAGGCGTCCTGGCTGCGCGCGCTGCGGACCGCCACGACGGCGGCGCTGGCGGCGCGGATGCTGGCGACGCCGGGCGTGACAACGGCCGCGCTGATCGGCGCCGGGCGCATCGCGGCGCAACTGCCGGCGGTGCTGGCGGAGGCGCTGCCCGGCCTCGCCGCGCTGCACGTCGCGTCGCGGCGGCCGGAGGCGGTGGCGGAATTCTGCGCGGCGCACCAGGCCAAGATGGCGCTGCACCCCGCGGACAGCGCGGCGGCGGCGGCTGCGCAGTCCGACATCGTCATCACGCTGAGCGGCGCCACCACGCCCCTGCTGCACGCCGCCGATCTGCGCCCCGGCGCCACCGTCGTCGCGCTGGGGGAGGCCGATGTGGCGGCGGATGTGCTGACCGGCTGGGCGCAGCGCTTCGTGGTGGACAGCGACGATTTCGCCGCGGCGGGCGGCAACCTCGGCGCCTGGATCGCTGCCGGCGCGGTGACGGCGGAGGCGCTGGCGCAGCGGCTCGGCACCGACCTCGGCCTGGTCGCGGCGGGGCTGGCGACGGGGCGGGAGAAGCCGGGGCAGAATGTGCTGGCGGTGCTGCAGGGCATGGCGACGGGCGACCTGGCGCTGGCCGGCATCGCCTGGCGCAAGGCGCGGTTGCGGCGGCTCGGCCTGCGCTTCCCGCTCGGCGAGGCCGCCGCCACCCGCTTCCGCGGCCCGACCCCGCGGCGCAACCGCAGCCTGCGATAGGATCCATGGATACCGGGCCAGCGGATTTCCCGGTTGCGGAACGCGCGGCGCGGGTGCTGGACAGCGCGCCGGTCGGGCGGCGCTACCACCGCCTGCTGCTGGACGCGCCGGATCTTTCGGCGCGCAGCCGGCCCGGCCAGTTCTTTCACCTGCTGTGCCGCGATGCGGGTGGCCAGGGGCCGTATCTGCGGCGGCCGATGAGCATCTGGCGCTGCGGGCCGGACCAGCCGCTCGGCTTCCTGTTCCATGTGAAGGGGCGCGGCACGGCGGCGCTGGCGGCGCTGCGGGCGGGGGATCGGCTCTCGATGGTCGGGCCGCTCGGCCAGGGGTTCGTGCTCGCGCCGGACTGGCGGCGCATCCTGATCCTGGCGCGCGGCGTCGGCCTCGCCACGCTGGCGCCGCTGACGGAGGCCGCGGCGGCGCGGGGCATCGCGGTGCGGGCGGTGCTGTCGGCGCAGGACCCCGCGGACCTGATGCAGGCGGAATTCGCCGGCGCATCGGGTGCCGCCATCACCGCCGTCTTCGACAGCGACGGCGGCAGCGCCGTGCCGGCGGTGGAGGCGCTGCTACGCCAGGACGTCGCGCAGGCGCGGCCGGATGCGGTGTTCACCTGCGGCTCCAACCGGCTGTTCATGCTGCTGCAGAGGCTGGCGGCGGAACAGGGGATTCCGGGGCAGATCGCGCTGGAACAGCAGATGGGCTGCGGCCTCGGCATGTGCTTCTGCTGCGTGCGGCAGGTCCGGGGCGAGGACGGCACCGTGCAGAACCTGCGCGTCTGCACCGAGGGCCCGGTCTTCGACCTCCAGGCGGCGCTGGCGTGGTAGAACTGGCCGTCCGCATCGGTCGGCTGACGCTGGCCAATCCGGTGATGCCGGCGTCGGGCACTTTCGGGCCGGAACTGGCCCAGGTTTTCGACCTCGACGCGCTCGGTGCGTTGGTGACGAAATCCGTCACGCCGCAGCCGCGCGCGGGCAATCCGCTGCCGCGGCTGTGCGAGACCGAGGCGGGCGTGCTGAATTCCATCGGCATCCCCGGCAAGGGGCTCGACCATTTCCTGGCACATGCGGTGCCGGAGTGGCGGCGCTTCCGGCCGCCGCTGGTGGTCTCGCTGTCCGCCGACACCGTCGCGGCTTTCGCGCAGGCCGCCGCGCGCATCGCCGCCACGCCCGGCATCGCCGCCATCGAGGCCAACATCTCCTGCCCCAATCTGGAGGAGGATGGCCGCGCCTTCGCCATGCATCCCGAAAGCGCCGCCGCCGCGATCGCCGCGATGCGCGCCGCCTGCGACCTGCCGATCTGGGCCAAGCTGTCGCCCAACACCGCCGATATCGCCGCCGTCGCGCAAGCCGTGGAGGCGGCGGGGGCCGAGGCGGTGGTGGTCGCCAACACGATTTTGGGAATTGCCATCGACATCGAGAAGATGATCCCGAAGCTGGGGGCAGGGATGGGCGGGTTCTCCGGCCCGGCCTTCAAGCCGATCGCGCTGCGCCTGGTCTGGCAATGCGCGCAGGCGGTGCGGATTCCCGTCATCGGCGTCGGCGGCATTGCGACGGCCGCGGATGCAGTGGAGTTCCTGATGGCCGGCGCCACCGCCGTGCAGGTCGGCACCGCCAGCTTCGTCAGCCCGAACGCCATGCCCGAGGTGCTGGCGGGGCTCTCGGCCTTCTGCACCCGCAAGGGATTTGGCCGCGTCTCGGACCTGACCGGCCTGGCGCTGCCGGGGCGGCGGCACGCGGCCGAATAGCGCCGCCGATTGCCGCGCGGCGACGGCCCACCCTATGCTGGCCGGAAAGGGGAGCGAAGACTGATGCCCACGGTGCGCGAGGCGACGCTGGACCTGCTGCGCTCGCTGGGCGTCACCACGGTGTTCGGCAACCCGGGCTCCACCGAACTGCCCTTCCTGGATCGCTGGCCGGCGGATTTCCGCTACGTGCTCGGCCTGCAGGAAGCCTGCGTCGTCGGGATGGCGGATGGCTATGCGCGGGCGACCGGCATGGCGGCCTTCGTCAACCTGCATTCGGCGGCGGGCGTCGGCCACGCCCTGGGCAATGTCTTCACGGCGCATCGCAACCAGGCGCCGATGGTCATCACCGCCGGCCAGCAGGTGCGCGCGCTGCTGCCGAACCAGCCCTTCCTCGGCGCGACGGAGGCCGCTGCCTTCCCGCGCCCCTATGTGAAGTTCAGCATCGAGCCGGCGCGGGCGGAAGACGTGCCCGCCGCCATCGCCCAGGCCTTCCGGATCGCGATGCGGAAGCCCTGCGGCCCGAC
This sequence comes from Falsiroseomonas sp. E2-1-a20, assembly GCF_051433195.1. Taxonomy (NCBI): domain Bacteria; kingdom Pseudomonadati; phylum Pseudomonadota; class Alphaproteobacteria; order Acetobacterales; family Roseomonadaceae; genus Falsiroseomonas; species Falsiroseomonas sp. E2-1-a20. The sequence goes on along the minus strand of NZ_JBHMFT010000013.1, from coordinate 134,158 downwards.
CTTCGTCTCGATCCCGGCGGATGACTGGTCGGCGCAGTGCGAGGTGCCGCAGGCGCGCGTTCTTTCGCCGGACAGTGCGCCCGACCCGGCGCTGATCGACCAGGCGGCGCGGGCCATCGCGGCGGCGCGCCGCCCGGTGCTGGTGATCGGGCCGGAGGTGGACCAGGAAGGCGTCGGCCCCGCGATGGTGGCGCTGGCGGAGCACATCGGCGCGCCGGTGCTCACCAGCCCCTTCTGCGCCCGCCTCGCCTTCCCCGAGGACCACCCGCTGTTCGCCGGCTTCCTGGCCGCCGCGCCGCAGGCGGTGTCCGAGGCGCTGGCACCCCATGACTGCGTGCTGGTGGTCGGCGCCCCCGTCTTCACCTTCCACGTCGCCGGCGTCTTCCGCAGCGACGTGCCGATCTTCCACCTGACCACCGACGAGGCGACCGCCGCCTCCGCCCCCGCCGGCACCAGCATCCTCGGCAGCCTGCGGTTTGCCATCCCGGCGCTGCACGCGGCGATGCCGGAAGTGTCCCGCGCGCCGCCGCCGCGACGTCAACCAGCCGCGCCGCCGATTCGGAAAGATCCGATCCCAGCGGCTTTCCTGCTGGCCCGGCTGCACGCGGCGATGCCCGCGGATGCGATCCTGGTCGAGGAAGCGCCGTCCCACCGCCCCGCCATGCAGGCACAGATGCCGCGCACGCGCTGGGGCAGCTTCTTCACCATGGCCAGCGGCGGGTTGGGCTATTCGCTGCCGGCGGCCATCGGGGTGGCGCTGGCCAAGCCGGAACAACGCGTGGTCTGCCTGATCGGCGACGGGTCGATGATGTATTCGCCGCAGGCGCTGTGGACCGCCGTGCAGCACGGCCTGAAGGTCACCACCGTGGTCATCAACAACGGCGGCTACGGCGCCATGCGATCGATCGGCCAGGCGATGCAGGTGCGGGACGTGCCGGGGATCGACCTGCCGGGGCTCGACTTCGTGCAGATCGCCTGCGGCATGGGCTGCCCGGCGATCCGCGTCTCCGACCCTGGCTTGCTGGACGCGGCGCTGCGCGAGGCCTGCCAAGCGCCGGGACCGATGCTGGTGGAGGTCGTGGTCGATGCCGCGATCCCCACCCTCTACCACAAGGCCTGACCAACGGGCCGCAGGGAGCAACGCCATGCCGATCAGCCGCCGCCTCCTCCTCGCATCCGCCACCCTCGCCACGCCGGCGCTTGCGCAGGCCTGGCCCTCGCGGCCGGTGCGGCTCATCGTGCCGTTCCCGCCGGGCGGGCTGGTGGATGTGCTGGCGCGCAGCATTTCCCAGCGGCTCACGGAACGGCTGGGCCAGCCGGTGGTGGTGGAGAACCGGGCCGGCGCGGGCGGCAACATCGGCGCCGATGCGGCGGCGAAATCGGCGCCGGATGGCTACACGCTGCTGGCGAGTTCGCTCGGCCCGGTCGCGGTGAACCAGTTCATCTACCGCAGCATGCCCTTCGACACGCAGACCGCCTTCGCGCCCATCGTGCTGCTGGCCAGCACGCCGAAGGTGCTGTGCGTCGGCGCCACGAAGCCGTGGCGGACCGTGCAGCAGGTGGTGGAGGCCGCGAAGGCGCGGCCGGGCGTACTGACGGGCGGGTCCGCCGGCCCCGGCACCAGCCTTCATCTGGCGCTGGAGCTGTTCAAGCGCACCACCGGCACGGACATCCAGCATGTGCCCTACCGCGGCGCGGCCATGGCCATCACGGACCTGATTGCCGGGCAGATCGACCTGGTGATCGACAACCTGCCCAACATCCTCGGCCAGATCACCGGAGGACAGGTGCGGGCGCTGGCCGCCGCGACGCCGCAGCGGCTGCCGCAACTGCCGGACGTGCCGACGATGGGGGAGGCCGGCATCGACCTGGTCTTCGGCACCGCCTTCGGCATGGTGGCCCCGGCCGGCACGCCGGAGCCCATCATCCGGCGACTGGCGGAGGAGATCACGCTGGCGCTGCGCGACCCCGCCATCGGCGGCCGGCTGGCGCAGCAGGGGGCGGTGCTCGGCGGCGGCTCGCCGGAGGCATTCGCCGCCCTCATCGCGCGGGAGAAGGCGGTGCTGGAACCGGTGATCCGTGCCGCCGGGATCACCGCTCAATAGCAGCGTCGGCGCGTCGCAGCGTCCCAGATGAGGAGCGACTTGCGGCCGCCGCAGGCGGCCGAGGCCGCGAATGCGGCCCGCGGTCTATGCCGCGCGCTCGGCGACCTAGAGCCATACCCTCAATACAACCCGCCCAAATTGCTGTCGGCACTCGCCGCCGCGGTGGCCGGGCTGTCGCCGGCCAGGGGGTCCACCGGCGGGCGGGCGCTGTTCTCGGTGCCGGGCTTGAACGCCTCGAAGATCGACTGGCCGTTCGAGGTCTGCACCCGCACCAGCGCCACGCCCGGCGGCGCGCGGAACGGAATCGGCGGGCTGTCGCCGAGCGCCGCCGCCATCACGTCGCGGAAGATCAGCGCGGCGTTGCTGCCGCCGGTCTCGCCATTGCCCAGGCTGCGCGGATCGTCATGGCCGACCCACACCGCCACCACGAGGTCCGGCGTGAAGCCGACAAACCAGTTGTCCTTGAAATCATCCGTCGTGCCGGTCTTGCCCGCCACCGGCCGGTTCAGCCCGGCGCCGGCCCGGGCGCCGGTGCCGCGCTGCACCACGCCCTGCAACATGCTGGTCATCTGGAAGGCGGAGACCGGGTCCGTCACCTGCCGGCGCGTCTCGGTCAGCTCCGGCGGCCTTCCGCCATTCTCGGTGGCGCACGCCGCGCATTCCCGCGCATCGGTGCGCCAGACCAGCCGGCCGAGCCGGTCCTGCACGCTGTCGATCAGTGTCGGCGTCACCTGCCGCCCGCCATTGACGAAGCTGGCATAGCCCGCCGCCTGGCGCAGCACCGTGGTCTCCCCGGCGCCGAGCGACATCGCCAGCACGCGCGGCATGTTCTGGATGACGCCGAAGCGCGCCGCCACCTCCGCCACCGCCGGCATGCCGACCTGCTGGGCGAGGCGCACGGTCACCAGGTTCAGGCTGCGCTCCAGCGCGCTGCGCATGGTGACCCAGCCCTGCGGCGCGCCGCCGCCGTAGTTGCCCGGTCGCCAGATGCCCTGCGGCGTCATCAGCTCCACCGGTGCATCAAGAAGTAGCTGGTTCGGCGGGATGCCGGCCTCCAGCCCCGCCAGGTAGACATAGGGCTTGAAGGAGGAGCCGGGCTGGCGCTGCGCCTGGGTGGCGCGGTTGAACCACGACCGCTCGAAGGACCAGCCGCCGACCATGGCCAGCACGCGGCCGGTGTTGGGGTCCAGCGCCACCACGGCGCCCTCGGCCTCCGGCATCTGGCGGAGCGTCAGGCGTTCCGGGCGGGCCGGGGTGCGGCCTTCGGCGGGCGTGGCGGGCAGCATCTCCACCATCACCACGTCGCCGGGCGCCAGCACGTCCTGCATCCGCCGCGGCGCGCCGCCGACGCGGCCGTCGCGCACCGGGCGGGCCCAGCCGGAGATCTCGGCAAAGTTCAGGGTGCCGGTGCGCGGCTGCGCGGCGGCGCCGCCGGCCGGGCGTTCCAGCCAGGCCATGCGCGCCTCGCGGTCCCGCACTTCCAGCGCCACGGCGACGCGCCAGTCCGGCATGGCGCCGGGCGGGCGGGCCTGCGCCTGCAAGGCGGGCAGCCATTCGGTCGGGCTGGCGGAGATGCGCGCCACCGGGCCGCGCCAGCCGCCACGGCGGCGGTCATAGGCCAGCAGGCCGTCGCGCAGGGAGCGTTCCGCCTCCGCCTGCAAAATCGGGTCCAGCGAGGTCCGCACCACCAGGCCGCCCATGGTGGTCTGGTCCGCGCCGAAGCGCGCCACCAGCTCGCGCCGGACTTCCTCGGTGAAGTACTGGCCGACCGGCACCACGTCCGGGCGGCGCTGCGGGCGCGGCTCCAGCGGGTCCGCCTTGGCGCGGGAGGCGTCCGCCACGGTGATGGCGTTGTCCTGCGCCATGCGGTCGATCACCCAGTCCCGCCGGCCGCGCGCGGCTTCCGGGAAGCGGGCGGGGTTGTAGTTGTTCGGCGCCTTGGGCAGCGCCGCCAGGAAGGCGGCTTCGGCCAGGGAAAGCTCGTCCAGCGACTTGTTGAAGTAGTTCTGCGCCGCGGCGGCCACGCCATAGGCCTGCTGGCCCAGGAAGATCTCGTTCAGGTAGATTTCCAGGATGCGCGCCTTCGGCATCGCCTGTTCGATGCGCAGCGCCAGGATCGCCTCCCGCACCTTGCGCATCAGCGTGCGGTCGTTGCCGACCAGCATGTTCTTGGCGACCTGCTGGGTGATGGTGGAGGCACCCGCCATGCGCCGGCCGGAGCCGAGCTGTTCCAGGTTGGTCACCACGGTGCGCGCGATGCCCATGGGATCGACGCCGTAATGGGTCCAGAAGCGCTGGTCCTCGGCCGAGATGAAGGCCTGCTGCACGCGCTGGGGAATCGCCTCGATCGGCACGAAGACGCGGCGTTCCTGCGCCAGTTCGGCCATCAGGCGGCTGTCGTCGGCGTAGATGCGGCTCATCTGCGGCGCCTGGTAGTCCGCCAGCCAGCGATAGTCCGGCAGTTCGGCGGCGGCCGAGCGGTACAGCGCATAGGCGGCACCGGCGCCGGTCAGGCCGATGGCGACGGTCAGCACCAGCACGGTCTTGAACAGGAAGCCGATCGTGCCGCCGAACCAGCCGCGGCGGCGCGGGGTCTTCGGCGCCTTGGGCGGCTTCGGCGGGCGCGGCGGGGTGGTGCCGGGCTCCGGGCTGGCATTCGCGGGGCGGCGGCCGACCAGGGGGCCTTCGGCGCGGAGGTCGTGGGTGTCCATGGGCTCCCCATACACTGTCTCGCCGCAGGCGGCACATGCCAAGCACCGGATGCTGCCCCGCAACAAGGCGGCATCCTCTAGTTTGTGTCGCAGGGCTGCCGCTGCCAGGGCCCTGCCGCTATCCCAGGCTGGACCCCATGGGGTGCCCGGTGTGCTGGCGCTGGTCGAGCCAGCCATGGATGGCGCGGCCGAGCGCGGTGGCGAGCTTCGCCCGGTGCTCCGGCCGGCGCAGCGCCGCCTCGTCCCGGGGGTCGGACAGGAAGCCCATCTCCACCAGCACCGCCGGCACGTCCGGCGCCTTCAGCACCATGAACCCGGCCTGGCGGTGGGTGTTGGGCAGCAGCGGCACGTCCGGCCGCAGTTCGGCCACCACATGCTGCGCCATGCGGGCGCTGCCGATGCGGGTCTCGGCGCGGACCAGGGACATCAGGATGGCCTGGACCTCCGGCGGCACCGGCGGCAGGCGCAGCCCGCCGGCGCGGTCGGCCAGGTTCTCCCGCCGCGCCAGGGCACCGGCCAACTGGTCCGAGGATTCGCCGAGCGTGTAGACGCTGGCACCGCGGGCACCCGGCGCGCTGTCGGCGTGGAGCGAGACGAACAAGGCGGCCTCCCGCCGCCGGGCGAATTCCACGCGGCCGGCGAGCGGCACGAAGCGGTCGTTGGTGCGGGTCATCGCCACCCGGCAGCGGCCGCCCGATTCCAGCACCCGGCGCAGCGACTGCGCGGCGGCCAGCACCACGCGCTTCTCCTGGGTGCCGCTGCGGCCGATGGCGCCGGGGTCGCGGCCGCCATGGCCGGGGTCCAGCACCACCAGCGGCAGCCCGGCACGCCCGCCACCTTCCGCGATGGCGCGCCCGCCGGCGGCGAGGCGGGCGAATCCGGCGGCGGTGCCGGGCACCAGCTCGATCACCAGCCGCCCGCCCGAGGCCTGCGCGCTGCGCAGCGCGACGGGGGCGGACAGGTCCAGCCGCATCCGCCCACGCTCCAGCCGCGCCGCGCGCACCCGCCCGGCGCCGGGCAGGCTGGACCGGATGCGCCAGGCCTGGCCGGGCAGTTCCACCAGGATGCGGTTCGGGCTGCGCGCCGCGACCACGCGCCAGGTGGCGCCATCCGGCACGGCGAGGATCAGGCGCGTGACCGCGCCATCGGCCTGCAATGTTGCGCCGGTGACGGCGGCGCCAGCAGGTTTCGGCAAGGCGGCGAGGCCGAGAAGCAGACTCGCCAAGGCGCGGCGACCAAACATGGTGCGGACCCCTGGTTCCGGGTACAGGGCCGCCTCCGAAAGCCGGATGCGGCGGGCCGGACCACCCCCCGGTGCCGCGCCCGCCGGCAGAATGCCACATCCGGCCCGGTGCTTGCCAGCGCGGGTTCAGACGGCGGATGAGATCGGCGGCGGCGTCCGGCGTGGCGCCTTGTGAAGTGGGGACGGGCCGCCTATGGTGACCCGCCCCGGTGGCAGACGCCGCCGGCTGGGTTTGCGTGTCGTACGGCCGCCCATGGCCTCGCCTTCGCCCGCGTCACCGCGGCAGGCAGGTTGCGGGAGACAGGTCGGATGCCTGGCAGGGCTTCGGGATCCGTTCCCGATGCCGCGTTTCGCCAGGTGCCGCGATGCAGGCCTCGCCGGCGCGGACCCTGCGCGGCCATTCCGTTCGCCCTCGCGTGGATGCGTGGGACAGGATGCGCCAGCAGGACTGCCGCCAGCCCGATTGCGCCTGCGACCGGCGCCCCAGACTTGGCCTTCCGCGCCCCACTCGGCGCAAGGCCCGGGGCGTGTCGGCCGAAGGGTTTCCGGGGCAGCGCGAGGCGCGCCCGCCGGGACCGGTCTGCCAGGGATTCCCTGGTGCATCGATCCCACTGAACCCAACAGGGTCGTCGCCCCGGGCCATGCCCGGGACCGGCCCGCCGCGACAAGGACCGGATCGCCGCCGCATGGGTGATTTCCTGCCGCCGATCCGCCTCGTCACGGGCCCCGCCACCACCTGCCGCCGCAGCCGGCCCATCGGGTTCAACCCTGGCCAGCGCGGTGCGGAGTCCCCTCCTCCATGACCAAGCGCATGCTGATCGACGCATCCCACCCCGAAGAGACACGGGTGGTGGTGCTGGATGGCAACCGGCTCGAAGCCTTCGACATCGAGTCGGCGAACAAGATGCCCCTCAAGGGCAACATCTACCTGGCCCGCGTCGTGCGGGTCGAACCCAGCCTGCAGGCCGCCTTCGTCGAATACGGCGGCAACCGGCACGGCTTCCTCGCCTTCAGCGAGATCCACCCGGACTACTACCAGTTGCCCGTCGCCGACCGGCAGCGCCTGATCGAGATGCAGCAGGCCGAGGCGCGCGAGGAACAGGAACGCGAGGAGGCCGAGGAGGCCGCCCGCGACGGCGACGCGGCGCTGACCAATGCCCTCGAATCGGGCGAGTCCGAGGCGCCGGAGGATTTTGGCACCGCCATGCCCATGGCGATCGAGGTGGAGCGCGTCTCCGCCCCCGACCTCGCCGCGCTGGAGGCTGAGGCCGCCGAGGCGACGGTGCCGCATGAGGGCACGGCCCTGCCCGAGGACGGCGTGCCGGTGGCAGCCCCGATCGAGGCCGAGGCGCGCGATGCCGCCGAGGAGGCTGAACTGGCCGCGGAGCGCCAGGAGAACCTGGAGGCGGCGCGCGACCAGCAGGACGGCGAGGCCGAGTCGCAGGGCGAGGCCGGCGACGCGGACGATGCCGGCGAGGAGAACGGCTCCGAGGATGAGGCCGTGGCACGCGAGGGTGCGCCCGAGGGGCGCCCGCGCGAGCGCAGCCGCGAAGGCCGCGGGCGGCAGGATCGCGGCGGCCGTGGCCGTGGCCGCGAGCGCGGTGGTGACCGGGGCGGCGACCGGGATCGTCCGCGCCAGGAGGATGATGTCGAGAGCGTCGGCAACTCCGAGGCACCGCCGCCGGAATCGCTCGGCGGCAGCACCGAGGATGATGCGCGCGAACGCCGCATCCCGCCGCGCTTCCTGCGCCACTACAAGATCCAGGAGGTCATCAAGCGCCGCCAGATCATGCTGATCCAGGTGGTGAAGGAGGAACGCGGCGGAAAGGGTGCCGCGCTGACCACCTACATCTCGCTCGCCGGCCGCTTCTCCGTGCTGATGCCGAACTCCCCGCGCGGCGGCGGCGTGTCCCGCAAGATCACCTCCGCCGGCGACCGCAAGCGGCTGCGCGAGATCATCGACGAGCAGCAACTGCCGCAGGGCATGTCCCTGATCGTCCGTACCGCCGGCGCGCAGCGGCCGAAGCCCGAGATCAAGCGGGACTGCGAATACCTGCTGCGGCTGTGGGACAACATCCGCGAACGCACCTTTGCCAGCACCGCGCCGGCGCTGATCTACGAGGAGGCGGACCTCATCAAGCGCTCGATCCGCGACGTCTACGGCCGCGATGTCGAGGACGTGCATATCGAGGGCGAGGACGCCTACCAGGAAGCCCGCGACTTCATGCGCATGCTGATGCCGCAGCATGTGAACCGCATCAAGCCGGTGCGCGACGGCGTGCCGCTGTTCGCCCGCTTCGGCGTCGATGCGCAGCTCGATGCCATGCACAGCCCGAACGTGCAGCTCAAGTCCGGCGGCTACATCGTCATCAACCAGACCGAGGCGCTGGTCTCCATCGACGTGAACTCGGGCCGCGCCACGCGCGACCGGCACATCGAGGACACCGCGCTGCGCACCAACCTGGAAGCGGCGGATGAGGTGGCGCGCCAGCTTCGCCTGCGGGATCTCGCCGGGCTGATCGTCATCGACTTCATCGACATGGAATCGTCGCGCAACGACGCCATGGTCGAACGCCGGCTGAAGGAGGCCCTGAAGCAGGACCGGGCCCGCATCCAGGTCGGCCGGATCAGCCATTTCGGCCTGCTGGAGATGTCCCGCCAGCGGCTGCGGCCCTCCGTGGTGGAACACGCCTACGTCGCCTGCTCGCATTGCCAGGGCCGCGGCCTCGTGCGCAGCGTGGAATCCAGCGGGCTGCAGGTGCTGCGCGCGATCGAGGAGGAAGGCGCCAAGCGCCGTGCCGCCGAGATCGTGGTGCATGTCGCCATGCCGGTGATGCTGTGGCTGCTGAACCTGAAGCGCGAGCGGCTCGGCCAGATCGAGCAGCGCTTCGACATGCGCGTCATGGTGCAGCCGGACGACACGCTGATCCCGCCGGCGCTGCGCATCGAGCGCACCCGCGCCGCCAACCCGGATGCGATGCCGGAGCGTCCCTCCGCGCTGCGCATGGACTACGCGCCCGAAGCCACCCAGGACTTCGCCGAGGAGCCGGCGGAGATCGAGGAGCTGGAGCCGGAGGCGCTGCCGGAGGAGACCGAGCCGCGGCCGGTGCCCGCCGCCGAGGCCAGGCCGGAACGCGCGGCCGAGGGCGCCGAGGGCGACGCCGCCCGCCGCAAGCGCCGCCGCCGCCGCCGTGGCGGGCGTCGCGACGGGGTCGAGGGCCAGGCGGGCCAGCCCGGTTCCGCTGAGTCCGGTTCCGCTGAGTCCGGTGCCGCCGAGGATGAGGGCGAGGACGGCGAGGAGACCGCCGAGGGCATTGCCGTGGCTGATGCGCCCGAGGGCACAGCCGAGGCTGCCGCGCCCGACGCGCAGGCCGAGGAGGGCGAGGAGGACGAGGCGGCGCGCCGCCGCCGTCGCGGCCGCCGCGGTGGCCGTCGCCGGCGCGAGGAAGGCGAGGCGTCCGCGGAAGCGGACCAGGCCGCGCAGCCCCCTGCCATGGCGGCGCCGATGCCGACCCTGCCGCAGGCCCCGCCGCCACCGCGCCGTGCGCCAACCCCGGCGGACCCCTTCGCCGGGCACATGGACGACATCTTCATGGCGATGGAGGCGGCCGAGCAGGCTGCCGAGCGCGCCGTGACGACCCGCCGTGCCACGCCGCCCCAGCCAGCCCCGCGTGCTCCGGTGCCGGTGCCGGTCCAGGCCGCAATGGTCGAGGTGCCGGCCGCTGAGATCGCTGCGGTCGCGGCGACGCCGGCCGAGTCGGATCCGGTGGAGGCCGTGACGGTCGAGCCCGCGGTGGCCGAGCCGGTCGCGCCGGTGCAGCCGGAGGCTCCGGCCGAATCGGCGCTGTCCGAGCCGGTCGTGGTGCCGGTCGAGGCACCGGTCGCGGCGCCGGCGGTGGCGCCCGAGGCGGCCACACCCGCCGAACCCACGCCCAACGAGCCCACGGTGGCGCCGCCCGTCGCGCCGATCGTGCTCGGCGAAGGTGCCGTGGCCGACCTGCCGCGCAAGCGGGGCTGGTGGCGCAGCTGAAGCCGGCCTGATTGCCGGGCGGGCGTTGCGATGCAGCGCCCGCCCGGTTGCCCCCTCGCTGCGTCAAGGGCAAGGATGCGCCGCCGTCCTGCAACCCGGACGGCAGGTGCAGAGGGAAAACCAGACCGTGGCGCAACTGACCGTCCTCGAACCCGAGGGCATGTACCCGGACACGCTGCTGGAGCAGGAGGTGTTCGGCCCCGGCGTCGAGATCCTCCATGGCGGTGCGCCGCATGACGGGTCGCTGGATGCGCTGCCCGATGATCTCTGCGCCAAGGTCGATGGCCTGCTGATCTTCCGCCACTGGCTGCGCCCGGCCGATATCGCCCGCTTCCCGAAGCTGCGCGTGGTGGTGCGCATGGGGGTCGGCTACGACCGCCTGGACCGCGCCGCCTGCGCCGCGCGCGGCATCACCGTCTGCAACGTGCCGGACTACGGCACGCAGGAAGTCGCGGACCACGCCATCTCACTGGCGCTCGGCCTGCGCCGCGGCCTGTTCCTGCACCACGACCTGCAGCGCGCGGATCCGCCCGCACCCTGGCGCTACGTCGACAGCGCGCTGATCCGGCGGGCGGAGGTGCAGGGCTTCGGCATCGTGGGTCTCGGCCGCATCGGCACGGCGGTGGCGCTGCGGGCCAAGGCCTTCGGCTTCAAGGTGCGCTTCTACGACCCGCATCTGCCGAACGGCGTCGATCGTGCGCTGGGCATCACCCGCTGCCGGACGCTGGAGGAGTTGATGCGCGGCGCCGACGTGCTGTCGATCCACGCGCCGGATACGCGGGAGACGCGCGGCATGATCGGCGCGCGCGAGTTGGCCTGGCTTCCGGAAGGCGCCGTGGTGGTGAACACCGCGCGCGGCACCAGCCTCGACATCGCGGCGCTGGAGGCCGGGCTGCGCTCCGGCCGCATCGCCGGCGCCGGACTCGACGTCATCCCGGTGGAGCCGCCGGTCGAGCCCGTGCCGGCGCTGCTGGCGGCCTATCGGGCGCGGGAGCCCTGGCTGGTCGGCCGCGTCGTCATCACGCCGCACAGCGCCTTCCACACGCCGGAAGCCTGGCTCGATATCCGCCGGAAAAGCGCCGAGACGATGCGGGACGTGCTGGTGGAAGGCCTTACCACCAACGTCATACGTCCGGATCAGGGCTGAGGTTCGATTGGAACCTCCCCGCATCCGGACTTCGTTCCGGATTGCGTTGAAAAAAAGAGATTGACCCAGAGCGATAAACAACACACACTTGTGAGGCATCAGCGCACGCGATACTGTTCATTGTTGCGCTGCACACCGCACAAGGCCGTGTGCATCCAACTGGGTCGTCTCACCGGCAGTCTTCCGGCAGGGCGGAGCGAGGAGATTGCTCAGCGTGCAGGTCTTCCTCGATGTCTCCAGGCTCCTGTCCGTGGCCAACCGGCCGGCGCCTTCGGGAATCGATCGGGTTGAACTGGCCTATGCCCGGCACTGGGCCAGCGGTGAGGCCGGGCCCTGCACCTTCATCGCCGAAGTTCCGCTGCTCGGCTTTTCCGCCCTGCCGACCTCCCTGGTGCGGGAGCTGGTGGTGGCGCTGGAGGAAAGCTGGGAGAGTGGCACGCGGCTGGCAAGTGGGGCCGCCCGGCGTGCGCGGCTTTCCCTGCCCTTCGGCCGCGCGGCGCTGAACGAGGCGCTGCGCCGGCCCGGCCCCAAGGCGTTCCTGCTGGTGTCGCACCGGGCCCTGGAACGGCCCGGCCGTATTGCCGGCATGCGGCGCAACGGCTGCCACTTCGTGCCGCTGATCCACGACCTGATCCCCCTTGTGCATCCCGAATTCGCCCGCGCCGGCCAGGCCGAGACGCACAAGCGCCGCATCATCACCACGGCCGCCCTGGCGGACGCCATCATCGTCAATTCCGCGGCCACGGCGGTGGAACTGGCACCCTGGCTGGCGGCGCGGCAGGACCGGCCGCTGATCTCGGTCGCGCCGCTTGGCGTGTCGCCGCCTTCCGTCGACGCGCCGCCGGTGGCGCTGCGGCCCTATTTCGTGGCACTCGGCACCATCGAGCCGCGCAAGAACCACCTGCTGCTGCTGAACCTGTGGCGGCAATTCGCCAACACCCTGGGCGGCGCCGCGCCGCGCCTGGTCGTCGTCGGACGCCGCGGGTGGGAGAACGAGAACATCCTCGACATGCTGGAGCGGTGTTCCGCCCTGGATGGCCTGGTGCGGGAATCGGGTTCGCTGCCGGACCGCGAGGTGGCGTCCCTGCTGCGTGGCGCCCGCGCCCTGCTGTTTCCGTCCTTCGCCGAGGGATTTGGCCTGCCGCTGGCGGAAGCGCTGGCGCTCGGCGTGCCGGCGCTGTCCTCCGACCTGCCGGCGCTGCGCGAGGTGGGGCGGCAGGTGCCGGACTACCTGGATCCGCTGGACGGCATGGCGTGGCGCGCCGCCGTGCTCGACTACGCCCGCCCGGACAGCGCCAGCCGCCGCGCCCAGCTGGGCCGGATGACGAACTGGCGGCCGCCCAGCTGGGAGGACCACTTCCTCGAGGTCGACCGGCTGTTCCACAACCTGCTGCACCGCCCGGCGGAGCCGCGTGATGTTGCCGCGCCGCAGCGCCAGATGGCGGTACCCAGCCTCGGCCGCCGCGACGAGGGCGTGCCATGAACCCCCGGCTTCGAGGCTGACCCTGCGATGAGATCCGCCCGCTCCTCCCGGGCGGCCCCGGATCGCCCCGCCACGCCCATCGCCATCCTCGGCATGGGCTGCCGGTTGCCCGGAGCCGCGGACCCGGATGCGCTGTGGTCTCTGCTGGAGGCTGGCACCGACGCGGTTTCAACGCTGCCGGCGGACCGCTTCAACCAGGCGGCCTTCCTGCACCCGCGACGCGGCGAGCCCGGCCGCAGCTACACCTTCGCCGCCGGCAGCATCGGCGATGCGCGGGCCTTCGATGCGGCGGCCTTCGGGATCTCCCCGCGCGAGGCGGCGGAGATGGACCCGCAGCAGCGCGTGCTGCTGGAAGTCACCGCGCAGGCCTTCGAGGATGCCGGCTGCCCCGCCTCGGCGCTTGCGGGGCGCGAGGTCGGCGTCTTCGTCGGTGGTTCCTCGACCGACTATGGCGACCTGCAGCTGTTCGACCACAGCGCCGCCGACCGCTACTTCATGACCGGCAACGCGCTGTCGATCCTGGCCAACCGGCTGACCAACGTGTTCGACCTGCGCGGCCCGGCGGAGACCATCGATACCGCCTGCGCCTCCTCGCTCGTGGCCCTGCACGCCGCCTGCCGGGCGCTGGCGGAGGGGCGGCTGGAGGCGGCGGTGGTGGCGGGGGTGCAGATGCTGCTCTCGCCGTTCTCCTTCGTCGGCTTCTCCCGCGCCGGGATGCTGTCCCCCACCGGGCGCTGCCGCGCCTTCGCGGCGGAGGCAGATGGCTATGTGCGGGCGGAAGGCGCCGCCGCGCTGCTGCTCAAGCCGCTGGACGCGGCGTTGGCGGCGAGGGATGCGATCCGCGGCGTGATCCTGGCCAGCGGCGTCTCCGCCGTCGGGCACAGCATCGGGCTTTCGCTGCCGAACCGCGACAGCCAGGCCAGGCTGATCCGCCAGGTGATGGCGGATGCCGGCGTCACGCCGGACCGGCTGGCCTATTTCGAGGCGCATGGCACCGGCACCCAGGCGGGCGACCCGGTCGAGGCCTGGGCGATCGGGCAGGCGGCGGCCGGCCGCGCGGCGCCGCTGCCGGTCGGCTCCATCAAGTCCAATATCGGCCACCTGGAGCCGGCCTCCGGCGTCGCCGGGCTGCTGAAGGCACTGCTGGTGCTGGAGAGGCGGCAGGTGCCGGCCACGCTGCACCAGGGCCGGCACAACCCGAACATCGATTTCGACGCGCTGAACATCCGCGTGCCGGCGGCGCTGGAGCCGATGGCGGAGATCGCCGAGCCGGTGGTGGGGGTGAACTCCTTCGGCTTCGGCGGCACCAACGCCTCCGTCCTGCTCGGCCCGGCGCCGCTGCGGGTGGCGCGGCCGGCGAAGCCCGGGCCGATGCCGCCGCTGCTGATCTCGGCCCACTCCGCCGCCGCGCTGTCGGCGCTGGCGGCGCAGTGGGAGAGGCGATTGGCGGCGGCGGGGCCCGGGGAGGTCGCGGCGCTGGCGCGCGGCGCCGCCCGGCAGCGCGACCTGCACCCGCACCGGCTGGCGCTGCGGGCGCCGGATGGCGCGGCGCTGGCCGCGCGGATCGCCGCCTGGCGCCGCCCCGGCGACCGGCCGGAGGGCGCGACGGATGGCATCGCCACGGCCACCGGCGGGTTGTGCTTCGTCTTCAGCGGCAATGGCGCGCAGCATGCCGGCATGGCGCGCGCCGCGCTGGCGCAGTCCGCGCCGTTCCGCGCCGGGATGCGCGCGGTGGATGCGGCACTGGCGCCGCTGCTCGCCTGGTCGCCGCTGGCGCGGCTGCGCGCGGGCGTGACCGAGGCGGCGCTGGCCGATACCGACGTGGCGCAGCCGCTGCTGTTCGCCATCCAGGTCGCCAGCCTGCGGGCGCTGGCGGCGGAGGGGCTGCGGCCGGACATCGTGCTGGGCCATTCGGTGGGGGAGGTCGCGGCCGCCCATGCCGCCGGGCTGCTCGACCTGCCCGCCGCCGCGCGGCTGGTCGTCGCACGGTCCCGCCAGCAGCAGCGGACGCGGGGCCAGGGCCGCATGGCGGCGTTGAACGCCACGGCGGCGGAGGCGGCGGCGCTGCTGGCCGAGCTGGGCCTCGCCGCGCAGGTGGAGATCGCCGCGCTCAATGGCCCGGCCGCGGTGACGCTGGCTGGTTCCTCCACGGCGCTGGAACAGGTGCAGGTGGCGGCGGAGGCGCGGCGCCTCGCCTGCAAGGCGCTGGACCTCGATTTCGCCTTCCACAGCGCCGCCATGGATGGCGTGCGTGAGGGTCTTCTCTCGGACCTGCTGGGGCTGGCGGCGCAGCCCGGCTGCCTGCCGATGGTCTCGACCGTGACCGGGGAACTGCTGGCGGCGGAGGCGGCCGGCCCGGTCTACTGGTGGCGCAACCTACGCCAGCCGGTGCGGTTCGAGCCGGCGGTGCGGACGGCGATCGCGCAGGGCGCGCGGCTGTTCCTGGAAATTGGCCCGCACCCGGTGCTGCAATCCTACCTGCGGGAGACGGCGCGGGCGGCTTCGGTCGATGCGGCGAACCTGGTCAGCCTCAGCCGGCGCGATGCGGAGGAGGCCGACCCGTTCCCCGGAATCGCCGACCGCGCCTTCGCCGCCGGCGCCGACCCGCGCGGTGGCCCGGCCTTCGCCGGACCTACGGCGCTTCGGCTGCCGCTGACGCCCTTCGACCGCAAGCCCGCCTGGTATGCCGGGACGGTGGAGGCGGTGCGCCTGGTCGATCCGGTGCAGGACCACCCGCTGCTCGGCTTCCGGCGGGAGCCGGGGGTGTGGTCGCGGTCGCTGGACACCGAGGAGATGCCCTGGCTGGCCGACCACCGGCTTGGCCCGGATGCGGTACTGCCGGCCGCCGCCATGCTGGACATGGCGCTCGCCGCGGCCCGCACCCGTTTCCCGGAGGCCGCGGTGCTGGAGGTGGCGGAGTTCCGCATCCTGCGCGCCGCGACGCTGGAGCAGGGCCGGGCGCGGGAGTTCCGCTGCACGCTGGAGGCGGCCTCCGGCCTGTTCCGCATCGAGGGGCGCCGCCGGCTGTCCGAGGAAGCCTGGGCGCTGCATGCGGAAGGCGAGTTGCGCGCCGCGACGGCCGCCGCGCTGCCGCCGCCGGAGGCTGTTCCGGGCCATGCCGCCCGGGTGCGGCCGATGGAGGGTGCGGCGCTGCGCGCTGTCGCCGCAGGGCTCGGCCTGACCTATGGCCCGGCCTTCGCCGCGGTGGAGCATGTCGCCCCGACCGCCGTGGCCGGGCAGCTTCGCGTCCGCTTGGTGCTGCCGGACAGCGCACCGCCGGATGCCGGTTTCCTGCTGCACCCCTCGCGGCTGGACGGCGCCATGCAGGGGCTGTTCGGCCTGCTGGCCGACAGCCCGCCGCCGCCCGGCACGGGCCTCGTGCCGGTGCGCTTCGGACGGCTGGTGGCGCAGCCCGGCGCCGCGCCGGCCGTGGCGGCGGAGGTGACGCTGCTGCGGCGCGGCGTGCGCTCCGCCACCGCACGCATCGTGCTGCGCGATGCGCTCGGCCAGGTGGTGGCGCGCATCGAGGATGCGGTGTTCCAGCGCTTCGCCCTGCCCAACGCCGATGCGGCGCTGGACTGGGCCTACCGCATCGGGCTGGCCCCGGCGGCGGAGGGCCCGCCGCCCGCGCCGGCCCTGGCGCCGGCGGTGGAGGCCGCGCGCGCCGCGGCCGCCGGGCTCGACCTGACGGAAGCCGCGCTGCTGCTGGAGGCGCATGTCGCCGCCGCGGCGCAGGGTCTCTATGCCGCCGACGCCACCCTGCACGGAACCGCCGAGGCCTCTGCCTACGAGGCCTTCCTGCGCCGCGCGCTGGTCGAGGATGGTGCGGCGGAGCCGGCGGCGAAGGGGGGTGCGGGCGGCATCCGCCTGCTACCCGACAGCGCGCTGCCGGACGCCGCGGAAATCTGGCGTTCGGTGCTGGCCGAGCAGCCGGGCCTGGCACTCGACCTCGCCTGGATCGCGGAGGCGGCGGAACACCTGCCGGAGGCGCTGCGCGGCACGCGGCGCGACCCGGCGCCGCCGCCCGCGCAGGGCGAGGGTTTCGCCCGGCTGGCGGAGGCGCTGGCGGCGGCCGTCGGCGCCCTGGCCGCCGCCTGGCCAGAAACCCGGCCGCTGCGCATCCTGGAAGTCGGCACCGCCAGCGGCGTGCTGGCGCGGCGCGTGCTGGCCCGGCTGGCGCCGCTCGGCCGCGCGCTGGTCTATGTCGCGGCCGGGGAGGGGCGCGTCGCGCTGCCCGAACTGCCGCAGGGGATGCCGCCGGGCAGCGAGATCCGCGGCGTCGTGTGGGATCCACTGGCGATGTCCCTGGCCGGTCCGCCGCCATTGGTTGCGGACATCGTCATCGGCTTGGCGCCGGCGGCCCGCGCAAGGGCGGGTTCCGCCCTGGCCGCCGCGCTGCGCCCGGCGCTGGCGGAAGGCGGCGCGTTGCTGCTGGTGGAACCGCTGCCCGGCCGGGTCTGGACCTTCGCCTGCGGCCAGGACCCGGCCTGGTGGACCGGGCTCGGGCCGGATGCGGTGGGCGGCTCGGCCGGCGGGGCGCTGCCGGATGTGGCGCTGTGGCTCGGCCGGCTGGCCGAATCGGGCTTCCGGGCGGCATTGGCGGAACCGCTGGGCTGCGCCCCCTGGCCGGCATTGCTGCTGGCCGCCGAGCAGCCGCCGCCGCCGGCCGCCGCACCGCCGGCGCCGCCGCGCAGCCTTATCCTGCACGATGCCGCCTCCGCCCCGCTGGCCCAGGCGCTGGCCGCGCGGCTGCTGCGGCGCGGCGCGCAGGTGGACAGTGGGCCGCTGGGTGTCACACCGAAAGACCTGCGCGGCAGCCGCCTGCTAGTCCTGGCCGCGCCCGAGGCACCGGCGCTGGCCGAGACGCTGGCCGCCGTGACCCGGCTGGCCGAGGCGGCGAGCGGCACCGCCGGCTTCGTGCTGGTGACCCAGGGCGGGCAGCAGCCGGCCGAGGGACGCCACGTGCCGGAAGCCGCGGCGCTGGTCGGACTGGCGCGGGTGCTGGCGAACGAGATGCCGGCGCTGCACGCACGCCGCATCGACCTGGCGCCGGGCCTGGCGCCGGAAGCCGCGGCGCGCCGCCTGGCCGCCGAACTCGACCAGGCGCCGCCAGGCGGCGAGGCGGAGGTGACGCTCGGCCCGGATGCGCGGCTGGTGCCGCGGCTGCAACCCGGCCTGGCCACGCCGCCGCCCGGCGGGCCGCTGTCGCTCGGCATCCTCCAGCCCGGACGGCTTGGGACGCTGGCCTGGCAGGCGGCGCCGCAGCGCCGGCCGGGGCCGGGCGAGGTCGCGCTGCGCGTCGAGGCGGCCGGGCTGAATTTCCGCGACCTGATGTGGGCGCAGGGGCTGCTGCCGGAGGAAGTGCTGGAAGCCGGCTTCGCCGGGCCCACCCTCGGCATGGAATGCGCCGGCGTGGTCGAGTCGGTCGGGGCCGGCGTGGCGCTGCGCCCGGGCACGCGCGTCTTCGGCTTCGCTCCCGGTGCGCTCGCGGCCCGCGTCATCACCCGGGTCGAGGCGATCGCGGCGCTGCCGGAGGGGCTGGACCCGGTCGAGGCCGCCACCATTCCCGTCGCCTTCATGACGGCGCTGCATGCGCTGGAGACCTGCGCCGACCTGCAGGCCGGGGAGACGGTGCTGATCCATGGCGGCGCCGGCGCGGTGGGGCTGGCGGCGGCGCAGGTGGCGCAGGGGCTCGGCGCGCGCATCGCGATGACCGCCGGCAGCCCGGCCAAGCGCGCCTTCCTGCGCGCGCTCGGCGCCGAACTGGTGCTGGACAGCCGCGACCCGGGCTTCGCCGACCAGTTGCGCGCGGCGTGGCCGGATGGCGTGGACGTGGTGCTGAACTCCCTGGCCGGGGAGGCGATGGAACGCTCGATGGGGCTGGTGAAGCCGTTCGGGCGCTTTGTCGAACTCGGCAAGCGGGACTACGTGGAAAATCGCCGCGCGCCGATCCGCACGCTGCGCCGCAACGCCAGCTACTTCGCCGTCGATGTCGATGAATTGCCGCGCGCCCGGCCGGCCCAGGCGGCGCGGCTGCTGGGCCAGGTGCGGGACCGGTTGCAGGATGGCTCGCTGCGGCCGCTGCCGCATGCGCTGTTCGGGCCGGAGGAGGTGGAGGCGGCGTTCCGCACGCTCCAGGCCTCGGCGCATATCGGCAAGCTGGTGATCCGCCCGCCGGCCGAACGCCCGGCCGCACCGGCCGCCTGGGCGCCGGCCGCGGACCAGACGATCGTCGTGGTCGGTGGCACCCGGGGCTTCGGCCTGGCCACAGCAAGCTGGCTGGCGCGCCAAGGTGCGAAACACCTGGCGCTGGTCGGGCGCCACGGCGGGACCGGGGACAGCGACGCGCTGCGCGCGTTGGCGGCGCTCGGCGCCCGCGCCGCCATCCACGCCTGCGATGCCACGGACGCCGAGGCACTCGCCGCGACCTTGGCAAAGATCCGCGCAGCGCGGCCGATCGGCGGCGTGGTGCATGCCGCGGCGGTGCTGGATGACGGCGCCGCCACGGCGATGGATGCCGCGCGCTTCCGCCGCGTGCTGGCGCCGAAGCTGCAGGCGGCGGAGAACCTGGACCGGCTGACGGCGGGCGATCCGCTGACGCTGTTCCTGCTGTTCAGCTCCGCCACCACCGCCTTCGGCAATCCCGGCCAGGCGAACTACGTCGCCGCCAATGCGGCGCTGGAGGCGCTGGCCCGCCGCCGGCGCGCTGCCGGCCGCCCGGCGCTCGCCGTGGCCTGGGGGCCGATCGCCGATGTCGGGATGCTGGCCGATGACCGCGAGAAGGCGGAGAAGCTGAACCGTCGCCTCGGCGTCGCCGGGATGGACGCGGAGGCCGCGCTGTCCGCCCTGCCGGCGCTGCTGGCGGCCGGGGAAGCGGCGCCGCTGCTGGTGCGGCTGTCCACCGGGGAGGGCCGGCTCGCCCTGCCGATCATGGCGGAGCCGATGCTGGCGGCGCTGGCCGGCACCGAGGCCCCCGCCGCGGCCGAGGATCTGCGCGCACGTCTGCCCAACCTGCCGCGGGCGGAGGCCGAGGCGGTGATCCTGCGCCTGGTGACGGAGGAGATCGCCCGCATCCTGCGGCTGCCGCCGGATGCCGTGCCGGCGGAGGCGGCGGTGACCGGCCTCGGCCTCGACAGCCTGGGCGCGCTGGAGTTGCGCGGCGGGCTGGAACAGCGGCTTGGCGTGCAGGTGGCGCTGGCGGCGCTGACGGAGGAGTTGACGGTGGGTGCCCTGGCGCGGCAGATCGCGGAAGCCGCCCTGGCCCCGGCCGGCGACGAGGTGACCATCTCGACCCTGATGGAATCCTTCGAGCCGAGCGTGGATGCCGTGCAGGCGGCCGAGTAGGCGAGCGGGGGTTCGGCATCACGGCATGAGTCGCGGTCTGGGGTTCGGTCTTTCCAATACGGCGCGCCTCGCATTGGTGCAGCGCCTGGCGCGGCGGCGGGAGGGGCAGGAGGCGCAGGCCGCCTCCGACCAGCGCGGCTTCGGCGCCATCCAGGGGCTGCGCGACTACGGCCTGATGCGGGAGGCGATGGGTGCGCTCGCCATCGAAAGCCCTTTCTTCCGCGCGCATGAAGGCCGCGCCGGCGCGCACAGCCTGATCGGCAACCGCGACACCATCAATTTCGGCTCCTACGACTACCTCGGCCTGAATGGCGACGCCCGGCTGCACCAGGCGGCCGGGGCGGCGATGGCGCGCTACGGCATCTCCGCCAGCGCATCCCGCCTGGTGTCCGGCGAGCGGCCGATCCACGCCGAGCTGGAACGGCGGCTGGCCGCGCATTACGGCCAGCAGGCGGCGCTGGCCTTCGTCAGCGGGCACGCCACCAACGTCACGGTGATCGGCCACCTGATGGGGCCGCGCGACGTCATCGTGCACGACGCCGCCATCCACAATTCCTGCGTCGAGGGCGCCCGGCTGTCCGGTGCCCGGCGCGTCTCCTTCGCGCACAACGACATCCGGGCGGCGGAGCGCGAAATGGCCGCGGTCCGGCGCAGCGCCGGGCGCGCGCTGCTGCTGGTCGAGGGGCATTACTCCATGGACGGCGACGTGCCGGACCTGGCCGGCCTGCTGCGCATCGCCCGCCAGCATGATGCCTGGCTGATGGTGGACGACGCGCATGGCCTCGGCGTGGTCGGCGCCACCGGACGCGGCGTGTTCGAGGCGGCGGGGGTGGACCCGGCCGAGATCGACATCTGGATGGGCACGCTGTCCAAGACCCTGTGCGCCTGCGGCGGCTACATCGCGGCGCGCGGCGACCTGGTGGACTGGCTGCGCCACACCGTGCCCGGCTTCGTCTATTCGGTCGGGCTGCCGCCGGCGCTGGCGGCCGCGGCGGCGACGGCGATGGATGTGATGCAAGCGGAGCCCTGGCGGGTGGCGAAGCTGCAGGCCAATGCGACGCTGTTCCGCGATTTGTGCCGGGCGCGCGGCTTCGATACCGGCACCTCCCAGGGCCTCGGCATCGTGCCGGTGGTGCTGGGCAGTTCGGTGCGCGCCATCCGCGTCTCCGCCGCCCTGCTGGACCTCGGCGTCAACGCGCTGCCCATCGTCTTCCCGGCAGTGCCGGAGAAGCTGGCGCGGCTGCGGTTCTTCCTGTCCGCCGAGCATTCCGAACAGGATGTGCGCGACGCCGTGACGGCGCTGGTGACGGCGACCGACGGCGTCGCGCCGGCCGACCTCGCCGGGTGATCTTCTCCGGTATCCGGCAGGTCGCGACGGACGCGGAGGCACGTGCCTTCCACGCCCTGCCGGCCCGGCTGCGCGGGCTCGGCTGGTCCGTACCGCTGGCCTTCGAGGAGGCGCGGATGTTCGACCCGGCCCGCTTCGGCTTCCTGGCCGACCACCGGGTGATGCGCTTCGTCGCCTATCGCTACGGCCTTGCGGTGGGGCGGATTGCCGCCTGCGTGCCCGATGACGCCACGGCGCCGGCCACCTTCGGCTTCCTGTGCGCCGAGCAGGACGCGGCGCTGGTCGCGGCGCTGCTGGCCGCGGCGCGTCAATGGGTCGCGGGGCAGGGGCGGGCGGAGATGCTCGGCCCGCTGTCCTTCACCATCAACCACGAGGTCGGCGCCCAGGTCGGCTTCCACGACCGTCCGCCGATGCTGCGCATGCCCGGCACGCCGGACTGGCTGCCGGCGATGCTGGAGGCGGCCGGGCTGGAGCCGGCGCAGGATGTGGTGGCCTGCACGCTGGACGTGGCCGCGGAACGCCATTCCGCCCGCTTCGCCGCGCTGGCGATCCGGCGCGCGCCCGACATGGCGCGGCTGCGCCTGCGGCCGATGGACCGGCGCCACTACGCCGCGGAAGTGGAGCGCATCGCCGCGCTGTACAACGACGCCTGGGCGGCCAACTGGGGTGCCGTGCCGCTGCGTCCGGCCGAGGTCGCGGGCCTCGGCGCCCTGCTGCGCCCGCTGTTGTGGGCCGGGGAGGTGGTGTTCGCGGAATGGGACCGCGAGCCGGTCGGGCTGGTCGCCGTGGTGCCGAACCTGGCGGCAGCGATGCTGGCGGATGGGCGGCTGCTGCCCTTCGGCTGGGTCCGGCTGGCGGGCGCCCTGGCCGGCCGCGTGGGCTCCGCCCGCATCCCGATGCTCGGCATCGCGTCCCGGTTCCGCGGCCACCCGGCCTCGGCGCTCGCCATGGGGGCGCTGCTGCGGGAGGCGATCGGGATCGCGGGCCGGCGCGGCTGGAATCGTCTCGAGATCTCCTGGATCCTTGCGGACAACGCGGCGATGCGGAACGCCATGGCACGGCTTCCGGCGCCGGTTTCGGGCCGCTGGCGCATCTGGCGCATGCGATTCTGAAATGATACGAAATTGTCCGATGGGTGTCGGGCATTGACAGTTTGAACAGCGATGACGGCTATGGGTGCTACATGGCGCCGTCAGCCTCCCACGATCCGGATTTGCGTCAGCCCGGGGTTGGCGGCCCGCAACGCGGGGGGGCGCGTCGCTTCCTGTTCCTGCAGGGTCCGATCAGCCCGGTCTTCGCCGAGGTCGCGGCGAGCCTCGCCGCGCGGGGGCACGACATTCATCGCATCAACCTGTCGCTCGGGGACCGGCTGTTCTGGGGGCGGGTTCCGGGCACGCGGCCGGCGCAGGATTATCAAGGCCGCCTGTCAGGCTGGCCGGCGCATGTCACCGCCTATCTCGACGAGCACGGGATCACGGACCTGCTGCTGCTCGGGGAGCAGCGACCCTACCACCGCGCCGCCATTGCCGCCGCACAGGCCCGTGGCATCGCCGTGGCCGTCACCGATTTCGGCTACTTCCGTCCGGACTGGGTGACGCTGGAGCGTGACGGCATGGGCGGCGACAGCCACTTCCCCCGCCAGCCGGAGGCGATCCGCGCCCTGGCGGCCAGGCTGCCGCCGGCGGACCTGACCGAACGTCACCGCGACGATTTCGGCCTGCAGGCCCGCTGGGACGTGCTGTACCACCTGGCGAACCTGGCGCCCTGGCCGTTCCGCCACTACGAAAGCCACCAACTGCATCATCCCGTCGCGACCTACTGGGGCATCGCCCGCCGGCTGCTGCGTCGCGGGCGGGAGATGGCGGAGGGTCACCGCGCGCTGGAG
Source organism: Falsiroseomonas sp. E2-1-a20 (assembly GCF_051433195.1). Lineage (NCBI taxonomy): Bacteria > Pseudomonadati > Pseudomonadota > Alphaproteobacteria > Acetobacterales > Roseomonadaceae > Falsiroseomonas > Falsiroseomonas sp. E2-1-a20. Next base: position 110,862 of record NZ_JBHMFT010000013.1, on the reverse strand, counting down.
CGCATCGGAAGCGCGCCATTCTGGCTGTTCGCCATGCAGATGGAGACGGATTTCTCCGTTCGTGCCTATTCGCCCTACCCGGACCTCGACACGCCGATCGCCGAGGTCCTCGGCAGCTTCGCGCAGCATGCGCCGGCCACGGCGCATCTGCTGGTCAAGGTGCATCCGCTGGACCCCTGCCTGAAGCGCTGGGACCGACGGGTGGCGCGCCTGGCGGCGGCGGCGGGCGCCGCGGGCCGGGTGCATGTTGCGCATCATGGGCCACTGGACCTGATGTTGCAGCGGGCGCAGGGCCTGATCACCATCAACAGCACGGTCGGCCTTCGCGCCCTGGTGCTCGGCCGACCGGTGAAGGCGCTGGGCCAGGCGGTGTGGGACGTGCCGGGGCTGGCGCATCAGGGTCGGCTCGACGCCTTCTGGGCCGAAACCGCAGGGCCCGACGTGGCGCTGCCGGACCCGGAGCTGCGCGATGCCTTCCTGGCGGCGCTGCAGGGCTCCACCCAGCTTCGCGGCGTGTTCTACGGAACCGAAGGCCGCGCCGTCGCCGTCAGGGCCATCGTCGAGGCGCTGGATGCCGACAGGGTGGGACCCCTATTGCCGGACACCGTGCTCCAGGGTTGCTCTACGACTCCGGACTGACGCGGAACCGCATCCGCCGCGCCGCCCAATCGCCCAGCCGGGGTGGCAGCAGCGCCAGCAGGCGCAGTCCGGCGGCCAGCGGCCAGGGAAAGGCGGCGCGCGGCCGGCCCTGCAGCACGGCGCGCTGCACCCGCGCCGCCACATCGGCCTGGTCCAGCAGGAACAGCCGGCGGCCATGGAAGCGGGCGCCCATGGCGCTGTCGAAGAAGCCCGGCGTCACCACCGTCACGGATACGCCGCGCGGGCCGAGTTCGGCGCGCAGACCCTCGCCCCAGGCGATCAGCCCGGCCTTGCTGGCGCAATAGGCGGGGAAGTCGGGCAGGCCGCGCAGCCCGGCGACGGAGGCGACCAGCCCGATCCGCCCGCGCCGCCGGGCCCGCATCCCGGGCAGCAGCGGGCCGACCAGGTTGATGGCGCCGACCAGGTTCACCTGGACCTGGCGTGCCGCGGCCACGGCGTCCTCCGGCGTGCCATCCGGCGCGGTGCCGGCGGAGGTGCCGGCATTGGCGATCACCAGCCCGACCGGCCCGCCGGCCTCGAAGGCGGCCAGCGCGGCGGCGATGGCGGGCGCGTCGGTCACGTCGAGCACGGCGACGGCAACCTGCGCGCCCCGCGCGCGGCAGTCCCGTGCCACCTCCTCCAGCGCGGCGGCGGACCGCGCCAGCAGCAGCAGCCGCGCGCCGGGCACTGCGAAGCGCCGCGCCAGCGCCGCGCCGAGGCCGCGGGAGGCGCCGCTGATGACGACACCCTCGGCGGCCGGCGTGCTCACTTCCAGCCTCGCAGACGCGACAGGGTGCGGGTCAGGAAGCCCTGCACGGCGCGCAGCCGGCCGCGGCGGCCGGTCGGGAACAGGTCGGGACGGTCCATGCGGTCCAGCAGGACCTCGGGCGGGCAGGGCAGGTCGGTCAGCGGGTCGATGCAGCGCGGGTACAGGATCAGCGCCGCTGCCACCAACTCGTCCAGCGTCAGGACCCGGGTGCGCGGCGGCCTGGCGGGCGGGCCGCGGTCGCGCGTCAGGCCCCAGCCGGCATAGAAGGGCGTGCCCCAGCAGGTCACCGGCAGGCCGCGCAACAGGGCCTCGAACCCGGTCAGGGAGGTGATGGTGTGCACCGCATCCACCATCCCGAGCAGCGGCGCCATCGGCGCCCGGTGCAGCACCTGGTCGGCGAGGCCGGCGAGGTCCGCCTGCGCGATGCGGCCGCGGCGAAAGCCGGCCTCGATGTCGGGATGCGGCTTGTAGACCAGGAAAGCGTCCGGCTCGGCCGCGCGCACCGCCCGCAGCAGGTCGAGGTTGCGGCGGATGGGGCCGGCGCCGAGGCGGATGGAGGCATCGTCCTCGACCTGGCCGGGGACCAGGATGCGGCGCCGTCCGGCCGGCGCGGTGATGACCGGCGCGGCGCCGCCGAGGTTGTACTTGGTGACGCCACGCGCCACCACGGCTTCGCGCAGCGCCGCGGCCCGCGCCAGCAGCGCGGGCGGGAAACCCGCCGTCGCCAGCAGCCGCGCCAGGTCGCTCTCCGTCGCCGGGTCGTAGTAGGGACCTCTGGAATCCAGGGCGAAGGACGCGCCGGCGCGGAAGGCGGCGCCGAGGCCGGCGGAGCGGATGAAGCCATCTTCCAGCCAGCGCAGCGGAACCCCGGCTTCGGCGCAGAGCGCGGGAAGGGTCGGCGGCGCGCTGGCGCTCCAGGCCAGCACCGCGCCGCCGCGCCGTCGTGCCAGGGCGACGGCGCGGTGGGCGTCGCCGGTGAAGGCCGGCGGCGGGCCGGCGGAGGCGAGCAGGGCGCGCAGCCGGTCCCGCTTGTAGGGATGGGCGCCGAGGCAGGCGGCGATCTCGTGCGATTCCGCCTGCCGCGCCCGCCACAGGGCCAGCAGGTCGAGACCCTCGGCGATGCTGCAGGGGCGGTTGTGGAACGGGTCCGCGGCGCGGGTCGCGGCCAGCAGTGCGGACCAGGTCGGGACAGGATCGGCGCCGGCCAGCGGGCCATCCGCCACCGCCACGCCGGCAGCCAGCGCCAGCAGGGCCAGGTCGCGGCTGGCGCCATGCAGGGTGTGGGCGGCATCCAGAAGGGTCCAGGGATCCCAGGGCGGCCCGGCGGCCGGAAGGCTGTCGGAAAGCACCGGCGTGCCATCGGCGAATGGGTCCCGCGCCACCAGGACCGCTGATCCCGCACGCTGCAGCCGGGCCAGCAGGGCCTTCGCCACGCCGGCCAGCGCCGGGTCGCAGGGGTCGAGCAGGATGCGGGCCTGGCGCGGCGCCAGCCCGGTGCCCGCGGTGCCCGGATCGGGCAGTCCTGGCGGCGCGCCGATCCGGCCCGCCACCATCGCCGCCATGGCGGCGGCGGTCTCCGGATGATGCCCCGGGACGGGATCTGCCAGGGCGGCCCCGACCGGGTCGGGCGACGGGCCGACCACGAGCAGCACCGGGACCTCCCGTCCGCCAAGCCGGGCGGGGCGGAAGGGGCCGGGCGTGTAGCCGGGCGGCGCGGTGGCGGTGGGTTCGCGGTGGTCTGCCGGCCGCGCATCCGGCGGGCCTGGCGCAACCGCAATGACCTTCCGGTCCGGCCAGAAGGCCGGCAGGTGTGGGAATCGCAAAAGTTGCGCTTGAGGAAGACGGAGCGGCAGCAGGATGTTGGTCCTTGTCGGGCCGGCCCGCCGGGTCGGCGAGACGCGGTCGCAGCAGACCGCCGAAGCATTCTGCATGTATTTGCATTTTGCCTAAGTCTGCCCGTTCGGCTAGTCTCCGGAATTATGACGCACCGCACACCTGCCCTTGCCCCTCACTCGGCGCGCGCGCCTGCAGCGCGGGCCATGTTGGCGCTGCTCGGACTGCTGGTGGTCAGCGGCTGCGCCCGCATGGGGGGCCAGGGCATGGCCGGCGGCATGTCGGCGACACCGAACGTTGCGGCGGCGTCCACCGACCCGCTGGTCGTCTTCGCCAGCCGTGCCCGGCCGGGCGCGCAGGAGCGTGTGGTGATGGCCGATGGCCAATCCGCTCAGGTCCGGCTGGTGCGCAGCTACAACGCCGCCAGCGGGCGGGAGTGCCGGGAACTGATGGTCGGCTCCGGCATGATCGAGCGGCCGAGGCTGGTCTGCGCCACCGGCAATGGCGGCTGGGCGGAGGCGCGGCCCCTGCTGCGTGGCGGCGGAGCCGGCCGTCCGTGAGCGCGGCGGCCGGAGGTTCCGGGCTGCCGGAAGGATTTCCGGAACGTCGCAGCGAGTTCAGCCGGACGATCGAGGGTTTCCGGATCCAGGGGCGGGTCATCCACGCGCTGCTGCTGCGCGAATTGCAGACGCGGTTCGGGCGCGGGCACCTGGGCTTCCTGTGGCTGTTCCTGGAGCCGCTGCTGCTGTCGGTCGGCATTTCCGTCTTCAAGCTTCTCCTTGGCGGCGGCGGCACCGGGGCGGTGCCGCCCTTCCTGTTCGTCGTGGTCGGCTATGCCCCCTACTTCGCCTTCCGGGCCATCATCAACCGCGCCGCCACCGCCTTCCAGGCCAACATGACCCTGATGTACCATCGGCAGGTTCGCCTTCTGGACATCATGATCGCGCGCAACCTGCTCGAGATGGGTGCGGTGACCTGCGTGCTGGTGCTGGTCGTCGTCGGCACCTCCTGGTTCTCCGCCTTCACGCCCTACTCCATCCCGGTGCTGGTGGAGGCGATGATCCTGATGTTTGCGTTTGCCAACGGGCTGGGGCTGCTGGTCGCGGCGGGTGCGGCGCGGTGGGAGATCCTGGAAAAGATCGTCCATCCGCTGACCTACCTGTCCCTGCCCTTTTCCGGCTGCATGTTCGCGCTGCACTTCATGCCGCCCTCCTGGCGCGACGCGCTGCTGTGGAATCCGCAGGCCAACCTGCACGAGATGGTGCGCGACGGCATGTTCGGCGACATGATCCCGGCCTACTACGACACGACCTATGTCGTGATCTGGGTGGTCATGGTGAACCTGCTCGGCATTGCCGCGGTGCGCGCCGTGCGCGCGAAGCTCGAATTCTGACGATGCGCGCATGATCTACTTCGACCGTGTCTCCAAGCACTACGAACTGCGTGGTGGTGGCAAGAAACACGTGCTGCGCAGTGTCTCGGGCATCATCCGCCCCGGGGATGCGCTGGGCATCCTCGGTCGCAACGGCACCGGGAAGTCGACGCTGGTCCGCATGCTGGCCGGCGTCGAGCATCCCAATTCCGGGCGGATCGAGCGGCGGATGTCGGTGTCCTGGCCGCTGGCCCATGGCATCGGCCTGCAGAACAGCATGTCCGGCGCCGATAACGCCCGGTTCATCGCCCGCATCTACAACCAGCCGGTCAAGCGGGTGCTCGACTTCGTGGAGGAGTTCGCGGAGCTCGGCCCCTACATGCATATGCCGGCCAAGACCTACTCGGTCGGCATGATGGGCCGTCTGCTGATGGGTTTGTCCTTCGCGGTGGATTTCGACTGCTACCTGATCGACGAGGTGACGGCGACGGGCGACCAGCGCTTCATCGCCCGCGCCCAGGCGTTGCTTGCTGAAAAGACCCGCGGCCGGACGCTGGTCCTGGTCAGCCACGTGCCGGATCACCTGAAACTGTATTGCCGGAGCGCCGCGGTGCTGCACGACGGCAGTCTGACCTTCTTCGAGGACGTCGATGAAGCTGTCGCCACCTATAAGGCCCTCTGAGTCCCTCGCCGCCACGGGCGTTGCCCCTGGCGTCGCGGGACTGTCCGCGGAGCCGGAACGCAGGCGCCGAACCCTGGTGCCGAGCGGCGCGTTGGGCTGGTTCCTGCTTCTGGTCGCCCTGCCGACGCTGCTGGTCGGTCTGTACTACGCAACTTGCGCCTCCGACCTGTACGAGGCGGAGGCGCGCATCCTGGTGCGTGGACGTCCGGGGGCCCCGGCCAGCGGCGGCATCGCCAGCATGATCGGCTCCGCATCGGGCGCGATGCGGCCGGGGGCGGAGGAAGCGCAGGCCGTGCGGGCCTTCGTCAACAGCCTGGATGCGCTGTCCGGGCTGCGCCAGCGCCTCGACCTGATCGCGATCTGGCGGCCGGCGGACGCCGACTGGATTTCGCGCCTCTGGTACGAGGAACCCCAGGCCGAGCAACTGATGAAATACTACCGCCGCCGAGTCACGGTGGATTATGATCTCGAAACAGGGCTCGTGACGCTGAAGGCGCTGGCGTACCGGCCGGAGGACGCCAGGGCGATCGCCACATCCCTGCTGGAGATGTCGGAGGACCTGGTCAACCGCTTCACCGCTCGGACCTCCGAAGACACGTTGCGGGTGGGACGCGAGGAAGTGGCCATCGCGGAGCGCCGCGTGGTCGAGGCGCGTGCCGCGCTGACGGCATTCCGCGAACGCGAGCAGACGCTGGACCCGACCGCCGCCGTCGGGTCCGCCGTGGAGACGATCGGCCGTCTGGAGGGCGCGCTGGCGCAGGCCCGGACCGAACTGCAGGAAAAGCGCGCCTTCATGCGGGCCGACAATCCGCAGATCCAGGTGCTCAACAACCGCATCGCGGCCCTTTCGGCGCAGATCGTCACGGAACGCGCGCGACGCACCAGCGGCAACGAGACGCTGACCCAGCAATTGTCGGGCTATGAGCGCCTGACGCTGGAGCGCGAGTTCGCCGAGCGGGTCTATGCCTCCGCCATCGCTTCGCTGGAGGGGGCACGCGCGGATGCGCAGCGCCAGCAGGTCTTCCTGATGCGGGTGGTGGAGCCGAACCTGCCGGAGCGGTCGACCTTCCCCAAGGCCTTTTTCAATATCATGACGCTGTTCGTCATCCTGACCGTCTTCTTCGCCATCGGATGGCTGATCATGGCGGGCGCGCGTGAGCATGCGAGCTGACCGCCAGGCCTGATGCCCTTCCGCTCCAGGCATGGCGTGCCCGTTCCGGGCACGCCATGCTGCCGCCGGCCGAACTCCGGCCCGGCCTGATCCTGATCCTGATCCGGACTTCCAATCACATGCCCGCATCCGCCCGTCGTTTCCGAACCTTGCCGGCCTGCCTGGCGCTGATCCTCGGCTTGCTGCTGCCCGGCCTGGCCGCGGCGCAACTGCAGCCGCCGGGCATGGCGGGCGCAGCCATACGCGGCCCAGCGGTCGGCAACCTGCCGGCACTGCTCGGCGCCACGGGCGACAACATCAACACCGCCCGTGCCGGCACCGCGACGGCGGCGGAAGGCGGGCCAGTGGCGGTGGGGCCGATCGGCGATCCGGCGCGCGCGGCTGGCCCGGCAACCGTGGTGTTCGGCGCGGCGCTGTTCACCCGCGCGCCGCCATCCGCCACCGAGACACCGAACCCGAACTACGTGATCCGCGCGGGCGACCGCATCTCCGTCACCATCTGGGGCTTCATCGAGGCGTCCGCTGTCGGCGTGGTGGACCCCGAGGGCAACCTGTTCCTGCCGCAGATCGGCCCGATCCGCCTGGCCGGGACCCGGTCCGGAGACGTCCAGCGGGTGGTGGAGGCCGAGGTCCGGCGCATCTACTCGCAGCAGGTGCAGGTCTACGCCGTGCTGCTCAATGCCGGCCAGGTCGGCGTCTTCGTCACCGGCTACGTCCGCCTGCCGGGCCGCCACCTCGGCGCCGGGTCGGACAGCATCCTGGACTACCTGACGCGCGCCGGTGGCGTGGACCCGGGCCGCGGGTCCTACCGCGACATCGCCATCAACCGCGGCAACCGCACCGTGGCGCGGATCGACCTGTACCGCTTCCTCCAGACCGGCCAGCTTCCCAACATCACCATGCAGGAAGGCGACACCATCGTGGTCGCGCCGCAGGGCGCGATGGTCGGGGCCGATGGCGCGGTGCGCAACAACTTCCTGTTCGAGGTCAGCGGCCGCGCCATGCCGGGCAGCGAGCTGCTGCGCCTGGCGTCGCCGCTGCCGGCCGCGACCAATGCGGTGATCCGCGGCACCCGCGGCGGCCAGCCCTTCGCCCGCTACGCCACGGTGCGCGAACTCGGCAGCCTGCAGCTGCTTGACCAGGACACCATCACCTTCATCACCGACAGCCCGGCACCGACCGTTCGCGTCAGCGTCGAGGGCAGCCGCATCGGGCCTTCGGTCCTGATCGCGGATCGCGACATCAGCCTGTGCACCCTGCTCGACCATGTCGCGGTGGACCCGGCGCTGGCCAATACCAGCGGCGTCTTCCTGCTGCGTCCCTCCGTCGCGCAGCAGCAGGTGCGGGTGATCAACGAGGCACTGGACCGGCTGGAGCGCCAGTTGTTCATGACGGTGTCCTCCACCACCGGCGTCGCCGAGATCCGCGCGGTGGAGGCGAACCTGGTCTCCACCTATATCCAGCGCGCCCGCCGCACCCGGCCGGAAGGCCGCCTGGTGGTGATGGACCGCGCCGGGCGCTGCGCCGACGTGCGGCTGGAGGATGGCGACGTCGTCGTCGTTCCGGAGCGGGTGCAGACCGTGCTGGTCTCCGGCGAGGTGATGGTGCCGCAGGCGGTGGTCTGGCGGCCGGACATGCGCATCAACGACTATGTCCGCGCGGCCGGCGGTTTCGCCGAGCGTGGCGTCGAATCCCAGGTCATGATCCGCAAGGCGAGCGGCGAGTTGATCCCGGAGCCCACCGAGGGCCCGGCGCCGGGCGACGAGCTGATCGCGCTGCCGCGGCTGGACCCGAAGAACTTCCAGATCGCGCGCGACCTGCTGAACCTGATCTTCCAGACGGCGCTGTCGGCGCGCGTCTTCATGAACTGACACCAGCGGTCATTCTCGATGACCGTCGGTCTTGCCCGGGCATCAGGCACCGCGCGCTCGGCCGGCATGGCCGGCCGCAGGTCGCCCGTCGGTGCCGCCGGCATGACCTGATCCGTGCGTGATGCCGCGCCCGATTGCGGCGCGGCGTCCGGCGCGTTACCAGCATGGGACGACCGGCCCAAGGCCGGCGCCAGGCAGGGAGGCCGCAACCGATGACCCGTCCCATCTTCACCACCTTTGGCCGCCGTGCCGCGCTCGGCCTCGGCGCCGGCCTGCTCGCCGCCCCGGCGCTGCGGGCGCAGGACCGCTTCCCGAGCCGGCCGATCCGCCTGATCGTGCCCTGGGCCGCCGGCGGCACCACCGACATCCAGATGCGCGCGCTTGGCGAACAGGCCTCGAAGCGCCTCGGCCAGCCCATCATCATCGAGAACCGCGCCGGCGCCGGCGGTATCCTCGGCCCGCAGCAGCTGCTGAACGAGCGGCCGGACGGCTACGTGCTGGCGCAGATGCCGATCAGCGTGTTCCGCCACCCGCAGATGGCCCCGCGCGCGCTGTTCAACCCGCTCGAGGACTTCACCTACGTCATCCACCTGACCGGCTACCTGTTCGGAATCGTGGTGAACGCGGACAGCCCGTGGCAGACGCTGTCGGAGTTCCTGGACTATGCGAAGGCCAATCCGGGGAAGGTGAACTACGGCACGCCGGGCGTCGGCACATCGCTGCACATCACGATGGAGCAGATCGCCGGCGCGCGCGGCGGCATCGATTGGACGCATGTGCCGTTCCGTGGCTGGGCGGAGAACAGCCAGGCGCTGCTCGGCAACCAGATCCAGGCGAGCGCCGACAGCTCCGGCTGGGCGGAGCTGGTGATGTCGGGGCGCATGCGGCTGCTGGTGACCTGGTCGGCGGAACGCGCCAAGCGCTTCCCCAACGTGCCGACGCTGAAGGAAAGCGGCATCGACATCGTCTCGGCCTCCCCCTACGGCCTGGCCGGGCCGAAGGGCATGAACCCGGACCATGTGAAGGTGCTGCACGACGCGTTCCGGGAGGCGCTGTTCGATCCCGCTCATCTCGGCATCCTGGACCGCTTCGACATGGCGCCGTTCCACCTGGGGCCGGAGGAGTACGCCACCTTCGCGCGCCGGCAATACGCCGAGGAGGGCGAGATGATCCGCCGCCTGGGCCTCCGCCTCTGACCCGAACCGCCCATATCCGCTGCGGCGACGACCTCCGGGACCTGTTGCCGCAGGCGGGCTGGGCGGGAGAGTACCTGCCGATCGCGGACCCGGTCTGCGTCGGCGCCGTCTCCGACGGCGACCTGATGGCCTATCTCGGCCAGCGCGCCCGCGTGGTCGCGCTGCATGCAGGGGTGGATGCGCAGGAGGCGCGGCTGCGGCTGGGGCGCGAATACATGGCGCTCAACGGCCTCGGGAAGTACGACCGCGTGCTGCTGTGGTTCGAGCACGACCTGTGGGACCAGGCGGTGCTGATCCGCGTGCTGTCGCTGCTCGCCGGCCGGGCGCCGCTCGAGGGCCGGCTGTTCCTGGTGCCGGCGGATGGGCGCCGCGCCTTCGCCCGGATGCCGGCGGAGGAACTGGCCGCGCTGGAGCCGGTGCCGCTGGGCGCCCTGCAACTGGAAGCCGGCGCCGAGGCCTGGGCCGCCTTCGCCGATCCCGATCCCACGGCGCTGGACCGGCTTTCGCGCCGCGCGCTGCCGCTGCCGCATCTGGCGCCCGCGCTGCGCCGGCACCTGCAGGACCTGCCCTGGCGCAACGATGGCCTGGCCTTGACGGAGCGCCTGCTGCTGCGCGCGGTGGCCGACGGCGCCACGGATCTGCCCGGCGCATTGGCCGCGCTGCGTCGGGCGGACCCGGTCTTCCAGGTGACGGACCTGATCGTGAAGGAGGTGGCGCAGCGCCTGTCGGCCGGGCCGCAGCGCCTGATCGGCCGCGACGCGCCCTGGCAGTTGACGGAACGCGGCCGGATGGTGCTGGCCGGCGAGGCCCGCCACCGCCCGCCGCCGCGCTTCCAGGGCGGTGTCATGGTCGGCCCCGACCCGGCCTGGTGGTGGGACCGCCGCGCGGCGGGCGTGCACGGGGCGCCGTAGCGCGCCGTTCAGCCGGCCAGCAGCTTGGGCAGCAGGTCCAGGATGCGGGCCGAGACCGGGTTCGCGCGCACCGCCGCATCCACTGCCTCCGGCGCCTGGGCATAGGCCTGATGGCTGCGGGCGACGAAATCCTCCAGGTCCAGGACCTCGAAGCTGCGATCCTGCCGCAGCCGGGGCCGGAAGCGCAGGTGGCCCGCGACGCCGAGGCGCCGGGCGTGGCCGGGATAGACCGGGAAGATCGCGAGGTCCGCCAGCCGGTCCGGCACCACCTCCGCCGCCTCCAGCGCCATCTCGCCGAGGCCGGCCGCGGCGGCGACCATGCGGCAGGTGTCGGCGATCGGGCGCAGGCAGGGGTGGTTGATGGTGTGCATGAAGGCCCGGCCGCCTGATGGTCCGGCCTGCGTCCAGACCGGCAGGCGGTCCGCGATGTCGTGGCCCAGCTCCCGGTAGTGCCGCAGCAACTGCGCCAGGGCGGTGTCGTAGGCCTCGGCGAAGCCCAGCCGGCCGAAGACCAGCGGGTTGTACAGCCGCACCGCGCGCTCCACCGGCAGGCCGAGCAGGAAGGCGGCGGCGGCGATGGCCGAATGATAGACATCGAGCGGCCCGCGCAACGGCTCCCCGCCCACCACCTTGCCGGGCGGGAACAGGTAGACGCAGTCCGGGTGGAAGCCCTGGAAGGCCAGCGTCGGGATGAACCAGACCGGCAGGCCCGAGGCCGCGAGGCGCGGCTGTTCCAGCGGCCCGAACCGCGCGCCATGCACCGGATGGGCGAAGACATGCGAGAACTCGCCGAGCCGCGCGCCGATGGCGGCCGCCGCGCCGACGGGATCGCCGGTGGCACCCAGCGCCGTCAGGTCGAACAGGGTCGTCTCCACCTTCGGCAGGAAGACGCGCAGGCAGTCGGCGAAGCCGGCCGCCTGGCAATTGCCGATCACCGCGAAGCGCATTTCCGTCAGCGATCCTTCCGTCCGGGGTCCAGCGCATCCTCGTCGCAGAGGATCTGCGCCAGGCTGTCGAAAGCGGCGGCATCGGCCGGCGATGTCGCCTTCGGCACGGCAGCCGGCGCCGGTGCCACGACAGGCCGGCCTTCGCCCGTCAGGTAGTGGCGGTCGAACACCGACATCACCGCCGCGACGCCCGCCGCCGTCACGCTGCGCAGATCCTCGGCGAAGTAGCGGCCGCGCGCCTGCGGGCCGGTGATGATCTCGTAGCTGGGGAAGTAGGCGACGAGGGGGAGGCGGGCGGCGGCTTCCTCGGCGGCGACGCGCAGCACCGCCTTGCTGTAGCTGCTGGCGGGCAGGACGTGGGCCGCGGTGTAGGTGGCGGCCAGCGGCACCGGGGAGACGGTCAGGATGCAGCGCAGGCCGGGATTCACCTCCGCGACCAGGCCAAGGAAGGCCAGCAGGTCCGCCCGCACCTCGTCCAGGGTGAAGTTGTGGAAGCGGCAGGAGGATGGCTCCGCAGGGCTGGCGAGGATGCCCGGCGCGAGCGGGTAGGCCGCGCCATCGGCACCGATCCAGGCCTCCGTCAGGCCCAGGGTGAAGACCAGCACATCCGCCGTCTCGAACACCTGGCGCAGGGCGGCCAGATGCGGCTCGCGCGCCGCCCGCACCGCATCCGCCGTGGCGTGGCCCGCCGGGTGCAGGCCGGGCCGGAAGGCGTCGACGAAGCGGCCATCGGGGCGCTGCCAGGCGGCATCCCGCGGCTGGAACAGGCCGAAGGCTTCCTCGCACAGGCGCAGCATGTGGCGACAGGTGTAGATATTGCCGTAGTTGGCGGCGAACAGGCCGAAGGCGGCGGCCTCCGGCGCCTCGGGCGGTGGCTCGGTGCGCACCAGCCTGTGGCCGCGACGGTGCAGGTGGCCGGCGATGTGCTGCGCGAAGCAGCTTCCCGCGGTGGCCACCGCATCGCGCGGGCCGATGCCGAAGGGCACCTGCGTGACCGGGTCCACCGTGCCATCCGGCACGCCGGCCACGGCGCGACGCCAGAAGGCGGTGTCGGGAAGGCTGCGGTAGGGGTGGTCCATGCGGGCTTTCGCGAGGGGTGGCGTGGCCGTTTTAGCGTCGCACCCGAAAGAAGTCCCGCAGCAGCGTCGCCGATTCGCTCTCCCGCACGCCGCCGATCACCTCCGGCGCATGGTGGCAGGTGGGTTGCGTGAAGATGCGTGGGCCGTGCTCGACGCCGCCGCCCTTGGGGTCGTAGGCGCCGAATACCACGCGGCGGATGCGGAAGAAGGCGATGGCCTGGGCGCACATCGGGCAGGGCTCCAGCGTCACGTGCAGTGTCGCCTCCGGCAGGAATTTGCCACCGGCGCCGGCCGCGGCGGCGCGCAGCGCCAGCATCTCGGCATGGGCGGAGGGATCGCGGCGGGCCTCCACCTCGTTGCCGGCGCGCGCCAGCACGCGGCCCTGGGCATCGGTGACGACCGCGCCCACCGGCACCTCGCCGCGCGCGGCGGCGGCGCGGGCGTCCTCGAGGGCCAATTCCATCGGTTGCGGCACGGCTTGCATGGCGGATGCTTGCCCTGTGGCAGGCCACGGGTCTAGCAACCGGCATGAACAAACGCCCGGTCATCGGCGTGACCCTGGATGCGGAGCCGGCCGGTGGCTGGTCGAAGCTGCCCTGGTACGCGCTCCGCCAGAACTATTTTTCCAGCATCATCGCCGCCGGTGGCCTGCCGGTGGCGCTGCCGCACCATCCGGACCTCGCGGTGGAGTATCTCGATGCCATCGACGGGCTGCTGGTGACGGGTGGCGCCTTCGATGTCGACCCGGCCTTGTGGGGCGGTGGCGCGCCGCATCCGAAGGTGACGCTGAAGCCGGGGCGGACGGATTTCGAACTGGCGGCGACGCGGGCGGCGCTGAACCGGGACATGCCGGTGCTCGGCATCTGCGGCGGCCAGCAATTGCTGGCGGTGGCGCTCGGCGGCACCCTCATCCAGCACATCCCGGACGAGGTGCCGGGCGCGCTGGCGCATGAACAGCCGAACCCGCGCACCGAGCCGGGGCATGAGGTTTCGGTCGCGCCCGACACGCTGCTGGCCCGCATCGTCGGCGGCACCCGCATGGCGGTGAACAGCGCGCATCACCAGGCGGTCGCGACACCGGGGATGGGCGCCGTGGTGAACGCCGTGGCGCCGGATGGCGTGGTGGAGGGGATCGAGCATCCCGGCCACCGCTTTGCGCTGGGCGTTCAGTGGCACCCGGAATACGCCGTGGACCCGCGCGACCCGGATATCCTTTCGGCCTTTGTCGAGGCGGCACGCCGATGACCGACGAGATCGACGACAAGGACGACACCGCCGGGCGCGGCGAGCGCATCGCGAAATACCTGGCGCGCGCCGGCGTCGCCTCCCGCCGCGATTCGGAAAAGCTGATCGCGGACGGCGTGGTCAAGCTGAACGGCAAGAAGGTGGACAGCCCCGCCACCTTCGTCGCGCCGGGGGACCGCGTCTCGGTGTCCGGCAAGACGGTGGCGACGGCGGAGCGCACCCGGCTGTTCCGCCACCACAAGCCGGATGGCGTGGTGACCACCCACAAGGACCCGCAGGGCCGCCCCACGGTGTTCGAGCGCCTGCCGCCGGCGATCGGCCGCGTGGTGTCCATCGGCCGGCTGGACCTGACCAGCGAGGGGCTGCTGCTGCTGACCAATGACGGCGCGCTGGCCCGCCGGCTGGAACTGCCCAGCAATGGCTGGCTGCGCCGCTACCGCGTGCGCGTGTTCGGCCATATCGACGAGCGCGCCTTCATCCAGCTGGCCCGCGGCATCACCATCGAGGGGGTTGCCTACGGCCCCATCGAATGCGGCCTGGACAGCCGCCAGGGCGGCATCGCCTGGCTGACGGTGAGCCTGAAGGAAGGCAAGAACCGCGAGATCCGCCGCGTCATGCAGCATCTGGGTCTGCAGGTGACGCGGCTGATCCGCACCGCCTACGGCCCGTTCCAGCTCGGCACCCTGCCGAAGGGCGCGGTGGAGGAGGTGCATCCCAAGGTGATGCGCGAACAGCTCGGCATCGGCGAGGTGCCGCAGAAGCGCCGGCGACGGGAGGTGGCGGAAGCCGAGGCCGCCGCCGCCGCCGCTGCCGCCGCCACCACCGCACCGGCACCGGACCCGGCTGCCGAAGCCGCCCCGAAGCGCCCGCCCCGCCCGGGCAACATCCCGCGCGCCCGCAACGCCGAACCGAGGAAGCCCGCCCGTGCTGCGCGTAGTCGCCGGCCGCCACCGCGGGCGTAGGCTCGCCGCCCCGCCGGGCGAGACCACCCGCCCGACCAGCGACCGGGTGCGCCAGGCGGTGTTCGACATGCTGTGGCACGCGCCCTGGGCCGGGCGCGAAGCCGTGGAGGATCGTGCCGTCCTGGACGCCTTCGCGGGGTCCGGCGCGCTGGGACTGGAGGCGCTGTCGCGCGGCGCGTCGCATGCGAGCTTCCTGGAACAGGACCGCGTCGCGCTGGCCGTGCTGCGCCAGAACATCGCCGCGATCGGCGAGGCGGCGCGCTGCTCGGTGATGGGCGGCGACGTGCTGCGGCCGCGCGCGGCGCCGGCGCCCTGCGGGCTGGTGTTCCTCGACCCGCCCTATGGCCGCGACCTGGTGCCGAAGGCGGTCGTTGCCATGGCGGCGGCGGGCTGGATCGCGCCGGATGCGCTGCTGGTGGCCGAGGTGGGGCGGGAGGAGACGCTGGAGGTGCCGGGCTACGCCGTGGTGGCGGAGCGGGAGCATGGGGCCGCGCGGGTGGTGTTCCTGCGGCAGGATGGGCTCAGCCCGTCTGCCATGGATCGATGAGCGGCAGGCCGCAGCCCTCGAAGTCGGCGGTATTGCGCGTGGCAATGGCGGCGGCGCCGCGGGCGCAGGCGATCGCCGCGATCATCGCATCCGCAGTCGCCACCGGCCGTCCCGCGGCGCGGCGGAAGGCGGCGAACTGCGCATAATGCGGCGCGGCGGCGCGGTCGAAGGCCAGCACGCGATCCGCCAGCCGGTCGGCGAACAGCGCATCGATTGCCGAGGCCAGGATGTCGCGCCGGCCGCCAGCCGGGAGCAGGGCCAGGCCGAACCGGATCTCGGCCTCCGTCACGGCGGTTGTGGTGACCGACGCCCGAGGCACACCCTGCGCCCAGGCGAGCACCGCCGCTTGCGGCGCGGGACGGAGCAGTTCGGACAGCACGTTGGTGTCGAGCACGATCACCGCGACAGGTCCGGCGGCGGGCGCAGCGCATCGCGCGGCGGCGTCTCGAGTTCGACACCACCGAGCGGCGCGATGAGTCCGCGCACCGCCTCCCCCAGGCTCTCGCCTGTGCTGCTTTCGAGGGCGCCGCGCAGGATGACCCGCACCTCCTCCTCCATCGAGCGGCCATGCCGGGCTGCGCGGATGCGGAGCGAGGTCTTCAGCGCATCATCGAGGTTGCGGATGGTGAGGCTGCCCATGCGGGCATGCTACGCAAGCGATGAATGCATTGCAATCACTGCATGCGCTGCCCCAGCCGCACCCCCACCCGCGCATACATCTCCGCCAGCCGCCGCTCGTACTGCTCCGGCCCATACAGCGCCGCCTGCACCGGCCCCTTCGCCGCCAGCGCCGCCCGCAGTTCCGCATTGCCATCCAGCGCCTGGATTGCCTCCGCCATCGCCCGCGTGTCGTAGGGGTCCACCGTCAGCGCCGCCTCGCCAACCACTTCCGGCAGCGACGATGTGTTGCTGGTCATCACCGGCGTGCCGAGCAGCATCGCCTCCAGCGCCGGCAGGCCGAAGCCCTCGTACAGCGAGGGGAACAGCAGCGCGCGTGCGCCGCGCACCAGGCTGACCAGCAGGCGGAACGGCGCGTAGTCCAGCAGGATCACCCGGTCGCGCAGCTTGCGGACCAGGCTCTGCACGCCGTCGATCGGGCCGGGGTCGGACATCAGGCGGACGTCGTCCTCGTAGATCAGTCCCAACTCCTGCCGCATCTGCCAGGCCTGCTTGCCGCAGATCACCAGCGGCAGCGTGCTGCCGGAGGCGAGGTAGGCCTCGATCAGCCGTCCGACATTCTTCTTCGGCTCGATGGCGCCGAAGAACAGCCAGTACTGGCCCCATTCCAGCCCGAAGGCGCCCTGCACCTCGGCGCGGGCGAGCCCCTCCGGCTTGCGCGCCAGGCGGTCCGGGATCTCGACGGATTGGTAGGTGTTGGAAATGCGCTCCGCCGGCACGCCCAGCAGGTTGATGATGTCGCGCTTCGAGGCTTCGGAGACCGTCACGATGTGGTCCGCCTCCGCCGCGATGGCGCGGCAGGTGCCGAGGTAGCGGCGCTTCACGTCGAGCGTGGTGTAGGGCATCCGCAGCGGCACCAGGTCGTGGATGGTGTAGATGTTCTTCGTACCCTCCACCCGCAGCGGCAGCGGGTAGGTCCAGTGCATCACGTCCTGCCGGTCCGGCAGCCGCACCCGGCCCATCTTGCGCTTGGCGCCGAAGCTCTGCACCGCGGCCCGAAAGACCTCCGGGATGTTCCACAGCGTGTCGGCGTGCGGGATGCGGGCTTCGAGGCCCTTGCGGATCACGCGATCCGTCAGCGGCACGCGCTGCGCCTCCTGCCCGAAGGACAGCTTCACGCCCTGCACGGCGTCGTCGACCATCCGCTTGGCCCAGTGCGGCGGCCGCGGGCGCGCGTCGTACAGCGTCACCTCGCGCAGCAGCTCGTCCTTCCCGGCGGAGCCGCGCTGGCCGTACAGCACGCCCACCTCCGCCCCCAGCGCGCCGAGCCGGTGCGACAGGTTGCGGGCGTAGGTGGCGACGCCGGTGCCCTGGTCGAGGGCGAGGTTGTATCCATCGATGGCGATGCGCGGCTTCGACACGGGCATTCCCTTACCTGCGCATCCAGGCGGGATGCCGACACTCCTTAAGCGATGCCCGTGCGACGCCGTCAACCTTGGAACAGTCTGCCGCAACGCGGAGCGTGACACGCCCCCACGCGGAGCGTGACACGGCTCCACGCGCCGCGTGAATCGCGCTATGCCGTTCCGCGACGATATCGGGCGGGGCCAGACGCATGGACGGGGCGCGGCAGGGCGAGGGCGCGGGGCTGCTGGGCGAGGCGGATCGCCGCCGCGACGCGCGCGACTGGCGCGGCGCCGCCGAGGGCTATGCCGCCTGGCTGGCACAGCGTCCCGATGATGGCGCGATCTGGGTCCAGCATGGCCACTGCCTGAAGGAACAGGGTGATCTGGCGGGCGCCATCGCCTCCTACCGCCAGGCGCAGCGGGCGCGGCCGCAGGATGCGGATGTGGCGATGCAGCTTGGACATGCGCTGAAGCTGGCCGGGGATCGCGGTGCGGCGCGGCAGGCCTATGCCCGCGCGCTGGACCTGGCGCCGGACAGCGACCAGGCGTGGCGCGAAGTGGCGGCGCTGCTGGCGCAGGGCGGGCTGGGGGAGGCGGCCGAGGCGGGCGGCCTGACGCTCCTCGGCGACCTGTCCGTCGTGTTCGACCTGTCCGACCTGCTGTCCTGGTTCGGCAGCCACCGCGCGCCTTCGGGCATCCAGCGGGTGCAGATGGAGATCGTGGCGCCGGCGCTGCGCGGCGGCACGGTGGCGACCACGGTGCTGCTGGCGGTGTTCGACGCCGCGGCCGGGCAATGGCGCGCCCTGCCGCGCGAGATCTTCCTGCGCCTCGCGAACCTGTCCCGCGCCGGGGCGGACCCGCTGGATGCGGCGTGGCGGGAGGCGGTGGGGCTGGCGCAGCAGGCCGTCGCGGCGGCGCCGGAACTGGCCTTTCCGCAGGGCGCCTGGCTGGTGAACCTCGGCTCCTCCTGGTGGCTCGGCGACTACAACCTGGCACTGCGCGCGGCGAAGGCGCGGCATGGGCTGCGCTATGCGGCACTGGTGCATGATTGCGGGCCGCTGGTGGTGCCGGAACACAACGACCCGGCGACGGTGGCGCAATTCGCCCGCTGGTTCGCCGGGCTGGGCGCGCATGCCGACCTGCTGCTGGCGGTGTCCGACGCCACGCGGAAGGACCTGGAACGGCTGCGCGCCACGCTGCTGCCCGGGCTGCCGGCGCCGCCGGTGGCGGTGCTGCGGCTGGATGCGGCGCCGAGTTGGGCCAAGGCTGGCCAAGGGCCGGCGACGCGGCCCCATCCCGGCGTCGCGGCGCTGGCCGGGCGGCCCTATGCGCTGTTCGTCGGCACGCTGGAATCCCGGAAAAACCACCTGTTCGTGCTGAACGCCTGGCTGGCGCTGATCCGCCGGCATGGCGCGGCCAAGCTGCCGCTGCTGGTCCTGGCCGGCCGCCCTGGCTACCTGTCGGAACCCGCGCTCGCCCTGCTGCGCAACGCGCCGGCGCTGCGGGACGGCGTGCGGCTGCTGTCGGACGTGCCGGACGCCGCGCTGGCCGGCCTGGTCGAAGGCGCGCTGTTCAGCCTGTACAATTCCTTCCACGAGGGCTGGGGCCTGCCGGTGACGGAGGCGCTGTCGCTCGGCAAGGCGGTCCTCGCCCCGGACCATAGCGGGCTGCTGGAGGCGGGCCTCGGGCTGGCGCTGCATTTCCGCCACCAGAGCGAGCCGGATTTTCTCGATGCGGTGGAAAAGCTGGTCTTCGACGCGGCCTTCCGCATGGCGCAGGAGGCGAAGGTGAAGGCCGGGCTGCGGCTGCGTGCCTGGCCCGAGGTGACGGGGGATCTGTTCGCCCGCCTGGTCGCGGCACCGCCTGCCGAGGCGACGGCGCTGCCGGCGACGCCGGGCCTGGTGCTGGGCCTCGGCGAGATCGCGGCGCCGCTGCCGACCCCCGCCATGGCCCGCGCCGACCTGCTGCGCGCCGGGGAGGGCTGGCACCGTGCCGAGGCCTGGGGCTGCTGGACCCGCCCCGGCCGCGCCCTGCTGCGCCTGCCCGTGGCGCCGTCCGCGGACCATGTCGCGGGCTCGCTGCGCCTGCACCTGATGCTGCGCGCCCCTGCACGGCCGCAGCGCGTGGTGCTGGCGACGCCAGGGGTGGAGCCGCTGGTCCTGGAACTGGCCGCCGGGGCGCGGGCCGTCGCGGCGCTGGAACTGGCAGCCATGCCCGGCCTGCTGGAGATCGCGATCGAGGCCGATGCGGCGCCCGCCTCGGCCGAACCCGGCGCGGCCGAGGTCGGCGTCGGGGTGGTCTCCGTCATGGTCTGTGCGGCGGGGGACCTGGCGGCGCGGCTGGCCTATCTCGAACGGCAGCGCTTCGTCTGGCCGGAGCCCGTCTGAACCTTCAGCCGGCCGAGCGGCGGCGGGCGACCAGGACCAGGGCGGACAGGCCCATGCCGAACAGGGCCAGCGACATCGGCTCCGGCACCGCGACGGCC
Source organism: Falsiroseomonas sp. E2-1-a20 (assembly GCF_051433195.1). NCBI lineage: Bacteria > Pseudomonadati > Pseudomonadota > Alphaproteobacteria > Acetobacterales > Roseomonadaceae > Falsiroseomonas > Falsiroseomonas sp. E2-1-a20. The sequence continues at coordinate 91,129 of NZ_JBHMFT010000013.1, read as the reverse complement.
GCAGGGCGGAGGTTCGGGATGTGGGTCGCGGTCAATTGGCCGGTGAAGGTGCAGGCGCCGCTGGTGAAGCAGGGGCCGCCGCGATCCGTGCTGTAGACCCCGCTGACGCGGCCATCGGCGCCGAACACCAGGTCGGTGTTCGATTCGCTGTCGTTGTAGGCGACGGTTCCGGTCGGGAACAGCGCGCCGGGCGTGCCGCGCAGGCCGAAGGAATAGTATTGCCCGTTGCTGGGCTGGGGATTCGGCGTGATGAATCGCGGCAGGTCGCCGACCACGGCCCGGCCCCGGTCGAAGGTCGCGAAGAAGATGTTGAGCAATCCCGGCGGCGGCGCAGGGGCCTCGGCGGATGGTGCGTTGGTGTCAGCGCCCAGGTAGTAGGGCGCGCGAACGAGTTGGTCCGCCAGGGTGAAGCTGCCGGTCGTGAACACGTCGTTCGGGCCGTCGGGGCCGTAGTCCGTCCCGGTCGCGATGGTCGGGCCGGTCTGGCTGAAGCTGTAGACCATGGCGGCCGAAGCCGGATTGATCAGCAACGGCAGCACCGCCGCAACGACAGCAAGTCTTATGGATCGCATCCGTATCTCCCGTGTCGGCGAAGGGCCCAACCCGGTTGAAACTTCAGCCTGGGTGAACGTCCCGCCAGCAGCATGGGCAATCTAAGCCTGGGATTCTCGTCAAAACAAGGTGATTTATTTCATTTTGCACGAGGAGATAGTTTTGCGCAGGATCGCACAGCTTGGCTGTATTTCTGATGTTGTTTTGCCAACGGAGGCTGGGGGCGCGCGGATCGGGCGCGGCTACAAGGCGCGCCAGCCAATGTCGCGCCGGCAGAATCCGGCCGGCCAGTCGACCGAATCGACCGCGGCGTAGGCGGCATCGCGCGCCTCGCGCAGGGTTTCGCCCGTGCCGGCCACGGCGAGCACGCGGCCGCCATGGGCGCGCAGCACACCCTGTGCGTCGCGGGTCGTGCCGGCGTGGAAGATCATCGCCCGCTGCGCCGCGGCGTCGAGGCCGTGGATCGCCGTGCCGCGGCGCGGGGCGCCGGGATAGCCCTCGGCGGCCATCACAACGACCAGGCTGTGGCGGGTGGACCAGTCCAGGCTGTGGCCCGCCAGGCTTCCGGTCGCGGCGGCGTGCAGCACCGGCAGCAGGTCGGATCGCAGCAGCGGCAGCAGCGTCTCGCATTCCGGGTCGCCGAAGCGGACGTTGTACTCGATCAGCTTCGGCCCCTCCGCGGTCAGCATCAGCCCGGCGAACAGGACGCCGCGGAACGGCGTGCCCCGGCGCGTCATTTCCACGAGTGTCGGGCGGATGAAGCGCTCCATCACCTCGGCCTGCAGGGCCGGCGTGAAGGCAGGGGCGGGGGCGTAGGCACCCATGCCGCCGGTATTCGGGCCGGTATCGCCCTCGCCGACGCGCTTGTGGTCCTGCGCGGCACCAAAGGCCAGGGCATCGGTGCCGTCGCAGATGGCGAAGAAGGAGACCTCCTCGCCCGCCAGGCATTCCTCGATCACCACGGCGGCGCCGGCGCTGCCATGGATGCGGTCCTCCATGATGGCGGCGATGGCGGCCTCCGCCTCCGCCAGCGTTTCGGCCACCACCACGCCCTTGCCGGCGGCCAGGCCATCCGCCTTGACCACGATGGGGGCGCCGGTCTCGCGCAGCCAGGCTCGGGCGGCGCCGGCCTCCTCGAACCGCTGCCAGGCGGCGGTCGGCACCCTGGCGGCATCGGCGACCTGCTTGCAGAAGGCCTTGCTGCCCTCCAGCCGGGCGGCGGCGGCGGAAGGGCCGAAGCAGGCAATGCCGGCGGCCGCCAGCTGGTCGGCCAGCCCGAGGGTCAGCGGCGCCTCCGGCCCGGCGACGACGAGGTCCACCGCCTGGTCGCGGGCGAAGGCGACCAGGGCGGGGATGTCCTCGGCCCCGATGGCGACACATTCGGCAACCGCGGCGATGCCGGGGTTGCCCGGGGCGCACCACAGCTTCGCCAGGCGCGGCGACTTCGCGATCGCCCAGCACAGCGCATGTTCCCGGCCGCCGCCGCCCACCACCAGCACCCGCATCGCGGCCCCCCTGACATCCCGCCGCCTCCTAGCATAGGGTCGCGCCATGGACACGACGCCGACCTCTGCCTCCAACGTTCCCGAATACGCGGTTTCCGAGATCGCCGGCGCGGTGCGCCGAACGCTGGAGGGCGCCTTCGGCCGCGTCCGCGTGCGCGGCGAGATCTGCGAGGCGAAGCGCTACCCCTCCGGCCACTGGTACCTGTCGCTGAAGGATGAGAACGCCAAGCTGGAATCGGTGATCTGGAAGACCACCGTGCCGCGGCTGGCCTTGCAGCCGGAGAACGGCGTCGAGGTCATCGCCACCGGCCGCATCACCACCTATGCGGACCGGTCGAAGTACCAGCTGGTGATCGACCGCCTGGAATTCGCCGGCGAGGGTGCGCTGCTGGCGCGCATCGAGACGCTGCGCAAGAAGCTACTGGCGGAGGGGCTGTTCGAAGACTCCCGAAAGCGCCCGCTGCCGCGCCTGCCGCTGGTGATCGGCGTGGTCAGCAGCGAGGCCGGGGCGGTGATCCAGGACATCCGCACCACCATCCTTCGGCGCTTTCCGCGCCGGATCATCCTGTGGCCCGTCGCGGTGCAGGGGATGGGCGCGGCGGAGAAGATCGCCGCCGCCATCGCCGGCTTCAACGCGCTGCCGGTGGGTGGGCCCATCCCGCGCCCGGACGTCATCATCGTGGCGCGCGGCGGTGGCAGCCTGGAGGATCTGATGGCTTTCAACGAGGAGGTGGTGGTGCGCGCCGCCGCCGCCTCCGCCATCCCGCTGGTCTCCGCCGTCGGGCACGAGACCGACACCACGTTGATCGACTTTGCGTCGGATCGCCGCGCGCCGACGCCGACCGCCGCCGCCGAACTCGCGGTGCCGGCACGCGCCGACCTGCTGGCCGATTTGGCGCAGCGGGAGGCGCGGCTGCGCGGCGCCATGGTGCGGCAGATGCGCGCCGCCGAGACCATCCTGCTGCGCCTGGAACGCCGCCTGCCGGACGTGCCGGCCCGCGTCACCGATCTGCGCCGCCGGCTCGATGAGGCGGAGGAAGGACTGGCCCCGGCGCTCGCCGGCTTCGTGCGGCGGCGGCAGGAGGCGCTGGCCCGGCTGCCGGTGCCGCACCCCCGCGCCGCCATCGCCGCACGGCGTGCGACGCTGGCGTTGCTGGAGGGGCGCAAGGGCGCCTCCTTTGCGCGGGCGGTTCAGCGCGCGCGGGGTGCGCGCGCGGTGCAGGCGTTCTCCGTGGCGCCGCTGGCCGGGCTGCTGCGGGAGAAGGCCTTCCGGTTGGCGGGGCTTGCGGCGCGGCTGGAGGCGGGGTCCTACCAATCCGTCCTGGCGCGCGGTTTTTCCCTGGTCCGGGATGCCGACGGGCATGCGTTGACGCGGGCCGCGCAGGTGGGGCCGGGCCAGAAACTTTCGATCGCCTTCGCCGATGGCGATGTCGCGGCCACCGCGGACGGAGTGCCTCAGAAGCGCGGTCGAACTCGGGAAAAGCCGCCGGAACAGGAGACCCTGCTGTGATCGGACGCCGGATCCTGCTCGCCGCCCCTGCGCTGCTGCTGGCCCGCGCGGCACAGGCCATCGAGTGGCGCGGTGCGGCGGCGCAGGGCGCGCTGGTGCTGGGGCGGGCGGAGCCGGGGACGCGCTTGGCGCTGGATGGGCGCGCGGTGCGGGTCTCGCCGCGGGGCGACTTCGCGCTCGGCTTTGCCCGCGACCATGCGGCGGAGGCGCGGCTTGCCGTCACGCATCCCAGTGGCCGGGTGCAGACGCTGCGCCTGCCGGTGGCGCCGCGCGAATGGGACGTGCAGCGCATCACCGGCCTGCCGCCGGGCCTGGTGACGCCGGACGAGGCGGCGCTGCGGCGCATCACGGCGGAACGCGCGCAACTGGCGGCGGCGCGGGCGCTGGACAGCGGCGGCACGGATTTCACCGAGGCCATGGCCTGGCCGGCCCGCGGGCGCATCAGCGGCATCTTCGGCAGCCAGCGCATCCTGAACGGCCAGCCGCGCCAGCCGCATTACGGCCTGGACGTGGCGGCGCCGACCGGCACGCCGATCAGCGCGGCCCTCGGCGGGCGGGTGAGCCTCTCGGGCGATTTCTTCTTCTTCGGGCAGATTCTCGTCATCGACCACGGGCACGGCGTGAACACGCTCTATGCCCATCTTTCGGAACGGCTGGTGCCGGAAGGGGCGCAGGTGGCGCGCGGGGATCGCATCGCGCGGATGGGCGCGACCGGCCGCGTCACCGGGCCGCATCTGCATTTTTCCCTGTCATGGTACCAGACCTTTCTCGATCCCCAGCCGTTGTTGCCAGCGGAACAAGGATGAACCGCCATGCCTGAGACGCGCTTCGCCACCTACCCCTCGCTGGCCGGCAAGGTCGTGCTGATCACCGGCGGCGCCTCCGGCATCGGGGCGGAGCTGGTGGCGCAATTCGCCGCGCAGAAGTCGCGCGTTGCCTTCCTCGACTTCAACGATCCGCCGGGGCGGGAGATCGCCGCCGCGACCGGCGCGCTGTTCCTGCACTGCGACCTGCGCGACATCGCGGCCCTGCGCGCGGCGGTGGCCCAGGTGGCCGAACAGCTCGGCCCGGTGCAGGTGCTGGTGAACAACGCCGCGCGCGACGACCGCCACAAGCTGGACGATGTGGAGCCGGAGTATTGGGACGAGCGCATGGCGACGAACCTGCGCCACCAGTTCTTCTGCGCCCAGGCAGTGGCGCCGGGCATGCGCGCGGCCGGGTCCGGCTCCATCATCAACATGGGCAGCGTGAGCTGGATGGGCGGACAGGGCGGCATGCCGGCCTACACCGCCGCCAAATCCGCCGTGCGCGGCCTGACGCGCGGCCTGGCGCGGGACCTCGGCGTGGACGGCATCCGGGTGAACGAACTGGTGCCGGGCTGGGTCTTCACCGGGCGGCAGGAGGCGCTGTGGGCGACGCCGGAGGGCGTGGCGCGGCACATGGACAAGCAGGCGATCAAGCGGAAGGTCATGCCGCCCGACATCGCCCGCATGGCGCTGTGGCTGGCCGCCGATGACAGCGAGATCGTCACCGGCCAGTATTTCGTGGTGGATGGCGGCGCCATCTGAAGCCCTCTCCCCCCATGGGGGGAGAGGGTTTGGGTGAGGGGGCTCTCGCCGCGCTACCGCAGCGGCAGAGCGTAGATCAGCCCACTGTCGGTCCAAAGCCGGTTCGGCCCGCGCGGCAGGTTCACCGGCGTGTTCGGCCCAAAATGCCGATCATAGATCTCGCCGTAATTGCCCAGCGTGCGCACCACGTTGTAGGCCCAGGCCGGGTCGAGCTTCAGCGACTGGCCGAGTTCCGGCGTCACGCCCAGCAGGCGGCGCGTGTTGGGGCTCACGCTGGTGCGGCGGCGTTCCTCGGCATTCGCGCGCGTCACGCCCTGTTCCTCCGCCTCGATCACGGCGTAGGTGTACCAACGGATCAGGTCGAACCATTCATCGTCGCCGCGGCGCAGATAGGCGCCGTAGGGCTCCTTCGAGAAACGCTCGTCCAGGATGGTCCAGTCCGCCGGCCGCGGCATGGAGGAGCGCACGCCGGCAAGCTGGGAGGCATCCGTGCCGAAGGCGTCGCAGCGCCCGGCCTGCAAGGCGGCGCTCGCCTGGTCCGTGCGTTCGTACAGCACCGGGGTGAAGGGCACGTTGATGGAGCGGAAGTAGTCCGCCGTCACCTGCTCGTTCGTGGTGCCCTGGATCAGGCAGATGGTGGCGCCGCGCATGTCGGCGACCTTGGACACGCCAAGATTGGCGCGGATCATGAAGCCGTGGCCGTCGTAGAAATACGTCACGGCATGGCGCAGGCCGAGCGTGGTGTCGCGCAGCATGGTCTGCGTCGAGGTGCGGAACAGCACGTCCACCTCGCCCGAGCCCAGCGCGGTGAAGCGTGTGGAAGAAGACAGTGCGACGAAGCGGACCTTGGTCGGGTCGTTGAAGATGGCGACCGCGACGCCGCGGCAGAGATCCACATCCATGCCCTGCCATTCGCCACGGCTGTCCGGCAGCGCGAAGCCGGCGACGCCGGTGTGGATGCCGCAGACGACCATGCCGCGCGCACGGATCGCATCGAGTGTCGGCCCGGCCTGCGCCGGCTGGATGAACGCCGCGCAGCCGCCAATGAACGCGGCCGCGAGGCCTCGTGCCCAAGACATTTTTGAACCCCCTGTTTGGATCGGGGGCCGATGGTCCTGCCGGTGTCGACGCGCTGTCAATGCACTTGCGGACCGGGCAAAGAAAAACCCCCGGCGAATGACTTCGCCGGGGGCCTTTGCATGGATCCTGTGGCGTTGCCGCCTTGGGCCTAGTGACTCGCCGCCGCGCTGGCGGTGGCGATGATCCAGCCCGCGGAACGGACGCCCGCATTGATACCATGAGACACTGGATCACCTCCTTTCGGTTGTTGCCTGATACCTGACATGATGGGGAGGCTTTCCGGCCTATGCAAGGAAAGTTTCGCGGTCAGCCCACGCCCTCCCGCGCCTGCGCGCGCAGGATGTGCTTCTGGATCTTGCCGGTGCTGGTCTTCGGCAGTTCGGTGAACACCACGTGGCGCGGCACCTTGAAGCTGGCCAGCCGCCCCTTGCACCAGGCGATCAGATCCTCCGCCGTGGCCTCGGCGCCCGGGCGCAGCTCGACGAAGGCGCAGGGCGTCTCGCCCCATTTCTCGTCGGGCCTTGCCACCACTGCGGCAACGGCGACGGCGGGGTGCTTGTAGAGCGCATCCTCGACCTCGATGGACGAGATGTTCTCCCCGCCCGAGATGATGATGTCCTTCGAGCGGTCCTTGAGCTGGATGTAGCCATCCGGGTAGGTCACGGCGAGGTCGCCGGTGTGGAACCAGCCGCCGGCGAAGGCTTTCCGGGTCGCCTCGGCATCCTTCAGGTAGCCCTTGCTGACGACGTTGCCCCGCATCATCACCTCGCCCAGCGTCGTGCCGTCCGCGGGGGTCGGGGCCATCGTCTCCGGGTCCATCACGCACAGGCCCTCCAGCGCGATGTAGCGCACGCCCTGGCGCGCCATCAGCGCCGCCTGTTCCTGCGCGGTCTTCCAGTCCCAGCTGCTGTTCCATTCGTTCACCACGGCGGGGCCGTAGCATTCGGTCAGGCCGTAGACATGGCAGACGGCGAAGCCCGCATCCTTCATCGCGCCCAGCACCGCCTCGGGCGGCGGCGCGCCGGCGGTGACGAACTGCACCTGGTGGGGCAGGGGACGCTTCTCGGCATCGGGCGTCGCCAGCAGCGTCGCCATGACGATCGGCGCGCCGCACATGTGGGTCACGCCTTCCCGCGCCATCAGATCCCACATCGCATTGCCGCGCACCGCGCGCAGGCAGACATGCGTGCCGGCCTGCGCGGTGATGGACCAGGGGAAGCACCAGCCGTTGCAGTGGAACATCGGCAGCGTCCACAGATAAACCGGATGCTTGCCGATGCCGGCCGAGAGCATGTTGCCGATGGCGAGCAGCTGCGCGCCGCGATGATGATACACCACGCCCTTCGGCCGGCCAGTGGTGCCGGAGGTGTAGTTCAGGGAAATCGCGTCCCACTCATCCCCTGGCATCGGCCAGTCGAACCTGTCCGAACCTTCCGCGACCAGCGATTCGTAGTCGATGGCCCCTTCCAGCCGGTTGGCCCGGGCGGCGTCGCTGGCCTCGGGATCATCCACCTCCACCAGCAGCGGTCGCACCTGGCATTGCGTCAGCGCCATGCGCGCCAGGGGCGCGAACTCCCGGTCCACCACCAGCACCTTCGCCTCACCGTGGTCGAGGCAATAGGCGATGGTGGCGGCATCCAGCCGCGTGTTCAGCGTGTTCAGCACGGCGCCCGCCATCGGCACGCCGTAGTGGCATTCCAGCATCTCGGGGATGTTCGGCAGCAGTACCGCGACAGTATCGCCGCGCACCACGCCGCGGCGTGCCAGCGCATCCGCCAGCGCCACGCAGCGGGCGCGCAGCTCGCGGTACTTGCGGCGCACCTGGCCGTGCACCACCGCGACATGGTCGGGGAAGGTGGTGGCGGTGCGTTCCAGGAACAGCAGCGGCGTCAGCGGCTGGTGGTTCGCCGGCGTGCGGGGCAGGGCGTCGTAGTCGGATGCGGCCATTCTGGATTTCCTCGGACAGTCTTGGCGCCGCGCCGAAACTGGACCGGCGCCCCCCGCATTGGCAATGATCTGCCGCAACCGCGCGGGGCCGCAAGCGGCGGCGTCAGCGATCCTGCCAGACCGGCTTCCGCTTGCCGAGGAAGGCCGCGATTCCCTCCGCCGCATCCTCCGCCATCAGGTTGCAGGCCATCACCCCGGCGGCATGCGCATAGGCCTGGTCCAGCGGCAGCGCGCGCTGCGCGTGAAACGCCGCCTTTCCGAGCCGCACGGCATGGGCGGAGCGGGCGGCGATGTGCGCGGCCAGGGCGTCCGTCGCCTGCGTCAGGTCGGCCGCCGGAACCACGCGGTTCACCAGGCCGAGCCGGCGGGCTTCCTCGGCGCCCACCATCTCCCCGGTCAGCAGCATCTCCAGCGCCGGCTTGGCGGCGATGGCCCGCGACAGGGCGACCGCCGGGGTCGAGCAGAACAGGCCGATATCGACGCCCGGCGTGCAGAACCGGGCCAGTTCGCTGGCCACCGCCAGGTCGCAGCTGGCGACCAGCTGGCAGCCGGCGGCGGTGGCGACGCCCTGGACTTCCGCGATCACCGGCTGCGGCAGGGCGACGATGGCCTGCATCACCTCCGCGCAGCGCTGCATGGCGGCGTCGTAGAAGCCCTGGCCCGCATCCTCGTCGTTGCGATGCGCGGCGATCTCCCGCAGGTCGTGCCCGGCGCAGAACACCGGGCCGGCGGCGGCCAGCACCACCACCCGCGGGCCATTGTCCTGGGCAATCTCGGACAGCGCGTGGTGCAGCGCGCCGAGCATGGCGAAGGACAGGCTGTTGCGGCTGTCCGGGCGGTTGAGGGTCAGGCGGGTGATGCCGGCCTCGCTGTCCTGCCGCAGCAGCAGGGGCGTGGAGCCGTCAGGCATGGGCCTGGTTTTGCATGTTGGCGTTCCCGTCATTTGGCAGGCCCTTCCAGGCCGGCGCCCAGCCTGCGCCGCGGCCGGGCCTGGATGCAACCATTACATAGGTGATTCAAGCCACTGGACCCCCGTTGGCTGGCGCTCAAGGCACCAGCGCCCGGGCCAGCGCCGGCGCGTCGAAGCGCTTTTCCATGCGCTGTTGCGCGGCGACCAGCTGGAAGCGCAGCGCACCGGTGATGGCAACCGTCTCCCCGCGGCGCTGGTCGGGGTGCACCGGCAGCGTGGCCAACAGCGTGGCCTGGGCGTTGATCGGGCGGCGGTCCGCGCCCTGCGGCGGGGCCACCTGCTGCGCCAGCAGATGCGCCTCCAGCGCCGCGGCCGTCGCATCCAGGGTCGCGCGCTCGGCCTCCGGCGCCGGCGACTGGTCGAGGACGTCGCGGCCGATGCGGGCGAGGGCCGCGGCGAGGTCCGGTTCGGCGTTCCGGGCATGCGGACGCAGCCAGCCCTCCGCCAGGGCCAGGATGTCCGGAGTCGCGGCGGCGAAGGTCTGCCAGCGGCAATGCGCCAGGGCCGCGAGGAAGTCCGGATCCTCGAAAAGCAGCCGTTCAGTTAATCCGGCCTTCACCCGGCAGTAATCCACCGCCGGCTTCTGCGCGACGAAGGCCGCCTGTTCGCCCAAAAAGCGGGCGAAATCAGCAGTATCATCGCTCGGAGGCTGGTGAAAGTGGCGCGTCAGCCACGACAGCATTGCGAGTAAGCCCCCAGAACGGCAACGATGTTGCGCGGCGGTTTCAGACCATGTTAGCCAGCAGGATAGTGAAATTTCACCGGGCAGGTATTGCAAACGGTGGACGCCGGGCCAAGCCGGTCGAGCAGGGGAGATTGGGGTATGCCGCTTGTGGAAGACACGAAAGGTCCACGGGGGCCGGGTTCGGCCGGCGTGGACCCAGGGGTGGATAAGGCGACGGGGGATGCCTACTGGCGCCGCACCTCCGGCCTGATGTGGACCATGATGGCGATCTGGGCCATCGCAGGCTTCGGCGTGCACCTGTTCGCCACCAGCCTGAACACCATCGTCATCCTGGGCTTCCCGCTCGGCTTCTACATGGCAGCCCAGGGTAGCCTCATCATCTTCGTCGTCTCGCTGTTCTGGTTCGCCTCGCGCCAGAACGCGATCGATGAGGAATTCGGCGTGGAGGAGGAATAGCCATGTCGGATTCCCCGAAAAGCGCCGACAGCGGTGATTTCCTTTCGAACCTGGGCCGCGTCTATGGCTGGTACACCGGCGGCTTCGCCGCCTTCGTGCTGGTCCTGGCGGTGCTGGAACAGGTCGGTGTCCCGAACCGCATCATCGGCTACCTGTTCGTCTTCCTGACCATCGGCGTCTACGCGCTGATCGGCTACCTCTCGCGCACCGCGCAGGTGTCGGAGTACTACGTGGCGGGCCGGCGGGTCCCGGCGCTGTACAACGGCATGGCGACCGGTTCGGACTGGATGTCCGCGGCCTCCTTCATCGGCATGGCCGGCACGCTGTACCTGCAGGGCTATGACGGCCTCGCCTTCGTGCTGGGCTGGACCGGTGGCTACGTGCTGGTGGCGATCCTGCTGGCGCCCTACCTGCGCAAGTTCGGCGCCTACACCGTGCCGGACTTCCTCGGCGCGCGGTACGGCGGCAACCTGGCGCGGTTCTGCGGCGTCATCGTGTTGATGTCGGCGTCCTTCACCTATGTCGTGGCGCAGATCTTCGGCACCGGCATCATCGCGTCCCGCTTCCTCGGCATCTCGTTCGAGGTCGCGGTGTTCGTCGGCCTCGCCGGCATCCTGGTCTGCTCCATGCTGGGTGGCATGCGCGCCGTCACCTGGACCCAGGTGGCGCAGTACATCATCCTGATCATCGCCTACCTGCTGCCGGTCGTGCTGCTGTCCGCCAAGGTCACGGGCGTGCCGATCCCGCAGCTGATGTACGGCCAGGCGCTCGAGCAGATCGAGATCCTGCGCACGACGAAGGAGGCCCTGGCGGGAGCTCCATCGCACATTACGCCGTTCATCAACTCCGACCCGATCAACTTCTTCGGGCTGATCTTCTGCCTGATGCTCGGCACCGCGTCGCTGCCGCACATCCTGATGCGCTACTTCACCACGCCATCCGTGCGCGATGCGCGGAAGTCCGTGGCGTGGAGCCTGTTCTTCATCTTCCTGCTGTACTTCACCGCGCCGGCCTATGCGGCCTTCGCGAAGCTGGAAGTCTTCACCAACGTCATCGGCGCGCCGATCGCGAGCCTGCCGGAATGGGTCAGCATCTGGTCCAACATCGGCCTGGTGCGGGTGACGGACGCGAATGCGGACGGCATCCTGCAGTTCCGCGAACTGGTCATCAACGCGGACGCCATCGTGCTGGCGACGCCGGAGATCGCCGGCCTGCCCTACGTCATCGCCGGCCTGGTGGCGGCGGGCGGCCTGGCGGCGGCGCTGTCCACCGCGGACGGCCTGCTGCTGGCGATCGCCAATGCGCTGAGCCACGACATCTACTTCCGCATGATCGACCCGAAGGCGAACGCCAAGCGCCGCCTCACCATGGCGCGCATCCTGCTGATCATCGTCGCGATCATCGCGGCGTGGGTCGCCAGCACGAGGCCCGCCGGCATCCTGGCCATGGTCGCCTGGGCCTTCTCCATCGCCGCATCGGGGCTGTTCCCGGCGCTGGTGATGGGGGTCTGGTGGAAACGCACCACCTCCGCCGGCGCGGTCGCCGGCATGGCGGTGGGCTACGGCGTCTGCCTGTTCTACCTGATCGGCACGCAGTACTACGGCATGCCGCTGTGGTTCGGGATCCGCAACATCTCCTGCGGCCTGTTCGGCATCCCGGCCGCCTTCCTCACCACCTACGTCGTCAGCCTGATGACGCCGGCACCGTCCCAGGCGATGCAGGACTTCATCGACAGCATCCGGACGCCGCGCGGCGGCGTGCGGATGGTGGGCGGGGAGAAGGTGCTGGACTGACACGCCGCGACGTGCCTGAACCACGGGCGGGGTGCCGAAGGGCGCCCCGCCCGACGTGTGTCCGCCCCCTTTCCCGGTGACCGATGGACCAGCCGCATTTCATCTTCGGCCACCTGCCCTTCTGGCTGGTGACCTACAGCCTGGCCGTGGTGGGCTGGACGCTGTTCGGCCGTTTCCTGATGCAGTTCTTCGTCGCCCCCGACAGCCGGCTGTACATCTGGCGCTGGTTCCGCCTGCTGACGGACTGGGCGGTGCGCGCCGCGTCCTGGCTGGTGCCGCGCTATGTCGCGCCGCTGTACCTGCCGCTGGTGGCCGCCTTCTGGATCTTCACCTTCCGCATGGCCTTCGGCATCTTCATGTGGTCCGCCGGCTGGGCGCCGCGGCTGGCGCCGGCCTGAGCCCGCAAGCATGAGCCCACAGACCCTGTTCCTGGTCGCGATGACGGCCAGCCTGCTGACCGGCATGACCAGCCCGGCCACCGGCCTGGTCTTCGGACTGTGGCCATTGTGGTACCCGCAGGTGGTCACCCCGGTGCAGGAGCTGATCTACTACGGCGCCAGCCTGATCGTCGCGACCGCCACCCTGCTGTCCGCCGCCATCCCGGCCGCCATCGCCGAGCGGCTCGGTGCTTCGCAGGTCGCCACCATGGCCTTCTGGGCCGGCGGCGCAGTGCTGCTGCTGGTGCTCGGCATGGGGTAGTGCGTGATCGCCGAAGGCAGGCCGTGTCTTTTCGGCATCGCCACGCCGCACCCTGTGGCAGCGCGGCCACGCCGTCCTGGCAAGGCGGCCGGCTTGCCTGCTAGGTTTTCCGACATGAACAGCCCCCTTCCGCCCCGCCGCATCCTTCTGCTGCTGGCCGCCATGTTGGCCGGTGGTGCCGCCGCCGGCACGCCGAGCCCGGCCAGCGTGCCGCCGGTCGCCGCTGAACCGGTGGGCGTCTTCGGCACCTACCTCGCGGGCCGCTTCGCGCAGTCCGAGACGGATACCGCCGCCGCCGCCGACCGGCTGCTGGAGGCGCTGCGGCGCGACCCGGACCAGGCGGAGGTGCTGACGCGGGCCTTCGCCGCCGCCCTGCTGGACGGGCGGCCGGAGGCGCTGCGCCTGGCCCGCCGCCTGCCGCGCAACCAGGCGGCCGGACTGCTGCTGGTTGGGTCGGAAGCCCTGGCCGGCCGCTGGGAACGCGCCGAGGGCCGCGTGCGCGCGCTGCCCAACACCGGCCCGGCGCAGCTGCTGCGGCCGCTGCTGCTGGCCTGGATGCAGCAGGGCCGCGGCCAGACCGACGCCGCCCTGGCAACGCTGCGGCCGCTGACGGAAGCCGGCGCGCTGCGCGGCATCCACGCGCTGCACCTGGCGCTGATCGCCGATCTCGCCGGCCGGCCGCGGGAGGCGGAGCGCGCCATCCGCATCGCGCTGACGGAAACGCCCGCACCCTCCATCCGCCTGCTGCAACTGGCCACCGCCATCCTGGTGCGCAGCGGGCGGGAGGCGGAGGCGATGGCGCTGGTGGACGGCCTCGGCCGCGGCCCTGGCGACTACGCCGTCGCCGCCGGCACCGATGCCGGCCGGCAGGCGCTGCTGGGCGCCCGCGGCATGGCCTCGGCGGTGGAGGGAATCGCCGAATCCTACCTCTCCCTCGCCACCGCGCTGCGCCAGCAGGGGGCGGGCGATGCGGCGCTGATCCTGGCGCGGCTTTCGCTGCGCCTTCGCCCCGATTTCGCGCCGACGCTGCTGTTGATCGCGGAGGGGTATGCCGAGGAGAACCACCCGGACAGCGCGCTGCGGGTGCTGGACGCGGTGCCGGCCGCCGACCCGCTGGCCGCCGTCACCGCGCTGCGTCGCGCCGCGCTGTTCGACCGGCTGGAGCGGGTGGAGGCGGCGGAGGCGGCTTTGCGCGGGCTGGCGGTGGACCTGCCGACCGCGCCGCAGCCGCTGCTGCGCCTCGGCGACCTGCTGCGCGCCCGGAGCCGCTTCCCGGATGCGGTCGCGGCCTATGACCAGGCCGCCGCGCGCATCGCCACGCCCGGTGTGCAGGACTGGCCGCTGTTCTACGCCCGCGGCATCTCCAACGAGAGATCCGGCGACTGGCCGAAGGCGGAGGCGGATTTCCGCCGGGCGCTGGAGCTTTCGCCCGACCAGCCCTACGTCCTGAACTACCTCGCCTACACCTGGGTGGAGCGCGGGGAGCGGTTGCCGGAAGCGCGCCAGATGCTGGAACGCGCGGTGGCGCTGCGGCCGAACGACGGCAACATCGTCGACAGCCTCGGCTGGGCGCTGTTCCGCATGGGCGACATCCCCGGCGCCATCGCCGCGCTGGAACGGGCGGTGGAGTTGGAGCCGCGGAACTCCGTCATCAACGACCACCTGGGCGACGCGTACTGGGCCGCTGGCCGGCAGCAGGAGGCCCGCTTCCAGTGGAGCCGCGCGCTCGGGCTGGAGCCGGAGGCGGCGGACCTGGCCAAGATCACGCAGAAGCTGCGCCACGGCCTGCCCGAACCACCCGCCGCGACGGCGCAGCGCAGCGAGTGAGCGGGCGGGCGCCGGGCTTCGCGCCGGCCAAGGTCAACCTGTTCCTTCGCATCACCGGTCGGCGCGAGGACGGGTATCACCTGCTGGACAGCCTCGCGGTCTTTGCCGGCATCGGCGACCGAGTCTCGGCCGAGGCGTCCGACCGGCTGGCTCTGACCCTGGCCGGGCCGGAGGCGGCGGCGCTGGGGGCGGAGCCGGACAATTTGGTTCTGCGCGCGGCGCGCGCGCTGGCGACGGCGGCAGGCCGCCCCGCGCTGGCGGCGCTGCACCTGGAAAAACACCTGCCGGTGGCGTCCGGCATCGGCGGCGGGTCGGCCGATGCGGCGGCGGCGCTGCGGGTGCTGGATGCGCTGTGGGACGTGCGGCTGGGGCCGGAGGGGCTGGCGCGGCTGGCGGCGGGCCTCGGCGCGGATGTGCCGGTCTGCGTCGCAGGCCGGCCGGCGCGGATGCAGGGCGTGGGGGAGGTGCTGTCCCCGGTGCCGGCGCTGCCGCCGCTCGGCCTGCTGCTGGCCAATCCGCGCGTGGCGCTGGCGACGCCCGCGGTGTTCCGGGCGCGGATGCCGGGTTTTTCGGCGGAGGCCGCGATGCCGGCGGGCTTCGCCGATGCGGCGGCGCTGGCGGATTGGCTGCGGCCCCTCGGCAATGATCTGCAGGAGGCGGCGATCGGCCTGTGCCCCCCGGTGGCGGAGGTGCTGGCCGCCATCGCTGGCCAGCCGGGTTGCCTTCTGGCCCGGATGAGCGGGTCCGGCGCCACCTGCTTCGGGCTGTTCCCGGACCCCGCCCACGCCGAGGCGGCGGCGGCGGCCCTGCCGCGGGACTGGTGGCGCTGGGGCGGCGGCCTGGCCTGATGTTTTGTCGCATTTTCCGAGTCGCCAGGCGTCTCCGCCTGACTTGAAAATGCTTTAATCGGCGCGCGGATGCGCCTGGCGCCAGGTCTCCAGCAGGGAGGCCGCATCCACGCTGGTATAGCGCTGGGTGGTGGACAGGCTGGCGTGGCCGAGCAGTTCCTGGATCGACCGCAGGTCGGCGCCGCCGCCCAGCAGATGCGTCGCGAAGGAGTGCCGCAGCGCATGCGGCGTCGCGTGTTCCGGCAGGCCGGCGAGCCGCCGCCAGTTGCGGATCGACCGCTGCGCCACCGCCGGGTCCAGCCGCCCGCCACGGGCGCCGACGAACAGCGGCGCGTCGGGGCGCGGGTCGGGGTGCTCGGCCAGCCAGGCCTGCATCGCCTGGCGCACCGCCGGCAGCACCGGCACCAGGCGTTGCTTGCGGCCCTTCCCCGTCACCCGCAGCGCGCCGTCCTGGCCCGGGCGCGGTGCGTCGCCCACCTGCAGCGCCAGCGCCTCCGCGATGCGCAGCCCGCAGCCATACAGCAGGGTGAACAGCGCCACGTCGCGCGCCGCCTGCATCCGCGGCTGTTCCGCCCGGTCCGGATCATGCACCGCCCCGATGCCGGCGGCGGCTTCCTTCGCCTCGGATGGTGAGAGCGCCCGTGGCACCGGCTTGCCTGCCCGTGGGCCGCGCAGCCCGGCCAGGGCGGTGGCCGGCTGGCCGTGCCGCTTGGCCAGGTGGCGCAGGAAGCCGCGCAGGGCGGCCAGGCGGCGGGCGCGGGTGGTGTTGCCGTCGCCGAGGCGGGCGCGGTCCGCCAGGAACGCCCGCAAATCCGCAGGCCGCAGCGCGCCGAGCGCCGCGACATCCGGCTCCTCCCCCAGGTGCTTCGTCAGGAAGCCCAGGAACAGGGACAGGTCGTGGCCATAGGCCTCGACCGTATGCGGGCTGGCGCGGCGTTCCGCGGCCAGCATGGCGAGCCAGCCGGCGAGGGCCTGCGCGCCCTCCATGGCCTAGCGGGACAACGCGGCTGCCACGGTGCGGCCGAGGAAGGCGAAGGTCGTCGTCGTCTGCCGCACCGGCAGCGCCGCCGCATCCCGCGCGCCGAGCGCCAGCAGGCAGGGCGTGTTGCAGGACAGCGGCACGCGGATCAGCGCATCCCGCGTCACCAGCGGCGCGGCCTCGGTGTGCAGCAGGGCGGCATCCGTCACCTCGGTCCGCACCCGGGCATCGCGGCCGCGGCCGATCAGGTTGGACACGCCGCCGGCGGGCAGCGCCAGCATGCCGGCACGGCGGAAGCCGAAGCCGCGATCCTGGTTGTGCGGGCCCGGTTCCACCAGCAGGTTGCAGCTTTCCACCCGCAGCAGGGCCGGCAGTTCCTGCATCACCGTCTCCACCACGTCGCGGGAGCGCATCAGCGCCAGCACGGCAAGGCGGACCTGCATCATCAGCGTGGCGCCGGCGCGCCCATCGTCGATCGCGGCGCGCATCTCGGCTTCCAGGCCGCGGGTGCGGGCGCGTTCGGCGGCGACCATGGCGACCATGTGGTCGGCCATGTTCTCCCCATGGATGCGCCGCGGCGGGGTCAGGGCGCGGTACAGTTCGGGCCGGCGGGCCAGGAAATCCGGGTGTTCGGCCAGGTACGCCGCAACCTCCTCGGCCATCGAGTCAAGGCCAGGCGGATCAGGCGCGGCACGACCGGCGGCGGAGTCGAGGAGGGTGGCGGCGTTCGTCTTCACAGGATGCTTTGCCCCGTCTTGGCCCAGTCGGCGAGGAAGGCGGACAGCCCGCTGTCGGTCAGCGGGTGCTTCAGCAACTGCCGGATGACGCCGGGCGGCAGGGTTGCCACATGCGCGCCCAGCTTGGCGGCCTGCACGAGGTGGATCGGGTGGCGGACGGAGGCGACCAGCACTTCCGTCTTGATGCCCGGGTAGTTGCGGTAGATCTGCACGATGTCCGCGATCAGCAGCATGCCGTCGGTCGCGATGTCGTCCAGCCGGCCGACGAAGGGCGAGATGAAGGCAGCCCCCGCCTTCGCCGCCAGCAGCGCCTGGGCGGCGGAGAAGCAGAGCGTGACATTGACCGGCGTGCCCTCGTTCGCCAGCGCCCGGCAGGTGCGCAGCCCGGCTTCCGTCAGCGGCACCTTCACCGCGACATTGGCGGCGATGCCGCGCAGGTACTTGCCTTCGGCCAGCATGCCGGCGAAATCGGTGGCGGTGACCTCGGCACTCACGGGGCCATCGGTGATGGCGCAGATCTCGGCGATGACATCCGCCATCTTGCGCCCGGACTTGGCGATCAGGCTCGGGTTGGTGGTCACGCCGTCGACCAGCCCGGCTTCCGCCAAACCGCGAATTTCCGAGACGTCGGCCGTGTCGACAAAGAATTTCATCAGACGCAATTCCTATGACGCCAGGTTCTGCAACGCACGTCCCGCGCATACGCCGCGGTTTATTTTGTTTCGGTTTTGTTTGTCTTGGAGCTTATAGCATGCACCCCCCCGGGTGGAAGGCGCCGCATCCGAACCAACCGGCGGGCGTGTCTTCTGCGCCACGAATCCGTGTTCTGCTGCCACTTCCGCTGGTGGCCGGCGCGTATGACTACCGCGTGCCGGCCGGCATGGCGGTCGATCCTGGCGATTTCGTGGTGGTGCCGCTCGGCGGGCGCCAGGTGGTGGGCGTCGCCTGGGACGGCGCCACCGACCCGGCGCTGCCGGAGGCGAAGCTGCGCAACGTGGCCGAGGTGCTGGACGCGCCCCCGATGGGCGAAACGCTGCGCCGCTTCGTCACCTGGGTCGCCGCCTACACCCTGGCCCCGCCCGGTGCCGTGCTGCGCATGGCGATGAGCGCGCCGGCCGCGCTGGAGCCGGCGCCGGCCCGGGCCGGCTGGCAGGCCGCACCCGCGGAGGCCGGCCGCAAGCTGACCCCCGCCCGCGCCCGCGTGCTGGCGGCGCTGGCACCGGGGGAGGTCCGCGCCGGCCGCGACCTGGCCGAGGCCGCCGGCGTTTCCCCCGCCGTGATCCGCGGCATGGCCGATGCCGGCCTGCTGGTGCCCGCCCTGCTGCCGCCCGGTCAGGTTTTTGCGCCGCCGGACCCGGACCATGCCGGCCCGGTGCTGGGCGCGGAACAGGCGCTGGCCGCGGCGGCGTTGCGGGGCAAGGTCGCGGCCCGGGATTTCTCCGTCACGCTGCTGACCGGCGTCACCGGGTCCGGCAAGACCGAGGTCTACCTCGACGCCGTCGCGGAATGTCTGCGGGCCGGCCGGCAGGCGCTGGTGCTGCTGCCCGAGATCGCGCTGTCCGCGCAATGGCTGGAACGCTTCCGGGACCGCTTCGGCGTCGATCCGGCGCTGTGGCATTCCGAACTCGGCTCCCGCACCCGGGCGAAAACCTGGCGGGCGGTGGCGGAGGGGGAGGTGGGGGTGCTGGTCGGCGCGCGCTCCGCCCTGTTCCTGCCCTTCCCCGACCTCGGCCTGGTGGTGGTGGACGAGGAACACGAGACCGCCTTCAAGCAGGAGGAGGGCGTGGTCTACCACGCCCGCGACATGGCGGTGGTCCGCGCCCGGCTGGCGCGCGCGTCCTGCGTGCTGGTCTCCGCCACGCCGTCCCTGGAAACCCTGAACAACGTCGAGGCCGGCCGCTACGGGCATCTGGACCTGCCGGAACGCCACGGCGCCGCCGGCATGGCGCGGGTCGAGGCGCTGGACCTGCGGAAATCGCCGCCCGAGCGCGGCCGCTTCCTGGCGCCGCCGCTGGTGGACGCGATCCGGGAGACGCTGGCGCGCGGCGAACAGGCGATGCTGTTCCTGAACCGCCGCGGCTATGCGCCGCTGACGCTGTGCCGCGCCTGCGGCCACCGCATGCGCTGCCCGAACTGCACCGCCTGGCTGGTGGAACACCGCGCGCAGAAGCGCCTGCAATGCCACCATTGCGGCCATGCCGAGCCGATTCCGCCCACCTGCCCGGAATGCGCCGCGCCGGGCACGCTGACCCCGGTCGGCCCCGGCGTGGAACGGGTGGTGGAGGAAGCCACCGCGCTGTTCCCCGATGCGCGCCGCATCGTCATGGCCAGCGACACCATCCCCGGCCCGGCGGCGGCCGCGGCGGCGGCGGCGGCGATCTCGGCGCGGCAGGTGGACCTCATCATCGGCACGCAGATCGTCGCCAAGGGCTGGCACTTCCCGGGGCTGACCCTGGTCGGCGTGGTCGATGCCGACCTGGGACTTGCCGGCGGCGACCTGCGGGCGGCCGAGCGCACGCTGCAACTGCTGCACCAGGTCGCCGGCCGCGCCGGGCGGGCGGAGGCACCGGGACGGGTGCTGATGCAGACCTTCAACCCGGACCACCCGGTGATGCAGGCGCTGGTGTCCGGCGACCTGGAGGCCTTCATGTCCGCCGAGGCCGCCGGCCGCCGGCCCGGCCACTGGCCCCCCTTCGGCCGCCTCGCCGCGCTGGTGGTGAGCTCCGAGGATGAGCGGGAGGCGGATCGCGCCGCCCGCGACCTCGGCCTGGCGGCGCCGCGGGCGGATGGCGTGGAGGTGCTGGGTCCGGCGCCGGCACCGCTGGCCCTGCTGCGCGGGCGCCACCGGCGGCGGCTGCTGTTGAAGGCGCGGCGCGATGTGCCGGTGCAGCCGTTGCTGCGCGAATGGCTGGAACGTGTGAAGCTGCCGAACAGCGTGCGGGTGCAGGTGGATGTCGACCCGGTGGGGTTCCTGTAGCCGCGCGCGACCCATCAGGGAGGAAACAAGATGTCGGTCATCCTGCACGGTCCCGGCTACAGCACCTACGCCCGCACCGCCCGCCTGGCGCTGGAGGAGAAGGGCGTCGCCTACGAACTGAACGAGGTCGATATCCTGTCCGGCCAGGGCCAGGCACCGGAACACCTGGCGCGGCAGCCCTGGGGCAAGGTGCCGGCCTTCGAGCATGACGGCTTCATCCTGTTCGAGACCTTCGCCATCACCCGCTACATCGACGAAGCCTTTCCCGGCCCGGCGCTGCAACCGGCGGATGCCAGGGTCCGCGCGCGGATGACGCAGATCTGCGGCATCATCGACAGCTACGCCTATGGCGCCATGGTCGGGAAGGTGTTCTGGCAGGCGGTGGTGGTGCCGATGCAGGGCGGCACGGCCGATGCGGCGGTGCTCGAGGCGGGGCTGGAGTCGACGCGGCGCAGCCTCGCGGTCATCGAATCCCTGGTGCAGGGCGACCTGCTGTGCGGCGGCCAGGTCACCCTGGCCGACCTGCATTTGCTGCCGGTGCTCGACTACCTGGTGATGGTGGAGGCAGGCCAGGCCGCACTCGGCGGCAGCCCGAAGCTGGCGGCCTGGCACGCCCGGATGGCGGCGCGGCCCTCCGTGATGAAGACGCAGCCGAAGCTGGGGTAGGGGGTTACCCCCGCCGGCGCAGCGCGTCCTCGACCAGGGCGCGGTCGCGGGCCTCGTTGCGGCGGCCATGCACCACGGCGAGCGCCCAGATCACCGCGATGCCCCAGGCCGCCTGGCCGGCGACGAAGGGCAGCAGGATGAAGACCAGCCCGCCGGCCCAGAGCAGGCCGTTGAACACGGCCTGGAAGGGCTTGCCTGCGAACAGGAGGGCCAGCGGCGGGACGAGGATGGCGAGGAGGTACATCATGGTCCGCGTGAAATGGCCCTGTGCTCCCCGCGCTTCAATCGGCACCGGATCACATCCCTTTCAGGCGGCCAGGCGGACGACCTGCCTCTACGCCGCCAGGCGGACGACCTGCCTCTACGCCGCCAGGCGGACGATCCGCCCCTCCATCGCCTCCACCCGCCGGACGCCGATGATCTGGCCGAGGTTGCCGGCCACCAGATGCACCATGCACAGCGGCATGGCGCCCAGCGACACCTCCGCCCGCATCGCGTCGCCATCGCGGGTGGCGCGGACGCTGTCCGGCACCAGGTCGCGCTTGGCGAAGGGCTCCAGGATGCGGGACAGCAGGCCGGGGAAGGCGTCGGCCGTCACGGTGAAGCGCGCCGCGACGAGCGGCTCGGGATCTTGGTCTGACATGGGGAAGGCTCCGGATCGGGTGGCGAAGGACCGGGAAGGCACCCGGCCGCGCAGGGCCGATCCCCTTGCGGGGGTCGGGGTCAGGCGGCCGGGCCGGTAATTCGGCCCGTGAGGATCCGGAAGGTCGTCACACGCTATGATCTAGCGGGTTCCGGCGCGGCGGGAAAGTCCTCCTTTTCCGCGGGGTGCCGGGCCTCGCCGCGGTCGATGATCAGCTTCTGGTGCGGGTAGGGGATCTCGATGCCCAGCTTGTCGAAGCGCTGCTTGATGCGGCGGTTGAATTCGCGGCCGATGTTCCAGCGCGCCATCGGCTCGCCCTTGATGCGGGCGCGGATCAGCACGCCGGAATCGGCCAGCCGCTCGACGCCCAGCATCTCCAGCTCGTCGCGGATGATGGGCGCGAATTTCGGATCGGCGCGGATCTCGGCCGCCACCTCCCGCATCACCTCGACCACGCGGTCGGTGTCCTCGCCATAGGCGACGCTGACGTCGAGCACGGCGAAGGAGAAGTCGCGGGTCATGTTCGTCACGGTGGTGACGGCGCTGAACGGGATGATGTGGATGCTGCCATCCTGCGCCCGCAGCTTGATCGAGCGGATCGAAAGTTGCTCCACCACCCCCGCCAGCCCGCCGACCGAGACCACGTCGCCGACCGCCACCGCATCTTCGAACAGCAGGAAGACGCCGGTGATGACGTCCCGCACCAGGGTCTGCGAGCCGAAGCCGATGGCGAGGCCGATGACGCCGGCACCGGCGATCAGGGGGGCGACGTTGACGCCGATCTCGGTCAGCACGTTCAGCGCCACGAAGACGATGATGGTGCCGGACAGCAGGGTGCGCAGCATGGGCAGCAGCGTCCGCACCCGGGCGCTGCGCGCGGCCTGTGCGTCGCGGGACAGGCGCACCAGGTAGCGCTGGATGGCGGCGTTCGCCACCTCCCACACCGCCAGCGCCACGCCGACCGTCAGCCCGACCGAGACCAGGGAGGACAGCAGGCGGGCACCGAGCTGGCCGCGGCGGAACCAGGCGAAGGCCGGCACGCCCCAGGCTTCCAGCAGGAACAGCAGCGTCAGGATGGCGATCAGCCCGCTGACGATGCCCTTGAGCACCGGCAGGTAGCGGTTGGCGCGCAGCTCCAGCCCCGGATAGCGGCGGGCCATGTCCGGGCCGATGCGGAAGCCGCGGGCGATCGCGCGGCGCGCCACTTCGTCCACCAGCTTGGCGATGCCGAGGATGACGAAGGTGGCGATGGAAACGCGGATCAGGCGGTCGAAGCCGTCCCGCACCTCCAGCGCCCAGACCCCCCACAGCGCCACCAGCCACAGGATGGCCAGCAGGTGCCAGATATCGGCGATGCGGTCGCGCGCCATTCGCAGGGTGCGGCGCATGCGGTCCGGCTGGTCGCCGGGCTTGAGTTCGGGCGCGCGCAGCACATCGGCCATGGCGCCGCGGTTCTGCAGGATGACGATGATGAGCAGCAGCGTGACGATCAGCGCCGACAGCCGCAGGATGCCGTCATAGGCGGCCCAGGGCAGGCCGAACAGCAGCCCGGCCTCCGCGATCGCATAGCCGAAGATCGCCACCGCCATGATCCGGCGGACCCAGATGGTGATGTAGGCCGCCGTCTCGTCCAGGCAGGGCACCAGCCGCAGGTGGTGCGAGGCCGGGGAGAACAGCATGCGCGACAGCGCCATCACGGCGCGCAGCGCGATGTAGGCGTTGTTCGCGGTCAGCAGCACCAGTTCGGTGGTCGGCAGCGGGCGGACGGCGCTGATCATCCCGTAGGAGATCACGGCGAAGGCGGCCAGCGGCACCAGGTCCAGCAGGAAGCGCGCCAGCACCAGCGGCACCCGGCGCATCCAGGTCCAGGCGCTGCCGTTTTCCGGCGCCAGCGCATCCAGCCGGTCCGAGAAGCGGTGCAGGAAGCGGCGCGTCAGCCATTCCGCCAGCAGCCCCGCGCCGAACAGCACCGCCAGCTTCCAGGCGGCGTCGATGACGCGGGTCTGGGTCACCGGATCACGCGCGGCGTCGGAGGCCCAGCGGGCCACGGCCGGCAGGTCCGTCGCCGCCTCCGCCGCCGCGACGAAGCTCTCGGACAGGCCCTGCAGGCGCTGGGAGGCGCCCATCAGCAACTGCGCGCCAAGAGTGTTCGGCGCCAGCAGCGGAGCCTCGGGCGCGGCAGGTGCGTCAGCGGGCGCAGCAGCGGGCGCGGCGGCGGCGTCGGGTGCCGGCGCGGAGGCGGGAGGCGCTGCGGCGGGGGTGGGGGCGGGGGTGGGGGCGGGGGTGGCGGCAGCCGGGGCCGCGCGCTGCGCCGCCACCAGCGCCTCCAGGTTGCGCAACAGGGCGGCGCGGCCGGCTTCGTCGCGCAGCGTCGCCAGCAGCCGGTCCAGCTCGGCGGTACTCGCCTGGGGCGCGGGCGTGGGTTGGGGCGCGGGGGCCTGGCCCAGGGCCGGGGCACCGAGCAGCAGGAGGAGGAGGGGGAGCAGCCGGAACAGCGCGTGCATCGGCGGGGTGAAGCTTGTTCCGGCCTGCGCGGTCAACCCTGGCTCAAGCCGGGGGGCGGAAATGTCCGGTCGGCATGTTGCGGTGCAGCGCATCCGGGCGGAGGATGCGCCGGTGACACCGGCCGCTCCTCCCCTGCCATTGATCATGCTGGCCCTGATGGCGGCGCACCTGGCGGGCATGGGCGCCTTCCTGACGGTGCCGGTGCTGGCGCCGGCCATGGCGCCGGAGACCGGCGTGCCGGCGAGCCTGGCCGGGCTGCACACCGCGCTTGTGTATGCCGGAGCGCTGGTGACCGGGCCGCTGACCGGGCCGTTGATCCGCCGCTGGGGCGGGGTGCGGATGCTGCAGATTTCCATGGTGGTGCTGGGCTGCGGCATCGCGCTGGCGGCGCTCGGGCATCCGGTGGCGCTGGCGGCTTCCGCCATCCTGGCCGGCATGGGCCATGGGCCGGTGACGCCGGGCGGCAGCCACCTGATCGCGGCGCATACGCCGGCGCGGCGCCGCGCGCTGGTGTTCAGCCTGAAGCAGGCCGGCGTGCCGCTGGGCGCCATGGTGGTCGCCGCCCTGGCGCCGGCCATCGCGCTGGTGGCGGGCTGGCGGGTCAGCATCCTGTGCATGGCCGGCATCGCCTTCCTGGTCGCCCTCGCCATCCAGCCGCTGCGCGCCGGGCTGGATGGCGACCGCGACCGGCCGGGAGCCAGCGCCGGGCTGCTGGCGGTGCTGCGCGAATCGGCCGCCAACCTCGGCCTGCTGCGGACCGAGAAGGAGCTGGCGCGGCTGACGCTGATGTCCTGCGGCTATGGCATCGCGCAGTTCTGCTTCTCGACCTTCTTCGTGGCCTTCCAGGTCGCCTCGCTCGGCACCAGCCTGGGGGAGGCGGGGCTGCGGCTGGCGCTGGCGCAGGCGGCGGGCGTGGTCGGGCGCATCGGCTGGGCCTTGCTGGCGGACCGGCTCGGCGCGTCGCGCGTGCTGGCGGCCTGCGGCATCGGCGCGGCGCTGGCCGGGCTGGCGCTGGCCTTCGCAGGGCCGGGCTGGCCGGGGGCGCTGGTGGCGGCGGCCGGCATGGTGATGGGCGCGACAGCGGTCGGCTGGAACGGGGTGATGCTGGCGGAGGCGGCGCGGCTGGCGCCACCCGGGCAGGTCGGCGGCGCCACCGCGGCGCTGTCGTTTGCCTTCGGCATGACCATGCTGGTGGCGCCCCCGGCCTTTTCCGGCCTGATCGGCCTGACCGGCGGCTACGGTGCGGGCTTCCTGATGTGCGTCGTGGCCACCGCGGTCGGCGCGGTGGCGATAGCCGGGGCGCGCAAGTAGAGGGGCTGCCCGCCTTGCTGGCGCGGCGCGACATGCCATGTTGCCGCGATGACGACCTTCCTGACGGTCCTGGTGGGCCTTTCGATGCTCGGCACCCTCGGCGTGATGTTCGCGGGCATGCTGGGAATGGTGCGCAGCGAGGATGGCGGCGGCGGACGGTCGAACCGGCTGATGCGCTGGCGCGTTATCCTGCAGGGCATCACCGTTCTTCTGTTCCTGCTGCTGCTGTTCGTGATGCGGGCCTGAGCCGCCTGCATCCCTGGAACCGGGCCTGGAACCAGGGCGGTGACTTGTCCGCGCCAAGCCTCCGCCGTATGTTCACCGCCGTTTTCGCTTATCATTCCGCGGTTGCGGAAAGCACCTGGCGCCGCCGTCCCGCGCCGCGCCAAGCCCCAGGGATCCGGTAGCCGATGAAAATCCTCGTCCCCGTCAAGCGGGTGGTCGACTACAACGTGAAGGTCCGCGTGAAGGCGGATGGCACCGGCGTCGAGACCGCCAACGTCAAGATGTCGATGAACCCCTTCGACGAGATCGCCGTCGAGGAAGCCGTGCGCCTGAAGGAAAAGGGCGCGGCGACCGAGATCGTCGCCGTCTCCATCGGCCCGGCCGCCGCCCAGGAACAGATCCGCACCGCGCTCGCCATGGGCGCCGATCGCGGCATCCTGGTCGAGGTCGAGGGCGCGGTGGAGCCGCTGGCGGTCGCCAAGATCCTGAAGGCGCTGGTCGCCAAGGAAAGCCCGCAGCTGGTGATGATGGGCAAGCAGGCGATCGACGACGACATGAACGCCACCGGCCAGATGCTGGCGGCACTCCTCGGCTGGGCCCAGGGCACCTATGCCAGCAAGGTCGAGATGGCGGACGGCAGCGTGAACGTGACGCGCGAAATCGATGGCGGGCTGGAGACTCTGGCCCTGACCCTGCCGGCCATCGTCACGGCGGACCTGCGCCTGAACGAGCCCCGCTACGCCTCCCTGCCGAACATCATGAAAGCGCGGAAGAAGCCGATCGAGACGGTGAAGCCGGGTGATCTCGGCGTCGATACCGCGCCGCGCCTGACGGTGCTGAAGGTGGTGGAACCGCCGAAGCGCAGCGCCGGCGTGAAGGTCGGCAGCGTCGCCGAACTGGTGGACAAGCTGCGCAACGAAGCGAAGGTGATCTGAGCATGACCATCCTGCTGCTTGCCGATCGCGGCAACCCGCTGACCCAGCCGACCCGCAGCGCCCTGGCCGCGGCGACGCAGCTTGGCGGCGACGTGCATGTGCTGGTGATGAGCCGCGACGATGCGCCGGCCGCCGCCGCACTGCCCGGCGTGGCCAAGGTGCTGGTCGCCGGCGGCGCCGTGGCCGAGCACGGGCTGGCGGAGCCGCTGGCGGCGCTGCTGGTGGCGCTGGCGCCCAGCTATTCCCACCTGGTCGCGCCCGGGAGCACCGCCGGCAAGAACGTGATGCCGCGCGTCGCGGCCCTGCTCGACGTGCAGGTGATCTCCGACATCGCCGGCATCGAGGGGCCCGACACCTTCAGCCGCTTCATCTATGCCGGCAACGCGCTGGCCACCGTGCGCAGCGCCGATCCGATCAAGGTGCTGACCGTGCGCGCGGCGAGCTTCGACCCGGCGCCGGCCGAGGGCGGCAATGCGCCGATCGAGGATGCACCCGCCTCGGACGACCCCGGCATTTCCCGCTTCGTCGGGTCCGAACTGGTGAAGCTGGAGCGGCCGGAGCTGACGGCGGCCCGCGTGGTCGTCTCCGGCGGCCGCGCGCTGGGGTCGCTCGAGAACTTCAAGATCCTGGACGGGGTCGCCGACCGGCTCGGCGCGGCCATCGGCGCCTCCCGCGCCGCGGTCGATGCCGGCTACGCGCACAACGACATGCAGGTCGGCCAGACCGGCAAGATCGTGGCGCCGGAGCTGTACATGGCCTTCGGCATCTCGGGCGCCATCCAGCACCTGGCCGGCATGAAGGACAGCAAGGTGATCGTCGCCATCAACAAGGACGAGGAGGCGCCGATCTTCCAGGTGGCCGACTACGGCCTGGTCGGCGACGTCTTCAAGGTGATTCCCGAACTGGAAGCCGCCCTCGACAAGAAGTAGCCAAGGCCCTCTCCCCACGACGGGGGGAGAGGGTTGGGTGAGGGGGCTCCGCCACCCACGCCACCGAATGACAATGGCACGCCAGGCAGCGGGATGCGCGACCTCCCCGTCCCGAGCGGCCCCCCTCACCCCATCCCTCTCCCCCCCCCAAGCGGGGGGAGAGGGCGCCACGCTGGAGACGAAGATGACGCAGATCGAAAAACTCGGCGTCATCGGCGCCGGGCAGATGGGCAACGGCATCGCCCATGTCGCGGCCCAGTCCGGGCTGACGGTGGTGATGCTGGACGTGGCGCAGGCCGCGCTCGACAAGGGCCTGGCCACGCTTGCGAAGAACATGGACCGCCAGGTCTCGAAGGGCACGCTGGCCAAGGCCGACCGCGACGCCGCCATGGCGCGCATCTCCACCAGCACGGACTACGCCGCCTTCGGCGACTGCGACCTGGTGATCGAGGCGGCGACCGAGCGCGAGGACATCAAGAACCGGATCTTCGCGACCCTGACGCCGCATCTGAAGGCGGATGCGCTGGTCGCCTCCAACACCTCCTCCATCCCGATCACCCGGCTGGCGGCGGCGACGGACCGGCCGGGCCGTTTCGTGGGCATGCACTTCTTCAACCCGGTGCCGCTGATGAAGCTGGTGGAGGTGATCCGCGGCCTGGCGACCGATGACGCGACGGTCGACGCCGTGGCCGCCCTGGCCGGGCGCATGGGCAAGACCGTCGCCTATGCCGCCGACTACCCGGCCTTCATCGTCAACCGCATCCTGCTGCCGATGATCAACGAGGCCTGCTTCGCGCTGCATGAAGGCGTCGGCGACGTCGCCTCCATCGACGCCGGCATGAAGCTCGGCTGCAACCACCCGATGGGGCCGCTGGAGCTGGCGGACTACATCGGCCTGGATACCTGCCTCGCCGTGCTGCGCGTGCTGCAGGAGGGCATGGGCGATCCGAAGTACCGGCCGAGCCCGCTGCTGGCCAAGTATGTCGAGGCCGGCTGGCTCGGCCGCAAATCCGGCCGCGGCTTCTACGACTACGGCGTGACCCCGCCGAAGCCCACGCGGTAGAGACATGTCCGAGCCCATCGGCGCCTTCGACAGGGTCGCCGGTCGGGTCGGCATCCGCGCCGGCTACGGGCTGCTGGCGCTGGACCTGGCGGCGCTGGCCTGGGTGATCGTGGAATCCTTCCTGCCGCAGGGGCCGGCGCTGCGGCTGGTGGATTTCGGCTTCGGCCTGGTGCTGGGGACGGAGCTGGTGCTGCGGCTGCGGGCGAGCCCGAAACCGTGGCGGGAGTTGGCGCACCCGGCCGGCATCGCCGATGTGGTGGCGGTCGCCGCCTTCCTGCTGGCGCCCTTCGCACCCGGCTGGGGCTTCCTGCGCAGCCTGCGCACCCTGCGCCTGCTGCGGTCCGCGCGCCTGCTGGCCAAGCTGCGGCGCGACCTGCCGGTGTTCCGCCGCAACCCGGAAGCCCCGATCGCCGCCGCCGACCTGCTGGTGTTCATCGCGGTGATGACCGGCATCGTCCATGCCACCCAACACGCGCGCAATCCGGACATCGCGAACTGGGCGGATGCGCTGTACTTTACCGTCGCGGCGCTGACCACGACCGGATTCGGCGACATCACGCTGGATGGCACCGGCGGCCGGCTGCTGACCGTGCTGATCATGCTGGCCGGCGTCACCTTGTTCCTGCGGCTGGCGCAGGCGCTGTTCCGGCCGCTGAAGGTAAGCTTCCGCTGCCCGAGCTGCGGGCTCGGCCGGCATGACACGGATGCGGTGCACTGCAAGGCCTGCGGCATCCAGCTCAACATCCCCGACGACGGCGACTGAGCCTCCCCCGCAAGCCATCGGCGCGGTTGCCGACTGTCGACATGGGCGGCATCCTGCCCCGCATGAGCCGCGCAGATGGCCTGGAAACGGGAGACGATCCATGAAGCTGACACGCCGCATCCTGCTGGCCGCACCCCTCCTTGCCGCCCCCTCGCTGGCACCGTCCGTCGGCCGCGCGCAATCCGGCTGGCAGCCGACGCGCCCGATCCAGCTCATCGTCGGCTTCGCCCCCGGCGGCGGCTCCGACATCATCGCGCGCACCATCGCGGAGGCCTGCACCCCGCTGTTCCCGGTGCCGCTGGTGGTGGTGAACCGGCCCGGCGCCGGTGGCGCGCTGGCGGCGGAACAGGTGGCGCGGGCGGCGCCGGATGGCCACACGCTGCTGATCGCGGGCGGGTCCGAGAGCACGTCGCTGCCCGCGCACCGCGAATTGCCCTACGACCCGAAGAAGTCCTTCACCGCGGTCATCCGGCTGACCCGCAACGCGCATTTCATCTGCGCCCGCGGCAAGGGCGGCCGCTTCACTACGCTGGAACAGGTGATCGAGGCGGCGAAGGTGCGGCCGGAGGCGCTGACGCATGGCTCCTCCGGCGTCGGCACGCTGTCGCATTCCATCTTCATCATGCTGGAGCGCGCCACCGGAACCGACCTGCTGCACGTGCCCTACACCGGCGGCGGCCCGCAGCAGCAGGCGCTGCTGGCGGGGCAGGTGGACCTGGTGGTGCAGGCCTCCGACGAGCTGCGTGGCCTGGCGGCCTCCGGCGACATCCTGCCGCTGGCCTGCGCTTCCGCCCAGCGGATGCCGGCCTACCCCCAGGTGCCGACGCTGCGCGAGAGGGGAATCGAGCTGGTCGCCGACAACATGAAGGGCTGGGTCGGGCCCGCGGGCATGCCGCCGGAGATGGTGGCCTACCTGCATGACCGCTTCCGCCAGGGCATGTCCGCGCCCGGCTGGCAGCGCTTCATGCAGACCACCGGGGAGGCCGATGGCTATGCCGACGGCGCCGGCTTCCAGCGCGACATGGACACGCTGCTGGATGCCATCCGCGCCGCGATGCGCGCCTGATGCCGGACCTGATCAGCCCGCCGGCGCCGGCGGCCTTCATCGGTCTCGGCGTGATGGGTGCTGCCATGGCGGCCAACCTTGCCCGCGCCGGCTACGCGCTGGCCGTCCACAACCGCAGCCGCGGCAAGGCGGAGGCGCTGGAGTCCGCCGGCGCGCGGTGGGCCGCGACGCCGGCCGCGGCGGCGCGGGGCGCGCGGTTCGTAGCCCTCTGCCTGCCGGACACACCGGATGTGGAGGCGGTGCTGTTCGGCCCGGATGGCGTGGCCCAGGGCGTCGCACCCGGCACGGTGGTGGTGGATTTCTCCACCATCTCGGCCAGCGCCGCCGCCGGCTTCGCCGCCCGCCTGGCGTTGGAGACCGGCGCCGTGCTGCTGGACAGTCCGGTGTCCGGCGGGCCGAAGGGCGCCCTGGACGCCACGCTGACCTGCATGGTCGGCGGCGACGCAGCGGCCTTCGCCCGCGCCGAGCCCTGTTTCCGGGCGATGGGAAAGACTCTGACGCATCTCGGCCCGGCCGGGTCCGGCCAGGTCTGCAAATCCGCCAACCAGTTGATCGTCGCCGCCACGATGCTGGCGGTGGCGGAGGCGCTGGCCCTGGGGGCCAAGGCGGGGCTGGATGGGGAGGCGATGCGGCGTGCGCTGCGTGGCGGCAGCGCGGCGAGCTTCGTCATGGAGAACCACGCAACCCGGATGCTGGCCGGCAATTTCGCGCCGGGGTTCCGGGCCGAGTTGATGCGGAAGGACTTGCGCCTGTCCGCCACGGCGATGCGGGACAACGCCGTCTTCGCCCCGGCCACCGCCCTCGCCTCGCAGATGCTGGAGGCGCTGGTGCAGTCCGGCCGGGGCGGGTTGGACAGCTCCGCCGTGGGGGCGCTAGTGGCGGAGCTGTCGGGCGTCAGGCCGGACGCTTGAACGACACCTTGTCGTTCTCGCCGGCCTTCGGCGGCTCCCCGGTCAGGCGGGCCTTCACGTAGCCATAGGCGTGCAGCAGGGTGGAGGACGGCGCATCCCAGTATTCCGCGCCCTCGACCACCACCTTCAGCAGCGCCGCCTTGGGGTCTTCCGGCCCGCCGGGGAACCAGGTCCGCATCGGCTCCGACCACAGCGCCTTCTGCTTCGCCACGTCGCGGATCACCTGCGCGGTGCCGGAGACGGAGACGTAGTTCTGCGCGGACGGGTCCGAATAGGCGAGCAGCACGCGCTCGTCGTGGCGGATCTCCTCGGTCTTCGGGGTGTGGTCACCGGTGAAGAACCACAGCGTGCCGTCGAATTCCTGCAACTTCGCCGCGCGCATCGGCCGGCCGCGCAGGTGGCCATCGGTGTCCACGGTGACGAGGGTCGCGACCTCGACGTCGCGAATCAGCTCCCACACCTTGTCGCGGGCGGCCTGGTCGGTGCGTGTCTCGGTCATGCGGGCATCTCCTGCTTCGGTTGGGCATGAAACGGTCGCGCGCCCAGAGGGTTGCCTCCGGGGTTGCCTCCCTCTGGGCCCGCGTTACGGTGCGCGCATGTCGCACCCCCTCATCAAGCTCACCCGCGATGGCGTCATCGCCACCGTCACCATCGACCGGCCGGCCAAGCGAAACTGCATGGACCTGCCGATGTGGATCGCCCTTGCCGAGGCGATGGAGGAATGCTCCGCGGATGAGGACCTGCGCTGCGTCGTGGTACGCGGCGCGGGGGAGGAGGCGTTCTGTGCCGGCGCCGACATCGCCGCCTTCCCGACCGAGCGCGGCACGCCGGAGCGCGAGGCGGTGTACGCCGCCGAGATCGGCCGCAGCTTCCAGTCGCTCCGCATCTGCCGCCATCCGGTGGTCGCGGCCTGCCGTGGCTGGACCATGGGCGGCGGGGCGGGGCTGGCGACGATGGCGGATTTCAGGGTCGGCGGGCCGGGGACCCGGATGGGCATCCCGGCGCGCAACCTCAACATCTTCTACGCCTATGACGAGCTGGACCCGATCCTGCAGTCGGTCGGCTACGCGGTCGCCATGGAATTGCTGGTGGAAGGCCGCGTCTTCACCGGGGAGGAGGCCTTCCAGAAGGGCCTGCTGACCCGGCTTGTGCCGGATGAGGATGTGCAGGCGGAGGCGCTGGCCTTGGCGCAACGCATCGCCCAGGGCGCGCCGCTGGCCAACCGCTTCCACAAGAAGGCGCTGCAGGAGTTGCGCGGCGAATTGCCGATTTCGCCCGCGGCCTACGAGGCCAGCCGAAGCTTCCCCTTCACCGAGGATTTCCGGGAAGCGACGCAGGCGTTCCTGGAGAAGCGGAAGCCGGTGTTCCGGGGGCGGTAGAGCGGGCCCGGCCCCCACCCCGACCCTCCCCCGCAGGCGGGGGAGGGGGCGGCTGGATCTCCCTCCCCCGCTCTTGCGGGGGAGGGTCGGGGTGGGGGCTTGCGCTACCGCCCCATCCTCACCTTCAGCACCCGCACGACATCCGCCAGCACGCCCTCCAGGTTTCCCCGCACCTCGTTGTTCCAGTAGCGCAGGACGTGCCAGCCGGCCGCGACCAGCGCGGCGTCCCGGACCGCGTCCCCCGCATCCCCGCGCCGCCCGCCATCCACCTCGACCACCAGCCGCGCCTCGATGCAGGCGAAGTCGGCGATGAAGGGCGGGATGGGGTGCTGGCGGCGGAAGGCGGCGCCGAGCGCGTTCCGGCGCAGCGCGCGCCAAAGAAGCCGTTCTTCAACGGTGGCGTCGCGCCGAAGCCGGCGGGCGGCGGCACCGAGGGTGGGATCGCGCATGCTGGCGCGAACCCCCACCCCGACCCTCCCCCGCGAGCGGGGGAGGGAGAGGCAGGCTCAGCTATGCGCCAGGATCGCCAGCAGCAGCAGGGCCACGATGTTGGTGATCTTGATCATCGGGTTCACCGCGGGGCCGGAGGTATCCTTGTAGGGATCGCCCACCGTGTCACCGGTCACCGCGGCCTTGTGGGCCTCGCTGCCCTTGCCGCCGAAATGGCCCTCCTCGATGTACTTCTTGGCGTTGTCCCAGGCACCGCCGCCGGTGGTCATGGAGACCGCGACGAAGAAGCCGGTGACGATGACGCCGAGCAGCATGGCGCCCAGCGAACTGAACGCCGCCGCCTTGCCGCCGATGGTCAGGATGACCACGAAGACCACGATCGGCGACAGCACCGGCAGCAGGGAGGGGATGATCATCTCCTTGATCGCCGCCTTGGTCAGCATGTCCACCGCGCGGCCGTAATCCGGCTTCTCCTCCCCGGTCATGATGCCGGGATGCTCGCGGAACTGGCGGCGCACTTCCTCGACCACCGCAGTTGCCGCGCGACCCACGGCGGTCATCGACATGCCGCCGAACAGGTAGGGCAGCAGGCCGCCGAACAGCAGGCCGACCACCACATACGGGTCGGACAGGCTGAAGGTCAGCACGCCGATGCCCTCGAAGTAGGGGTAGGTCTGCGGGTTGGCGATGAAGTGGTTCAGGTCCTGCGTGTAGGCCGCGAACAGCACCAGCGCGCCGAGGCCCGCGGAGCCGATCGCATAGCCCTTGGTCACCGCCTTGGTGGTGTTGCCCACGGCATCGAGCGCGTCGGTCGAGACCCGCACCTCCGCCGGCAGGCCTGCCATTTCGGCGATGCCGCCGGCATTGTCCGTCACCGGCCCGAAGGCATCGAGCGCCACCACCATGCCGGCCAGCGCCAGCATCGTCGTGGTGGCGATGGCGATGCCGTACAGGCCCGCGAGGCCATAGGCGGACAGCACGCCGGCGATGATGATCAGCGCCGGCAGCGCGGTGCTTTCCATCGACACCGCCAGGCCGCGGATGACGTTGGTGCCGTGGCCGGTCTGCGAGGCCTCGGCGATGGACCGCACCGGGCGGAACTGCGTGCCGGTGTAGTATTCCGTCACCACGATGATGGCGGCGGTCACCGCAAGCCCCACGGCGCCGCACAGGAACAGGCTGAACGCCCCGAAGCTGCGCCCGCCGGAGACGATCGGCGTACTGCCGAAGGCCAGGTAGCAGAGCGGCAGCAGCACGATGAGCGACAGCGCGCCGGTCACCATGAAGCCGCGATACATCGCGCCCATGATGTTGTTCGACGCCGGCAGCTTCACGAAGTAGGTGCCGGCGATGGAGGTCACGACGCAGACCGCGCCGATGGCCAGCGGGAACAGCATGCCGGCGATGCGCGCCTCGTCGGTGAAGGAGATGGCGGCGAGCACCATCGTCGCCACCATCGTCACCGCATAGGTCTCGAACAGGTCCGCCGCCATGCCGGCGCAGTCGCCGACGTTGTCGCCGACGTTGTCCGCGATGGTGGCGGGATTGCGGGGGTCGTCCTCGGGGATGCCGGCTTCGACCTTGCCGACCATGTCGCCGCCGACATCGGCGCCCTTGGTGAAGATACCGCCGCCGAGGCGCGCGAAGATGGAGATGAGGGAGGCGCCGAAGCCGAGCGCCACCAGCGCGTCGATCACCAGGCGGCTATTCGCCGCATGGCCCATGATCGGCACCAGGATGAGGAAGTAGACGGCGACGCCGAGCAAGGCGAGGCCGGCCACCAGCATGCCGGTGATGGCGCCCGATTTGAACGCGACGTCGAGGCCGGAGGCCAGCGACTGCGTCGCCGCCTGCGCCGTGCGGACATTGGCGCGGACCGAGACGTTCATGCCGATGAAGCCGGCGGCCCCCGACAGGACCGCGCCGATCAGGAAGCCGATGGCCACCGCGAAGGCGTGCCCGCCGAAGCCGAAGGCGGCCAGGATGACGAAGAACAGCACCACGCCGACGACGGCGATGGTGATGTATTGCCGCTTCAGATAGGCGTTGGCGCCTTCCTGGATGGCGAGCGCGATTTCCTGCATGCGGGCGGTGCCGGCGTCACGCGCCAGGACCTCCTTCGCCGTCACCACGCCATAGGCGATGGACAGGGTGCCCAATACGATGATCAGCAACAATGCGAGCGTCATTTAGCGACGAACTCCCCCTTCCTGGTCTCCCCGGTCCTCGGGCGAGGCGGGCGGGACGCGCGGGGGGAGCCGTGCGGGACCTGCCCCGCGACGCGGGCCAGGGGAAAGCTTGCCGGGCGGGTGCGGCGCTGTCCACGCCGCCCGTTCGAACCGCGCAAGAAAAAGTCGCGGAGGTTGGCCTACTCGGCTGCGTCCTTCAGGCTGGCTGCCTGATAGGCGGCCATGGAGGACATGATGATGTCCGCCGCCTCGCTGGCCGAGCCCCAGCCGCGCACCTTCACCCACTTGTCGGATTCCAGGTCCTTGTAGGTGGCGAAGAAGTGCTCGATGGAGGCGCGGGTGATCTGCGGCAGTTCCTCGGCGCTGGTGATGCCGGAGAACATCGGGTGGACCTTGTCGTGCGGGACGCAGACCAGCTTCTCGTCGGACCCGGCCTCATCCTCCATGTGCAGCACGCCGATGGGCCGGGCGCGGATGACGCAGCCGGGCACCACCGGGGCCGGGGTCAGCACCAGCACGTCGGCCGGGTCGCCGTCATCGGCCAGCGTGCCGGGGATGAAGCCGTAGGCGGCCGGGTAGGCCATGGGGGTGAACAGGAAGCGGTCCACCACCACCGCGCCGCTGTCCTTGTCCAGCTCATACTTCACCTGGCTGCCCTGGGGGATTTCCACCACCACGTTGACATCGTGCGGCGGCGCCTTGCCGGTCGGGATCTTGGCGAGGTTCATGGCGGAGGAGGCCCTTGGATGGCGGTTGTGGCGGCAGTCTAGCGCGCGGCGCGACCGGACGCGACGGGTCGCCGGTTCGCCACTTGCGGGAGGCGCCTCGCCCGTCCCACCCTGGCCAAAACCATCCAGGAGGAACCCGCCCATGCGCCTTCGCCCGCTTCTGGCCGCCCTGCTGTTCGCCGCATCCGCCGCCCAGGCCCAGCCCCAGGCACCTGCGCAACCGCCCGCAACCGAGATCGTGGAGAAGCGCGTCTTCGAGGCCGCCACCCACCAGACCCGCAACGGCGGCACCATCGCCAACCTCCGCATCGGCTACCAGACCGCCGGGACGCTGAACCAGGCCGGCGACAATGCCGTGCTGGTGGCGCATTTCTTCTCCGGCAACAGCCACGCCTTCGGCCGCTATGCCGCCGACCAGCCGCCCGGCTACTGGGACGCGATCATCGGCCCGGGCCGCGCGATCGACACCAACCGCTTCTTCGTCATCTCCTCCGACACGCTGGTGAACCTCAACGTGCGCGACAACCGCACCGTCACCACCGGCCCGGTCTCGGTGAACCCGGCCACCGGGCGCAACTGGGGCACCGCCTTCCCGGTGGTCTCGATGCGGGACTTCATCGAGGTGCAGAAGAAGTTGCTGGACAGCCTCGGCGTGCGGCGGCTCGCCCTGGTCACTGGTCCCTCCATGGGCGCGCTGCAGGCCATCGAATGGGCCGCGGCCTACCCCGAGATGATCGACCGCGTGATGCCGGTGATCGGCACCGGCGAGATCGACCCCTGGATGCTGAACTGGCTCGACATCTGGGAGGCGCCGATCCGACTCGACCCGAACTGGCGCGACGGCGACTACTACGCCCAGGGGCGGGAGCCGCCGCTGCGCGGCCTGGCCGCGGCACTCAAGATCGTCACCGTCCACGCCCAGGACCGGCCATCCCTGGCGCGCTTCGGCCGGCGGGTACCGGAAGGCCAGGACCCGGCGCGGCGCCTGGCGGATCGCTTCGAGGCGGAAAGCGCGCTGGACACCGCGGCGATGGCCCGCGCGCAGGCGTCGGATGCCAACCACTTCCTGTACCTGACGCGGGCCAACCAGTTGTTCCTGAACGAATATGACAGCACGGAGGCCGCCCTCGGCCGCAGCCGGGCGCGCTGGCTGGTGGTGGCGTCGCCCACCGACCGGGTGTTCATGCTGGACTACAACCGGGAGATGGTGGCGACACTGAACCGCCTGGGGCGGCCGGCGGAGCTTGTGGAGGTCTCCGGGCCGCTCGGGCACCTGAACGGCGTGGTGGGCCTGGCGCCGGTCGCGGACCGCATCCGCGCATTCCTCGACGCCCAACCCTGAACCGGGACGCAACCGGCGCGGTAGCCGAGCGCAACCGGGGCGGCATGGGAAGCAAGTTGCTGCTACGGACAGCGTTGCAGCGGCGGAACTGGCACCGGTTCGCGACGGCCGGGGATGTGTCGGAAGTCATAACGGTTTCCCGGCAGGATCGTGCGTGGACGGATCAAGTTACGGGACTCACTGATATTTTGTGGCTGGCACGGCAGTTGCAGCCTTGACAGGCCCGGCATGGAAGCCGGTGCGTGTGGAGGTCAAGAACAATGCTGAACTTGAGGAAAAGCGCTTTCAGCCTGCTGGCAGCGGGCGTCTTCGCCCTGCCACTGATGCCCGAGCGTGCCGAAGCGGGTCCGGTGGCCCTGGAACTGGTCCTGGCGCTCGATGTGTCCGGCAGCATCAGCACCAGCGAATTCAACCTGCAACGCACCGGCTACGCCGACGCCTTCGCCAGTGCCGTGGTGCAGAACGCCATCGCGGCCGCGCCCGGCGGCATCGCGGTGACGCTGGTGCAGTGGTCCACCAGCGCCGTGCAGTCCATCGGCTGGACGTTGCTCGACGGCGCCGCATCGGCCAACGCCTTCGCCGCCTCCATCTCCAGCCTCGGCCGCGCCTTCTCCGGCGGCACCAGCGTGCAGACGGCCATCACCTTCTCCACCGGCCTGCTGCAGGCGGATAACGGCTTCGAAGGGGCACGCAACGTCATCGACGTCTCCGGTGACGGCACCTCCTCCGCCTCGGCGACCGCCGCGGCGCGGGATGCGGCCGTCGCGCTGGGCTACACCATCAACGGGCTGCCGATCGGCGGTTCGGCGAGCCTGAACAATTTCTACGCCACCAACGTCATCGGCGGACCGGACGCCTTCTCCTTGCCCGCGAACAGCTTCGAGGATTTCGCGACGGCCATCCAGACCAAGCTGGTGATCGAGATCGGCGGCGGCCCCGGCCCCGGGCCTGGCCCCGGCCCGGTGCCGGTGCCGGAGCCGGCGTCCCTGGCGCTGTTCGGCCTCGGCCTCGCAGCCCTGGGCGCGGCCCGCCGGCGCCGCCGGCGCGACTGACCGACAGCCGGCCGAGGAACCGCGGCGGGGATGCCCCGCCCGGTTCCGAGGCCGCGGTCCAACCCCGCACTTGCCCGGGGCGCCGCTTGCCGCTGTGATGCGGCACGCGCACAGCCCCGGAGTTCCCCATGCCCCCCCGCTACGTCGTCGATCCCATGCCCGCGCAGATCAGCGCGGAGGTCGTGGCCCTGCTGGAGCAGGCGGAGACCGCCACCGTCGGCCATTGGCGCCATTGGGGCTTCGTCAACCGCGGCATCCAGGGCCTGCTGCGCCGCCGCGTCGCCGGCACCGCCGTGACGGTGCAGATCCCCGGCGCCGATTCGACGCTGCTGCACCACGCGCTGGGCCTGCTGCGGCCGGGCGATATCCTGGTGGTGGACCGCCTGGGCGATGACCGGCATGCCTGCTGGGGCGGCGGCGTGACCGTCGCGGCCAAGGCCGCCGGCGCCCGCGCCGGCATCGTCGACGGCGCCTGCACCGATGTGGAGGAGGTGGAGGCGAGCGATTTCCCGCTGTGGTGCCGCGGCCTGGCCCCCATCACCACGCGCATCTACGACCTGGGCGGGCGGATGAACGTGCCGGTTTCGATCGGTGGCGTCGTGGTGATGCCGGGCGATGCGGTGCTGGCGGATGAATCCGGCGTGCTGGTGCTGCCGCCGGGGGAGGCGGAGGAGGAAGCCCGCCGCGCCATCGCGACGCAGGAACGCGGCCTGGCGACGCAGGCGCGCTGCGCGGAGGGGGCGAAGCTGGGCGAGATCAGCGGCGCCACGGCCAAGGTACTCGCCGGGCTTGCGTGAGGGCGCGGCGCTTGCCATGCAGGGGGCGGCGCTGGGCCTGTAGCTCAATGGTCAGAGCGGGCCGCTCATAACGGCTTGGTTGGGGGTTCGAGTCCCTCCGGGCCCATTCTCAATTTCGCGACATTGCATCGCAAATTGCGAGCAAAGTCATATTTTGACCAAACTGCTGGGTGATCTTGGCAGGAACGGACGCCTCGTTCCTGCAATCGGCATGGCACGCCCTTCGCTTCGGCACCCTCATCCCAGCCGGAGACCGAGCCTTGCCGCTTCCCCGCACGCCCTGGCTTCTCGACGAGCTTCCGGCCGCCGAGGCGCCTTTCCTGTTCGTCCTGCCCCCCACTCCACTGTCGCCCGCCTCGCTGGCGCCGCTCCCTCCGGTGCAGGAGCCAGCGCGCCCGGACGATGCTGCCGAACGCCCGGCCTTGTTGCGGGCGATAGTCGATCCGCTGCCCGCGGCTCCGGCGCCCGGGGCCGGCGTGACGCCTGTCACGGTCCTGGACGCCGCGGCCGCCCGGCCTGAGGCGC
Organism: Falsiroseomonas sp. E2-1-a20; assembly: GCF_051433195.1. Taxonomy (NCBI): domain Bacteria; kingdom Pseudomonadati; phylum Pseudomonadota; class Alphaproteobacteria; order Acetobacterales; family Roseomonadaceae; genus Falsiroseomonas; species Falsiroseomonas sp. E2-1-a20. Next base: position 51,517 of record NZ_JBHMFT010000013.1, on the reverse strand, counting down.
CGATCCCTGCTCCGGGCGGCCCCGATCCGATCGGGGCCACGATGCTTCCGCTGCCGGCCTCACCTGGCTGGACCCCCGACGCGCTGCTGCTGCTGTCGTTCGGCCGCGACATTGCGCCGCTGCCGCCGTTCCAGCCCCCTTCGCGCCCGGACGGCGACCTGCACGCCACGCCCGGCCGCGACACCTTCCGCTTCGGCGCCGGCGAGGCCGACCGCACCATCCATGAGTTCGAGCCGGGGCGGGACCGCGTGGAGCTGCGCGAGACCCGCATCGCCGACGTCGTCTTCCAGACCGGCGCCTGGGACCTCCGCCTGCTGTTCGAGGATGGCCAGGCGCTGGGCTTTGCGGGTCTCGGCCACACCGGGCACGATGCGGTGGCGGTGGTGTTCGCCGATGGCGTGCTCTCGGTGGCCGAGATGCTGGACCTCGCCACGGCGCGTCCTGGCGACGCGCCCTGGCCTGTCTGAGGTCACGGCCCGTCTGGGGTCACGGCCCGTCTGAGGTCGCGGTTGGCAGGGCGGGGCCGGGCGGGCTAGAACCCCCCGCTTCACCTCCTGCCCCGGAAGATACGAGCCAATGCCCGCCTGGCAGTATGTCTATGTGATGAAAGACCTCACCAAGTCCTATCCGGGCGGGCGTGAGGTGTTCAAGGGCATCACCCTGTCCTTCCTGCCCACCGTGAAGATCGGCGTGCTCGGCCCGAACGGGGCCGGCAAGTCCACGCTGATGAAGATCATGGCCGGCCAGGACAAGGAATTCGGCGGCGAGGCCTGGGCCGCGGAGGGGGCCCGCGTCGGCTACCTGCCGCAGGAGCCGCACCTCGATGAGACCAAGACGGTCGGCGAGAACGTCATGGAAGCCTTCGCCGAGCTTTCCGGCCAGTTGCGCCGCTTCAACGAAATCTCCGACAAGTTCGCGGAGGAGATGACCGAGGCGCAGATGAACGACCTGCTCGCCGAGCAGGCCGAGCTGCAGGAGAAGATCGAGGCGGCCGAGGGCTGGGAGCTGGACCGGCGCATCGAGATCGCGCTGGATGCCCTGCGCTGCCCGCCCTTCGAGAGCCCGGTGGCGCATCTGTCCGGCGGCGAGAAGCGGCGCGTGGCGCTGTGCAAGCTGCTTCTGGAGAAGCCCGACCTGCTGCTGCTGGACGAGCCGACCAACCACCTGGACGCCGAATCCGTGGCCTGGCTGGAGAAGACGCTGCAGGAATACACCGGCGCCGTGCTGATCGTGACGCACGACCGCTACTTCCTGGACAACGTCACCAACTGGATCCTGGAGGTCGATCGCGGCCGCGGCTTCCCCTACCAGGGCAACTACTCCGCCTATCTCGACCAGAAGCGCAAGCGGCTGCAGCAGGAGGAGCGGGAGGAGAGCACCCGCCAGCGGCAGTTGGCGCGCGAGCAGGAATGGATGGGCCGCAGCCCGGCCGCGCGCATGGCGAAGTCCAAGGCGCGCATCGCCTCCTATGAGGAGATGCTGGCGAAGAGCCAGGAGAAGGCGACCGGCGAGGCCGAGATCGTCATCCCGCCGGCGCCCCGCCTCGGCAACATCGTCATCCAGGCGGAGAAGCTGCGGAAGGGCTACGGCAACCGGCTGCTGATCGAGGATCTGGACTTCAAGCTGCCGCCGGGCGGAATCGTCGGCATCATCGGCCCGAACGGCGCCGGCAAGTCGACGCTGTTCAAGATGATCACCGGCGCCGAGCAGCCCGATGGCGGCAGCCTCATCGTCGGCGAGACGGTCAAGCTCGGCTATGTCGACCAGTCCCGCGACAGCCTGGATGACACGCGCACCGTCTGGCAGGAAATCTCCGACGGGATGGACCAGATCACCATCGGCAAGCGGACGATCCCCAGCCGCGCCTACGTCGCCGCCTTCAACTTCAAGGGCGCCGACCAGCAGAAGCGCGTCGGCGTGCTGTCGGGCGGCGAGCGCAACCGGGTGCACCTGGCCAAGATGCTGAAGCGCGAACACAACGTGCTGCTGCTGGACGAGCCGACCAACGACCTCGACATCGACACGCTGCGGGCGCTGGAGGACGCGCTGGAGGAATTCGCCGGCTGTGCCGTGGTGATCAGCCACGATCGCTGGTTCCTGGACCGGCTGGCGACGCATATCCTGAGCTTCGAGGGCGACAGCCACGTGGAGTGGTTCGAGGGGAACTTCGAAGCCTACGAAGCGGACAAGCGACGTCGACTTGGCGCCGCGGCGGACCAGCCGCACCGCATCAAGTACCGGCCACTGGCCAGGTAGGACGTTGGTCGTCCAGCGCCTCGCGGAGGGCAACGGCATCACCACGCCGCGGCTTTCGCTGCGGCCGGTGGCGCCCGAGAACCTGCCCGACCTGATCGCGCTGAAGGCCGATGAGGACGCCTTCGGCCTCATGCTCCATGGCATCCGCACACCCGAGCGGACGCGGGAGGAGCTTGAGGACGACATGGAGTTCTGGCTGGTGCGCGGCTACGGCACCTGGGCGGTGTACGAACGCGCGACCGGCGACTTCCTCGGCATCACCGGGCTGATGGAACGCCCGGATGGAAGGGGCGTCGCGCTGCGCTTCGCGCTGTGGCCGGCCTGCCGCGGCAAGGGCTATGCGCGGGAGGCGGCGCGGGCGGCACTCGCCTTCGGCTTCCGCCGCGGCCTGGCGCAGATCCAGGCGGTGGCGTGGGAAGGCAACACGGCCTCCCGCCAGGTGCTGGTGGATATCGGCATGGTGGAATGCGACGACTTCCAGCACCGCGGCCGGCGCATGCTGCTGTTCCGGGCGTCGCCGCCCGAGCCGCTCAGCGCCGGTTGAAGAAGCCGACCACCGCCGCGGTCAGTGCCGCGCCGATGGCGCCCTTCTTCAAGGTCTGGCTGCGCAGCAGCGGCGCCAGGATCATCGCCTGGGCCGCGGTGTCGCCCATCTGGCGCATCGCCGCCTGGCGCAGCGCCAGCGCTTCTTCCGCGATCGCATCGCGCGGCGGCTTGCGGGCCATCAGCCCGAAGATGCCGGCCAGCACGAGATCCATCGCCGCGACGATCAGCGCCGCCCAGACCGGCCCCTGCGAGGGGACCAGGGCGGCGAAGCCCGCGATGTGCAGCATCACGAGCAGCATCAGCGCGAACACCGCCGCGACGGCGCCGAAGCCCGCCTGGATGGCGTAGCCCCGGCTGGTCCGCTTCAGGTACAGCCCTTCCGCCTGCCAGGCGGCTCGAACCAGGCTCAGCAGGCGCATCGGGCCGAACACCCTTACTTGCGGTCGGGGTAGACGTAGGTGCGGCTGCCCATCAGCCGGCCCAGGATGTAGCCGCCGAAGGCCGCGGCCGTCACGTACAGCAGCGGCTGCGCGCGGATGGTCTCGGACACCGCGGTGGCATTGTCCTCGATGGTGTCGCGGGCGCGGCGGGAATAATCCTCCACCGTCTCCGCGGCGTGGCCGAGGGCGGGGGTCACGCGCTCCTCCATCAGGCGCTCCACCTGGCTGCGCAGGCGGGCGAGTTCGGCGCGCGCGTCATCGGCCATCCGGCCGCCGGCGGCGGTGGCGTCGTCGCGCAGGTTGCGCATGTCGTTGCCCACGTCCTTGCCGAATTGCGACATGATCCTGGTCCTTTCGAGAATTGGTCGCGCGGTCAACGCCGCGGACCCGTTCCGGTTCCATCTCGTGTTCGCGGAACTTGACCACGCATCGCGCGCGGAGGCGAGACTTCGGCTTCCGGTGGCCTCGCCTGCGCGATAGCCTTGCCGCAGGGCGGCAAAGGGGAACGAAGATGCGCGGGCGGCGGCAATGGCTGGCGGCAGGCGGGGCTTTGGCCCTGGGCGGGCGCGCGGCCCGGGCGCAGAACCCGCGCGACCTGACCGTGGTCTCCTGGGGTGGCGCCTTCCAGGACGCCCAGCGCGACGTGTTCTTCCGCCCCTGGATGACCGCCCGGGACGAACGCATCCTGGAGGAGACCTGGGCTGGCGGCATCGACGACCTGCGCCGCCGCATCCAGCCCGGCCCCAACACCTGGGACCTGGTGCAGGTCGAATCCGAGGAATTGCTGATCGGCTGCGAGGAGGGCCTTTTCGAGCCGATGGACTGGGACGCCATCGGGGGCCGCGAGGCCTACCGGCCCGAGGCGGTCAGCGCCTGCGGCGTCGGTGCCATCCAGTACTCCTTCATCCTGGCCTGGGACCGCCCCCGCGTCGCGACCTCGCCACGCGGCTGGGCCGACCTGTTCGACACCGCGCGCATCCCGGGGCGTCGCGCGCTGCGCCGCGGCCCGAAGACGACGCTGGAGATCGCGCTGCTGGCCGATGGCGTGCCGCGCAACCGGGTCTATGCCGAATTGGCGACGGAGCGCGGCCTGGCGCAGGCCTTCCGCAGGCTGGAGTCGATCCGGGCCGACCTGGCGTGGTGGGAACGCGGCTCCGAGCCGACGCAGTGGCTGGCGGCCGGGGAGGTGGCGCTGACCGCCGCCTATAACGGGCGCATCGCGCTCGCGAATGCGCAGGACGGACGCGACTTCGGCATCGCCTGGCAGCAGAACCTGACCACGCTGGACAGCTGGGTCATCATGCGCGGCAGCCCGAACCGGGCCCGCGCGCTGGCATTCCTGCGCTTCGCCGGGCAGCCCCAGGTGCAGGCCGGCCTGCCGCCGCGCATCCCCTACGGCATGACGGCGCAGGGGGTGGAGGCGCTGCTGCCCGGCCCGCTGCTGGCGCGCCTGCCGACGGCGCCGCCGCACCTGGAGGATTCGCTGCGTATCGACGACCGCTTCTGGGTCGACAACCTGGACCGGCTGAACCGGCGCTTCGAGGCGTTCCTGGCGGGGTAGGGCCCCCGCCCGCCCGCCGGCCCGCTTGCTCAGGGCCGGGCCGGGCCGCGCAGCCAGCCGGGCGCGAACACCCACAGCCCGTCGCGCTGCGCCAGCAGGTCCCGAAGCGGGTCGGCGCGTGCCGCCACCAGGCGGCGCATCGCCTCGTCGCGCAGCACATACAGTGTCCGGCCAGGCGCGCGATCGGTTCCCAATGCGCGCCGAAGTTGGTGGAAGGCACGGCGTGGATGCGCTGGTAGCGCCGTGCCGCCTCGGTCCAGAACGGGTCGCGCAGGCGGGGCGTCGCCACCGCCGGCGCGGCCGCGACCAGCCCGCGCCGCCTGGAGCGCCGCGCACAGCACCATCCAGGGGCCCCAGTATTGCGGGATCTCGAGCAGCGGGCGCAGCGCCTTGGCCAGGATGGCGGCCAGCGGCACCGCATCGACGTAGAAGATGGCGCTCGACAATTCCATGCCGTAGGCCGGGTTCAGCCCGGGCGGCCAGGACCACGGCGCGGGCGCGAAATACTGCCAAGCGACGAGGTAGGCCACCGGGTCCGGCCCCAGCGTTCCGTGCAGCAGCCAGCCGAGATCGTGGATGTCGAGGATGCGCGGCCCCAGCGTCGCGATCGCCGCCAGTCCGCCCCCGAGGCACGCGGCGAGCGCCAGGAGGCGCGCCGGCCAGCCTCGTGCCGATGCCGCCGCGGGCTGCGGTGCGGCCATGGCAGGCATCATCCCGTGCCCATCCCGTTGCTTTTCCTCCCGCCCCGGGCGCGCGGGGCGTGTTCACCGGATCGTGAGCCTGGGGGCGCGTGGCCGCAGGCACAACAGGGTGGCTTGCGGCGAGGATGGTGCTCCTGGCGGAAAACTGAGGTGGCCGGCACCTTGGCGCGCGAAGTGCCCCGGCCCACTGTCCCGGCCCAGGAAACCAGGGAAGCCATCGCATGATCCAGCTGCACCGCCGCCGCCTTCTGGGCGGATTGGCACCCGTCGCCGCCACGTTCGCCCTGCCGGTCTGGGCGACGCCGCGCCCTGCCTTCGCCCAGGCCGCCGCCGGCGCACCACCCTCCGGCCCGCACCGGCAGGCGCCGCTGCCCTACGCCTTCGACAGGAACGAGGCGGCAATCGATGCGCGGACCATGGAGCTGCACTATCGCTTCCACCATGGCGGCCAGGTCAACGGCCTGAACACCGCGCTGCGCGACCATGGCGCACTGGCGCAACTGCCGCTCGACCAGTTGCTGATGAAGCTGAATGAGGTTCCGGACAGCGTGCGGACCGCGGTGCGCAACAATGGCGGCGGCCATGCCAACCACACGATGTTCTGGGAGATCATGGGCGGGTCCGGCGGCACGCCGGAGGGCGAGCTGGCCGAGGCCATCCGCCGCGACTTCACCGACCTCGACACGCTGCGCAGCCGGTTCAACGCGGCGGCGAACGGCGTGTTCGGCAGCGGCTGGGCCTTCGTGACGGTCAACCGCGAAGGGCGCCTCGCCCTGGTCACCAAGCCGGGCCAGGATACGCCGCTGATGGATGGCCAGCGCGCGCTGCTGGGCAACGACGTGTGGGAACACGCATACTACCTGCGCTACCAGAACCGTCGTGCCGAATACACCGGCAACTGGTGGAACGTGGTGGACTGGCAGAAGGTGGCGGCGCGCTACGCCGCGGCGAAGGCCGGCACGCTGACGGTGTGACGCGGAACCCGGGGGAGGGGCCAGCCGTTGGGGCCGGCTCCACCTCCCGGGTCATCGGCATCATGGCGCTCCGCCTCAAGCCCCTGTCGCAACAGGTCCTCGTCATCACCGGCGCCTCCTCCGGCATCGGCCTCGCCACCGCGCGGATGGCGGCGCAGCGCGGCGCGGCCGTGGTGCTGGTGGCGCGCAGCGAGGAGTCGCTGGCCGAGGCGGTGGCGGAGATCCGGAAGGCTGGCGGCCGGGCCGAATATCATGTCGCCGACGTGGCGGATCGGGAGGCGCTGCAGGGTGCCGCCGATCTCGCCACGGAAAAATTCGGCGGCTTCGATGCCTGGGTGAACGATGCCGGCGCCAGCATCTATGGCACGCAGGAACAGACGCCCGTCGCGGACCAGCGCCGGCTGTTCGAGACGAACTACTGGGGCACCGTGCATGGCAGCCTGATCGCGTGTGCGCATCTGAAGCCGAAGGGCGGCGCGCTGGTCAATGTCGGCTCGGTGCTGTCGGACCGGGCGATGATCTACCAGGGCACCTATTCCGCCACGAAGCACGCGGTGAAGGCCTTCACCGATGCGCTGCGGATGGAGCTGGAGGTGGAGGGCGCGCCGGTTTCGGTCACGCTCATCAAGCCGGCGAGCATCGAGACCACCTTCCAGGACCATGCCCGCATCCTGATGGACACGCCCGGCGTGATGGTGCCGCCGCCGACCTATGACCCGCGGCTGGTTGCCCGCGCCATCCTGTTCGCCTGTGCGACACCGCGCCGCGACCTGTATGTCGGCGGCGGCGGCGCGGCGATCTCGGTGCTCGGCAACCTGTTCCCACGCGGCACCGACCTGGTGATGCAGGCGATCGGCCGCAGCAGCCAGACCACCGGCGAGACCGGAAAGCCGGAGCGGCGCGACAACCTGTACCAGGGCCGGCCGGGCGGCGCCGAACGGTCGAGCCTGTCCGGCACGCCGCAGCGCACCTCCAGCCTGCTCCTGGAGGCGCAGATGAATCCGGTTGCGGCACTGGCCGCTGCCGCGGGCTTCGCCGCGCTGGTGGCCGGCGCGATGCTGTCGCGCCGGCGCTAAGCCTGCCTCAGCCCACCGCTTTCTGGCGCGAGGTGAAGAACGGCGTCGGCTTGATCAGGCGGTTTTCCATCTTGATCAGCAGGCCGCGGTCGCCGGCGGCCTTCAGGTATTCGCCCCAGGCCGGGTCGGCGGCCATGGCGCTGCGGCGGCGTTCGCGGTCGCCCTGGTCGGCATAGCCCCACATGTGGACGACGGTGTTCAGCGCGCCTTCCACCGTGGTGTACCAGCCGAGGCAGTTCTCAAGGTACTTGAGCTGGAGCGGCCAGGCCTTCTCCTCATACAGCGCCACGAATTCCGGCAGCTTGTTGGGCAGCGTGGTGTAGATGCGCAGGTCGACGATTCCGTAGGGCGCTGGCATGGGGTGTTCCTCCTTGTCCCGCGGCCACCATGGCCTGCCGGTTCCGGCCGGGGAAGCCGGGTCAGGTGCAACCGCTTCATCATGGCGGTGTCACCGCCACGTCATCCGGTGCTTGTATAGCCCCGCACAGCAAGGGGCTGCACGGATGCTGGAACTGCAGGGCCTGACGCGTCGCTTCGGCGCCGTCACGGCCGTCAACCAAGTGAACCTGGTGGTCCCGGACGGGCAGATGGTCGGCGTCATCGGCCGGTCCGGCGCCGGCAAGTCCACCCTGCTGCGCATGATCAACCGGCTGACCGAACCCTCCGAGGGCCGCATCGCCTATGGCGGGCGGGACATCACCACGCTGCGCGGCGCCGCGCTCCGCCGCTGGCGCACCGACTGCGCGATGATCTTCCAGCAGTTCAACCTGGTGCAGCGGCTGGACGTGCTGACCAACGTGCTGGTCGGGCGGCTGAACCACCGCCCCGGCGTGATGGGCACCGTCACCAGCCTGCTGAAGATGTTCACGCCGATGGAACGCGCCATGGCGATCCAGGCGCTGGACCGCTTCGACCTGGCGGAGGTGGCGCTGCAGCGCGCCGATACGCTGTCCGGCGGCCAGCAGCAGCGCGTCGCCATCTGCCGCGCCCTGTTGCAGGAACCGCGCCTGATCCTGGCCGACGAGCCGATCGCCAGCCTCGACCCGCGCAATGCGAAGACGGTGATGGACGCGCTGCGCCAGGTGAACCGGGAGGACGGGCTGACCGTGCTCACCAACCTGCACCACCTGAACACCGCCCGGCAGTATTGCGACCGCATCGTCGCCATGCAGGCCGGCCGCGTGATGTTCGACGGCACGCCGGCCGAACTGACCGCGGCGCGGGTGCAGGAGATCTACGGCGTCACCGAGGATGAATTCGAGGACCAGGCGGAGGAGCAGGCGAGCACCGCCGAGCGCCCGGGCCTCCTCAAGCAACCCGGCCTCGCCGTCGCCTGAACCGGGCGGCGTGGTCGGCGGAGTTCCCCCCCAAGCTCTCCTGGAGAGACCCGCATGATCACCCGTCGCCTTCTGGTCGCCGGCGCCACGCTGGCGCCCTTCGCCGTGGCCGCCCAGACCGCAAGCCAGACACCCGCGCCGGCCATGCCCACTCCGGGCCGCCGCACCTGGGCGCAGCAGGTGCCGCAGCTGCGCATCGGCCTGCTGGGCGGTGAGAACGAGCAGGACCGGCTCGGCCGCTACGAGGCCTACCGCGCGCTGCTGGAGACCACCTTCGGCATCCCCGTCCGCCTGTTCCCGGCCGCCGACTACTCCGGCGTTATGCAGGCCTTCAGCGCGCGGCAGATCGAGGGCGCGGGCATGGGCGCCTCCGCCTATGCCGGCGCCTGGCTCGATACCAATGGCGGCGTCGAGCCGCTGTGGGTGGCGCGGGAGGCCGATGGCGGCATCTCCTACGTCGCGGTGATGGTGGTGCGCGCCGACAGCGGCATCACCAGCCTGGAGGACATGCGCGGCAAGGCGCTGGCCTGGGCGGACGCCAATTCCACCTCCGGCTACCTGGTGCCGCGCAGCGAGCTGCGCGCCGCCGGCATCGGCACCGAAAGCGGCCAGTACTTCTCCCGCACCGGCTTCGGCGGCGGGCATGAACAGGCGGTGGTGGCGGTTCTGCAACGGCAGTATGATGCCGCCGTCACCTGGGCCTCCGGCCAGGGCGAGGTCAGCCAGGGTTTCACCCGCGGCAACCTGCGCGCCATGGTGGAGAAGGGCATGCTGAACATGGCGGACCTGCGCATCATCTGGACCTCGGCGCCGATCCTGAACGGGCCGATGACGGTGCGGCGCGACCTGCCGCAGGCCTTCAAGGACGATTTCCGCGACTTCCACCTGGCGCTCGCCGGCGCGCATCCGCAGATCTACGCCCAGATTGAACGCGGCGGTGGCCAGGGCTACGCGCCCGTGACGCATGAGATGTTCGAGCCGATCGTGCGCCTGCGCCGCGAGGAAGCGGCCGAACGCCGCCGCCGCTCGTAGTCATGGACGCCGCGCTGCCCGCCGCTGGCCTGCCCGCCGCCGATGTGGTCTCGCGGGCGGAGGCGGCGTTCCGGGCGGCGCGGCGGCTGCGGCGGCAGGCGACGCTGCGCTGGGGCGTGATCCTGCTGGCCTGCCTGTACGTCTCCGCCTGGCTGAGCGAGATGACGCCGGGCGCGCTGGCCGACGGCCTGCCGCGCATCGGCGAGTATTTCTGGCGCATCGTGCCGACCCTGCGATGGGAGACGCTGTTGTCCGACTGGGAGACCGAGGGCAGCCTCGCCTCCTGGTTCTACCGCCTCGACAAATGGGCCTGGCTGATCTTCGAGACCAGCCAGATGGCCTTGCTCGGCACGCTGTTCGGCACTGCCATCGGCTTCGCGCTGTGCTTCGTGGCCGCCCGCAACCTGGCGCCGAACCGGGTGGCGTTCCAGGTCGCGCGGCGCTTCCTGGAATTCTGCCGCACGGTGCCGGAGATCGTCTTCGCGCTGATCTTCGTCTGGGCCTTCGGCATCGGACCCCTTGCGGGGATCCTGGCTATCGTCATCCACACCGCCGGCGCCAACGGGAAGCTGTTCGCGGAGGTGGTGGAGAATGCCGAGGCCTCCGCGATGGAGGGCGTGCGCGCCGCCGGCGGCAACTGGTTCCACCGGGTGCGCTTCGGCGTGCTGCCGCAGGTGGCGCCGAACCTGCTCAGCTACACGCTGCTGCGTTTCGAGATCAACGTGCGCGGCGCCAGCGTGCTCGGCTTCGTCGGCGCCGGCGGGATCGGGGAGGAACTGTATCACGTGATCTCCTTCAACTACTACGAGGAGGTCGGCGCCATCGTGGTCCTCATCATCCTGTCGGTCGCGATGATCGACCTGGTCTCCGAACGCCTGCGGCACGGCCTGATGGCCGGCGCGGCGCGGGGCTGACGGCGATGGCGCTCGCACAGCCGACCCCCGGCCAGATCAAGCAGATCCGCGCGCGCATGCCGGCGGCCTTCGGGCCGACGCCGCGGGTGCGGGCGCTGCGGGCGGCGGCGGGACTCGCCGCGCTCGCCTGGATCGGCTTCCTGTTCTGGTGGTTCCAGATCACGCCGGCCCGGCTGTGGAACGGGCTTTCCGGCCTCGGCACCATCGTCGTGCTGATGATCCCGCCCTCGCCGGGCGAACTGTGGGTCGATATCCTGAAGGGCATCGCCGAGAGCGTCGCCATGGCCTTCCTCGGCACCTTCATCGCCGCCGTCATCGCCGTGCCGCTGGGCTTCCTCGGCGCCAACAACGTGGTGGTGAACACGCTGGCGCATTTTTCCATCCGGCGGGTGTTCGACGGCTTCCGCGGCATCGACCAGTTGATCTGGGCGCTGGCCTATGTCCGCGCCGTCGGCCTCGGCCCGCTGGCCGGCGTGCTGGCGATCGCGACGGCCGACATCGCCGTGCTGGCGAAGCTCTACGCCGAGGCGATCGAGAATGCCGAGCGCCGGCAGGCGGAGGGGATCGAGGCGGTCGGCGGCAGCCCGCTGATGCGCACCCGCTTCGGGCTGCTGCCGCAGGTGCTGCCGGTGATGCTGTCCCAGGCGCTGTACTTCCTGGAGAGCAACACGCGCTCCGCCAGCGTGCTCGGCATCGTCGGCGCCGGCGGCATCGGGCTCGCGATCGCCGAGCGCATCCGCATCCGCGCCTGGGACGAGGTCGCCTTCATCATCATCCTGATGCTGGTGGTGGTGGCCATCATCGACCAGATCTCGGCCCGCATCCGCCGCAGGCTGATCGGGGGCAGGGAGGTTCTGCCCGCACGCTGAATCAGCGCGGCATCACCCGCGCAATGCTGATCTGGCGGCCTTGTTCGGCGATGCGCGGCGGGGCCCCCGCGGCGCTCAGCGACCAGGTGAGGTCCAGCACCTCCCCGGCCAGGGTCACGCGGGCGCCGGGTTCAAGCTCGGCACGGATGCTGCTGACATCGCCCTGCACATGCAGGCTGCGGCAACCGCCGGTCAGGACCAGGGCGTTGCGGTGGCCGCGCACCAGCACGTCGCGGCCGGTGCAGTCCAGGCTCTGGCGCAGGGCGCTGCCCTCGATCAGCAGGGTCTCGCCGGCGGCCGGGCTGGCCAGCAGAAGCAGCAGCCCGGCCAGTCGCCTCACGAACCGCCGCGTTCCGCCTGCGACTGCGCGGCCAGGGCGCGGGCCATCTGGCTCAGCGCCTCCTGGTGCTTCTCGTTGTCGATCAGGGCGAAGTTGCGGGCCAGCTCCAGGCACATGCGCTGGCGTGGGGAGGCCTCGGGGCCGGCATTGTCGCTGGTCAGCCCATCGAAGAACCAGGACACCGGCACGCCCAGCACCTGGCCGATCTCGAAAAGCCGCCCGGCCGAGATCCGGTTCAGGCCGCGCTCATATTTGTGCGCCTGCTGGTAGGTCACGCCGATCAGCTTCGCGAGCTGCTGCTGCGACAGGCCCATCATCACGCGGCGTTCGCGGATGCGGGCGCCCACATGGCGGTCCGCGGCATTCGCGCGCTGTCCCGGACGCTCCCCGGCCACGGCGGGGATGGCCTGTTCCTCGGTCTCGATCGTCGGCATTGCTGGACCTCCGCGGCACCGGCCGCGATACATCTGATGACCTGAACTCTATTGCGCACGGGTTCGCCTCTCGCGCGCATGACAAGGACGTGATGTAGACCGACTTACGTTATTTTTGCGTGTAGGTCGCCCATTCTGCTCGCGTCGGACGCGAGTCTGGCTAATCCCGCTTCTTCGCGGCTTCCATCGCCTTGTAGTGCTCGATCTGCTGCCGCAGCGCCTCGAGCTCCGCCTGCAGCGCGGCCAGGCGGGCGGCATCGGGCTGCGGCTCGGCCTGTTCGGCGGCGGTGCGGAAGGGCGAGAACAGGCTCATCGCGCGTTCCATCATGGCCATGTTCTGCTTGCCCATCTCCTCCAGGTTGGTGAAGGGGATGAAGCCGCCCATGGTCTGTTCGACGGTGCGCCGCACCTGGTCGTGCTGGCGGGAAAAGGCGCCCATCACCGATTCCAGGTAGCGCGGCACCAGGGACTGCATGCTGTCGCCGTAGAAGCCGATGATCTGCCGCAGGAAGGAGGTCGGCAGCAGGTTGCGGCCCTTCGCTTCCTCCTCGACGATGATCTGCGTCAGCACGCCACGGGTGATGTCCTCGCCGGATTTCGCGTCGTAGACCACGAAGTGCCGGCCGTGGCGCACCATCACGGCCAGGTCCTCCAGCGTGACGTAGGAGGAGGATTCGGTGTTGTAGAGCCGGCGGTTGGCGTATTTCTTCACCACCACCGGCGGCATCGCGGCGGTTTCCTCGTTGAGTCCCGCGCCGGTCGGGGGACCGCCCGGCTGGTCGGCATCTGCCCTGCCCTGGGCCTCGGACGGCGGCGAGCCCTTGGCGCCGGCGGGTTTGCGGCCCGCCGCTTGGCCGGCGCCCTTCTGGATCGTATCCTGTGCCATGTTCGCCCTGCTTTCCCCGGCGGTGCTGCCGTCCCTGAATCCTAACATGCGCTGCATCGCAGCGCGAAACACCTGTTTCTCGGATTCCAGCCGGATCGCGTGCAGCCGGTCCTGTCCGCGCGCGTTGGCTGGACTATGATCCCGCGCGGGCTGGCCGTCGCCGGCCCGCATGACGGGCTCCTCAAGGATGGATGATGCACGGCGACGGCGCCAAGGACGGCCGGGATGCGGCGGCGGAGCTGGAAGCGCTGGCCGAGGACTGGATCGCCCTGTGGCAGAGCGAGATCGCCGGGCTGGCGGCCGACCGCGAATCCGCCGAGGCCTGGGCCGCGATGACCGCTGCCTGGGCCGGCCTGGGCGCGGCCTGGCTGCGGGCGGCCAGCGCGCCGCCCTTCGGCCGGCCGCCGCCGGGCGGGCCCGGCTTCCCGCCGAGCTGGCCGATGCCGAACTGGAGCCCACCTTCGTGGCCCGCATGGCCCACGCATGACAGCGCCGCTGCGCCGCCGCGGCCCGCGCCCGCTGCCGCTGCACCTGATCCTGGGCGCCAGCCGGGGGATGGCGGCGATCGCGAGCGCGGGGAGCCTGCCGGGGCTGACCGGATCGCCGAGCTGGAGCGACGCCTGGCCGAACTCGAGCGCGCCGGCGCAGGGCGGCAACAGCCGGGTGTCGCCGGCCGGGCAGGCGGAGATGCGCCGGATCGTCGCCGCCCTCGCCGCCGGAAGCCACCCGCCTGAGGCCTTCCGGGCCGCGGTGATCCGCCGGCTGCTGCGCGCCGACCGCGCGCTGCTGGCCGGCCTCGCCGCCTATCGGCGCCACCCCTACACCCGCACCCTGCCGGACCCGCCGGTGGCCTGGGCCGAGGGCGGGTCGCGGCTGCTGGACTATGCCCCGGATGCCCCTGGCCTGCCGGTGCTGTTCGTGCCGTCGCTGATCAACCGGGCGCAGGTGCTGGACCTGATGCCAGGCCGGTCGCTGCTGCGCTTCCTCGCCGCGCAGGGGCAGCGCCCGCTGCTGCTGGACTGGGGCTGGCCGGAACAGGTCGAGCGCGGCTTTTCGCTGACCGACTACATCGCCGGCCGGCTGGAACGCGCGCTCGCCGCGCTGCCGGGGCCGGTGGTGCTGGTCGGCTACTGCATGGGCGGGCTGCTGGCGCTGGCCGCGGCGCTGCGGCGGCCGGACCGGGTGGCGGCGCTTGGCCTGCTGGCGACGCCGTGGGATTTTCATGCCGATGCGGCGGAGGCCGCGCGGGCGCGTGGCGCCGCCGCGCTGCTGCCGGGGCTGGAGCCGCTGCTGCAGGCCACAGGCGCGCTGCCGGTCGATGCCATCCAGACCCTGTTCGCAGGCCTGGACCCCTTCGGCATCCCGCAGAAGTTCCGCGCCTTCGCCCGCCTCGACCCCGCCTCCGACCGCGCCGCGCAATTCGTCGCTCTGGAGGATTGGCTGAACGACGGCGTGCCGCTGGCCGGCCCCGTGTCGCGGGAGGCGTTGGGCGGCTGGTACGGCGCCAACACGCCGCACCGCCTGGCCTGGCGCATCGCCGGCGCGGTGGTGGACCCGGCGGCGCTGGCGATGCCCGCCTTCTGCGCCGTGCCGCACCGGGACCGCATCGTGCCGCCGGCCTCCGCCCGTGCGCTCGCCGCGCGGCTGCCGCGGGCCACGGTGCACGAGGCCGCCGCCGGCCATATCGGCATGGCCGCCGGCAGCGGGGCTGAGGCGGCGCTGTGGCGCCCCCTGCTGGGCTGGCTGCGCGGCTTGTAGGCGTTGCCGCGCCGCACCACACTGGCTGCGAACGCCAGCCACGCAGGAAGGAGCCGCAGGGCCCATGTCCACCGAGATTGTCATCGCCTCCGCCGCCCGCACGCCCGTGGGGTCCTTCAACGGCGCCTTCGCCAGCCTGTCGGCGCACGCCCTCGGCACCATCGCCATCCGCGCCGCGCTGGAACGCGCCGGCGTCGCGCCGGACCAGGTGGATGAGGTGATCCTCGGCCAGGTGCTGCCGGCCGGCGCCGGCCAGAACCCGGCCCGCCAGGCCGCCATCGCCGCCGGCATCCCGGTGGAGCGGACCGCCTTCGGCATCAACCAGCTTTGCGGATCGGGCCTGCGCACCGTGGCGCTCGCGGCGCAGCAGATCGCCTGCGGCGATGCCGGCATCGTCGTCGCCGGCGGGATGGAGAGCATGACCCAGGCGCCGCACTGCGCGAATCTGCGCGCCGGGCAGAAGATGGGCGACCTCGCCATGGTCGACACCATGATCAAGGACGGGCTGTGGGATGCCTTCCACGGCTACCACATGGGCAACACCGCGGAGAACGTGGCGCAGAAATTCCAGCTGACGCGCCAGGAACAGGACGAGTTCGCCGCCGCCAGCCAGCGCAAGGCCGGCGAGGCGATGAAGGCCGGCCGCTTCCGCGACGAGATCACCCCGGTGACCGTGAAGGGCCGCAAGGGCGACACCGTGATCTCGGAGGATGAATACCCGAAGCCGGAGACCACGCTGGACGTGCTGGCGAAGCTGCGCCCCGCCTTCAGCAAGGAGGGCACCGTCACTGCCGGCAATGCCTCCGGCATCAACGACGGCGCCGCCGCGGTGGTGGTGATGTCGGCCGAGGAGGCGCGCCGCCGCGGCATCACGCCGATGGCCCGCATCGTGTCCTGGGCCACGGCGGGCGTCGATCCCTCCATCATGGGCACCGGGCCGATCCCGGCCAGCCGCAAGGCGCTGCAGAAGGCGGGCTGGGATGTCGCCTCGCTCGACCTGATCGAGGCCAACGAGGCCTTCGCGGCGCAGGCCTGCGCGGTGAACAAGGACCTCGGCTGGGATCCGGCCAAGGTGAACGTCAATGGCGGCGCCATCGCGCTGGGCCACCCGATCGGCGCATCGGGCGCGCGGGTGCTGAACACCCTGCTGTTCGAGATGCAGCGGCGCGATGCCAAGCGCGGCCTGGTGACGCTGTGCATCGGCGGCGGCATGGGTGTCGCGATGTGCGTGGAACGCGCCTGACGGCGCGATGTGCGTCGAACGCGCCTGACGGCGCGATGTGCGTCGAACGCGCCTGACGGCGCGATGTGCGTGGAACGCGGCTGAGCCGCGACGTGCGTCGAGCGCGGCTGAGCGCCGCGCGTCAGGCTCAGAAATCGTTCAGCAGGGCGTCGATGGCGTCCTGCCCCAGGTCGCCGCCGGCCGGGGATTCCACGGTGCGGATGGCGGTTGGGACCGCCACCTGCGGCCGCGGCACCTCCGGCCGGGCGCCGTCCGGGATCATCGTCTCCAGCATCGACTCCACCTGTTGCAGGTGCTGGATGGCGCGGCGGATGCGCTGGCCCGTCACATCCTGGAAGCTGCACGCTTCGAAGATCGCGTTCACCCGGTCCGCGATGGCGGCGACGCCGCCGGGATCGCGACCGGCGGCGACCCAGTCCTGGATCGCCTCCGCGGCTTCCATGATGGTGTTGGCCGCGGTTTCCGTCGCCTGCACCACCGCCTCCAGCTCCAGCCCGCTGTTGCGCGTGGCGGCTGCCGGTACGGCGACGAGCTGGCCGATCTGGTCGTGGATGCGCGCCAGTTCCTGGGCCATGCGCTCCTCGCCCATGTCGGAGATCTCGACGCTGGCATGCAGCTCCGCGCTCAGCTCGGCGAAGCGGCGATCCACGAAACGATGCAGATCGGCGAAGGCTGGCTGAAGCTCGGCCCGCATCGCCTCGCGGAGCGTCTCGGTGGCGCAGATCGTCTCGGACATGGCGATGGTCCCCGGGGCGCTGGCGCCCGTCGGATCGGGTCGCGCTGACGCACCATCATGCCAGCGTCCGGTGAACAAGCGGTTGCCGACGCCTGGCGCATGTTCAAGTCCGGCGTACACGCCGGACGGCTCGGAAAATGCGCCTAGGGCCGTTTCACCTGCGCCATGCACAGGTGAAACGGCCCTAGCTGTTGATTTGGCGCATTTTCCGAGCCGTCAGGCGTATCCGCCTGACTTGAAAATGCTCTAGATCTGCTGGTGCGGACTGCCGGACCGGATGGCGACGCGGCCCGACATCGCCGGCGCCACCACGCGGCGGCGGACCGAGACGGCGCCGGCCGGCATGGCGGAGAACAGGTCCTTCTCCGCCTCGATGATCGCGACGCCGGCGAGGCGCGGGCAGACCGCGCGACCCAGCTTCTCGAACGGCGTCGCGGCGGCGCCGAGGAAGCGCAGGCCGAAGGGCGGCATGAACAGCGCTGCCTCCCGCCGTTCGACCCGGAACAGGTGGCGCGCCAGCAGGCGGGAGAGCTGGCCACGGGAATAGGGCTGGCCATGGCCGAAGGGCGTGCGTTCCAGATGCGCCCAGAGTCCGACCCGGTTCGGCACCACCACGATCATCCGGCCATCGTCGCGCAGCACGCGCCAGACCTCGCGCAGCATGCGGCGGGCATTGTCCGCCGCCTCCAGCCCATGCACCAGCAGCACGCGGTCGAAGCTGGCATCGGCGAAGGGCAGCGCCTCCTCCTCCGCCACCAGGGCGGCGGACCGGGCGCCGGCGCCGGGCCAAGGGGGGAGCCAGGGGGTGGGGGCGCCGTTGGCGTGCGCGCCATGGGCCGGGGTCAGCGCGATGCAGCGCCCGGCCTCCCGTCGCCACAGGCCGAGATAGGGCGCCGCATGCCCGATGCCGAGCACGGCCTGGCCGGGCAGCGCCGGCCACAGCACGGCCAGCCGGTCCCGCACCAGCCTTGCGGCCACGGCACCGCCGGCCGAGGCATAGAATGCCGGCAACCCCGCGGCATGGAATGCCGGCAAACCATGGACCTCGGTCGTCATGCCGGGGATATAGGGGGGATCGGTCCCGGTTTGGACCGGCATGGTTCAGGAACCTGGCCACTTTGAAAGGGATGCGCGCGATGTCGGTGAAGGTGGAAGCGGTTCCCTGCCTCGAGGACAACTACCTCTGGCTGCTGCGGGATGTCCCGACCGGCGCCATCGGCATCTGCGACCCGGGCGAGGCCGGCCCGGCGATCGCCGCGGTGGAAGCCGCCGGCGGGCGCCTCGATGCGATCCTGCTGACCCACCACCACGGCGACCATATCGATGGCGTGGCCGAGCTGCGCGCCCGCTTCCCCGAGGCGCGGCTGATCGGCGGCGCGCCGGATGCGCACCGGCTGCCGAAGCTGGACCAGGCGGTGGGGGAGGGCGACATGATCACCTTCGGCGCCGCGCAGGCGCAGGTGATGCACCTGCCAGGCCACACCACCGGCCACATCGCCTTCCACTTCGCCGCCGACCATTTCCTGCTCTGCGGCGACGTGGTGTTCGCACTCGGCTGCGGCCGGCCGCTGGAGCCGGGCGGCATGGAGGCGCTGTACCGGTCCTTCCAGCGCCTGGCCAAGCTGCCGCCGGAAACCCGCTTCTGCTGCGGCCATGAATACACCGAGGCCAATGCCCGCTTCGCGCTGACCATCGAGCCCGGCAACAAGGCGCTGCGGGCCGAGGCCGAGGCGGCCGGTGCGCTGCGCGCCGCCGGCCGGCCCACGGTACCGACGACGCTGGCGCAGGAGTTGGTCGCCAACCCGTACTTCCGCGCCCGCGACCTGGCGGAATTCACCGCCCGGCGCGAAGCCAAGAACCATTTCCGGGGATAACCGACGCCCATGAAGCTGCACCACGCGCCGACCAGCCCCTTCGCCCGCAAGGTGATGGCCTGCGCCATCCTGCGCGGCATCGAAACCCGCATCGAGATCGTGCCGACGGACCCGCACGCCTCCCCGGCCTCGCTGCTGCTGGACAACCCGCTGTCCAAGGTGCCCACGCTGGTCACCGACGACGGCCGCCCGGTCTATGACAGTGGGGTGATCTGCGAATACCTCGACACGGTGGGCGAGGCGGCGCCGCTGTTCCCGCCGACCGGCAGCATGGCGCGGCTCTCGGCCCAGGTCTGCCACGCGCTGGCGGACGGCATCATGGATGCGGCGGTGGCGCGGCGGATGCGTTTCGGCAAGCCGATGGACGACACGCGCCTGGCCTACATCGCCCGCCAGAAGGCCGCGGTGGCGCGCGGGCTTGCGGCGCTGGAGGCCGATCCGCCCGAGGCGCTGTCCCATGTGGGTGAGGTCGCGGTGGCCTGCGCGCTCGGCTACCTGGATTTCCGCTTCGCCGACGAGCCCTGGCGCGCGGCGCATCCGCGGCTGGCCGACTGGTTCGAGAAGGTCTCGCGCGAGCCGGCCCTGGCCCGTACCGCGCCGGGCTGAGCGACATGGACCTGCGCGATCCCGCCGTGACCGGCGCGGAGGTGGTGGCGGCCCTTGGCCTCGCGCCGCATCCGGAGGGTGGCCATTTCCGCGAGATGTGGCGCGACCGGCCGGAGGGAGGCGGGCGTGGCGTGGGCACGGCCATCCACTTCCTGCTCGATGCCGGCGAGCGCAGCCACTGGCACCGGGTCGATGCCGCCGAATGCTGGTTCTGGCAGGGCGGCGGGCCGTTGCTGCTGTCGCTGTCGCGGGACGGAACAACCGTGGATCAGGAAATCCGCCTCGGCCCGCAGGATGCGGCGCTGATGGGCGTGGTGCCGCAGGGTTGGTGGCAGGCGGCACGGCCGGCCGTGGATCGCTGGTGCCTGGTGTCCTGCACCGTCAGCCCGGCCTTCGAATTTGCCGGTTTTGAACTGGCCCCGACAGGCTGGGAACCCGGCGCATGAGTACCTCCCTCGCCTGGGACGAGCGGTACGCGGGCGGCAGCTTCCAGTTCGGGGAGGCACCGAACCGCTACCTGGAAAGCCTGGCGCCCAGGCTGGGGCAGGGGCAGGGGCTGGGGCAGGGGCTGGGGATGCGGGCGCTGGCGATCGGCGATGGGGAGGGGCGCAACGGCGTCTGGCTCGCGGAACGCGGGTTGGAGACGACCTCGCTCGACTGGTCGCCGGTCGGGCTGGGAAAGGCCCGGGCGCTGGCCGAGGCGCGCGGCGTGGCGCTGGCGACGGTCGCCGCCGATGCGGCGGGCTGGGCGTATCCGGCGGAGGGCTTCGACCTCGTCGCCTGGATCTTCCTGCACCTGCCGCCGGAGGATCGCGCGGCGGCGGCGGCGGGCGTGGTGCGGACGCTGGCGCCTGGCGGGTTGCTGGCGCTGGAATGCTTCTCCCCCGCCCAGCATGGCCGCCGCAGCGGCGGGCCGAAGATCCCGGAGCTGCTCTGGACCCGCGCCATCGCGGAGGATCTGTTCGGCGGGCTGGAGGTGCTGGAGCTGTTGGAAGGCACCGTGCTGCTCGACGAGGGGCCGCGCCACCAGGGCCATGCGGAGGTTGTCCGCGGGCTTTGGCGCAAGCCGGTCTGATTCAGCGCGCGCGGGCGGCGATGAAGCCGCCGCCGGCCACCATCAGCGTCGCCAGCGCGACCCGCGTGCTGAACCGGCCTTCGCCAGCCGCGATCAACAGCAGGGTGGAGGCCACCGGCACGGCATAGGCGAGTGTCCCCAGCAGCCGAGGGTCACCGCGCTTCATGCCGACATCCCACAGGAAGAAGGCGGCCCCGACCGGCCCGAGGCCGAGCAGCAGCACCGCAAGCGCCTGCTGGCCACCCGGCAGCACCGTCGTCTCGAAGGTCAGGTGCGCCAGCGCCGCCAGAAGGGCTGTGCCGAGGCAGAAGCCGGCCACCGCCTCGGTCGGCACCCGCGCCAGGCGCTCCGTGCCGGCGGTGACCGAATAGACCGCCCAGACCACGGCGCCGCCTACCGCGGCGAGCAGGCCCGGCACGGCGTCCGGTGGGAAGGACGCGCCGGTTCCGACCAGCAGCGCGCAACCCGCGAAGCCCAGGCCGACACCGGACAGGCGCGCCGGCCCCAGCCGCATCCCGCGCAGCGGCGCGGCCAGCAGCACGATCAGCAGCGGCCAGAGGTAGTTGATGAGGTTCGCCTCCACCGCCGGCGCCAGGGCGAGCGCGGTGAAATACAGCGCATGGTAGCCGAACAGCCCGCCGACGCCGTGCAGCCAGGCGAGGGGCGGCTGCCGCAGCGCGCCGAGCCCGCCGCGCAGGGCCACGACCGCCAGCCCGACCAGGCCCCCCACCGCGAAGCCCATGGCGGTGAGTTGCAGCGGCGGCAGCCCGGCCGCCAGGCGCGAGAACAGGCCGAGGAAGGCCCACAGCGCCAGCGCGCCGCAGCCGGCGAGGGTGGCGGAGGACATGCCCGGCTTCTAGAGCATTTTCAAGTCAGGCGGATACGCCTGACGGCTCGGAAAATGCGCCAAATCAACAGCTAGGGCCGTTTCACCTGTGCATGGCGCAGGTGAAACGGCCCTAGGCCAGGCAGCCGCCGTTGCGAAGCCGTGCCTGGATCTCCGCGTTCAGCGGTTGGTGCGGCCGCGATGGTCCTCGGGCACCGCTCCGGTGCGGTCCGGGTCGTTCATCACACCACCCTCGAAGGTGTTGTCGCCCTCGATCGGCTCCGGGTCCGTGGCGTGGCCGAACACCCCCTTGGCGTCCCGATGGCCGGGTTGCGCGCGAGGTCGGAGGGCGGCCGCGGCACGTCGCCGCCCGGTCCCTGCTGCCGTTCCGCCTGGTTCTTCGGGTGCTTGTTGCTCATGGCGTTGCTCCTCCTGGCACGGAGGAAAACGAGGCAGCTGGCCGCCTGTTCCTTGCGCCGCCGCTCAGCCGGGTAGCCTGGCATAGGGCAGCGGCCGCAGCGTGGTGGCGTGGATCGAAATGTCGCGCCAGACATCGCCGGTGACGTAGGGGTCGCCCTCCAGCCAGTTGCGGGCGGCCTCATGCGTCACGTGCCGCGTCACCGCGATGGAGCCGATCATGCGGCCTTCCTGACTGTCCAGGATGGCGCCGCCGAACAGCAGGGTGCCGCGGGCCGCCATCGGCTGCACCCGCTCGAAATGCGCCGGGCGGGCGGCGAGGCGGCGCTCCAGCGCCTCCGCATCCGTGTCGTCCCAGGCGATGATGATGCTGTGGGTGCGGCCGGTGGGCGGTGGCGAATCGGGCGCCGGCCAGGGCTGGTAGGGCAGCGGCGCGATGCGGAAGGGGTGGCTTTCCACCTTGCGCCAGACGTCGGAGTTGGCGAAGGGCTCGCCGGCCAGGTAGGCGTCGCGCGCCGCCGCATCGCCGGCCACCACCATCAGCGAGCCCAGCCCGCGCCCGGCTTCGTCGTGCAGCGGCAGGCCGAGCAGCAGGCGCCCGGCCGCCGCCTCCGCCGTGATGTGCGCGACATGGCGGTCGCGGGCGGCGGCGCGCCGGGCCGGCGCGCCTTCGTCGTCGCCGTCCCAGGCGAGGATGGCATGGGCCATGCGGCGCAGCTCCCCTCAGCTCTGGCCTCAGTACATGTGCTGCCCACCATTGATCGACAGCGTCGACCCGGTGACGAAGTCGGCGTCGTCGGCGGTCAGGAAGGCGACGCCGCGGGCGATGTCGTGCGCGGTGCCGAGGCGGCCGCGCGGGATGCGGGCGATGATCTTCTCCAGCACGTCCGGCGGCACGGCGCGCACCATCTCGGTGTCCACATAGCCGGGCGCCACCGCGTTCACCGTGATCTGGTTGCGCGCGCCTTCCTGGGCCAGCGCCTTGGTGAAGCCGTGGATGCCGGATTTGGCGGCGGCGTAGTTCACCTGGCCGAGCTGCCCGGCCTGGCCGTTGATCGAGCCGATGTTGACGATGCGGCCGAACTTCCGGCTGCTCATGCCGTCCCAGACCGCCTTGCACATGTTGTAGCAGGAGCCGAGGTTGGTATCGATCACGTCATCCCACATCTGCCGCGTCAGCTTGCGCATCATGGCGTCGCGGGTGATGCCGGCGTTGTTCACCAGGATCTCGACCGGGCCGACCTCGGCCTCGATCTTCGCCACCGCGGCGATGCAGGCGTCGTAGTCGCCGACGTCGAACTTGTAGCAGGGGATGCCGGTGCTGTCGGTGAAGGCCTTCGCCGCCGCGTCGTTGCCGGCGTAGGAGGCGACGACGGTGCGCCCGGCTTCCTTCAAGGCTTCGCTGATCGCGGCGCCGATGCCCCGTTGCCCGCCTGTCACCAATGCCACACGTGCCATGCCGGCTTTCCTCCCTGTTCTGTGCCCCGGGGCGGCCGCGCCAGGTCCGGACCGGCCACCGCTTCCTGTTCCAACGCCGTGGCGCTGCATGCCCATCCTCACCCGGCCTGCTTCGCCGCGCAATTCCTGGCTTTGCCGGCCGATCCCAGGCCCGGGTTTCAACGGCGAAGTCAGCCGCCTTTATCGTTGGATGAACGCGATGAACATTGGCGGTTGAAAAGGATACAAAGTTTTTGCGGCTTCACGTCGGCGTGAGGTCCGTGGCATATCCTGCAGCGGCCATGCCTCAACCTGTGCGCCCCAGGACCCAGACCATGTCGAGACAGCAGCCTGCCCCGGCCGACGCCGAGACCGACCGGAACGCCCTGATCCTGATCCTGGAGTATGTGGAGGCGGAATGCCGGCGGCTCGGCGCCGACGCCGCCGCCCAGCATGCGGCGCTGGCCGCGGCCATGATGCCGGGCCTGGGCGCGCCGGCGGGTATTCGCCTGAACTGACGTCCCGCCAGCGGCGGCCTCAGCGCCGCCGCAGCAGGAACAGCGCCTGCTCGCCGAACAGGTTCGCAAGCCAGGGCGAGCGTTTCCAGGGGGATCGCAAGCCCTTCTCGTCCACCGCCAGCCAGCGTTCCACGACATAGTCCTCCATCGCGCACAGCTCGAAGAAGTCGCGGATGGTGCAGGGGTGGATGTTGGGCGTCTCGTACCAGGGGCGGTCCCAGGTCTCGTTGTCCGGCATCCGGCCGGACAGCAGCAGCCGCAGGCGCAACTCCCAGTGGCCGAAATTGGGGAAGGACACGATGGCGCGGCTGCCGATGCGCAGCATCTGGCGCAGCACCTCCCGCGGCCGCTCCACCGCCTGGAGGGTGCGGCTGAGCACCACGTAGTCGAAGGCGCCATCCGGGTAGAAGGCGAGGTCGGCGTCGGCATCGCCGTGGATCACCGGCAGGCCGGCGGCCACTGCCTCCGTCGCCTCCGCCATGTCGATCTCGATGCCGCGGGCGTCGGCGCGCTTCTCCCGCGTCAGGTATTCGATCAGCACGCCGTCGCCGCAGCCGATGTCGAGCACGCGGGCGCCCGGGTCGATCATCTCCGCGATCAGGCGGAGGTCGAGGCGCATGTTCTTGGCGACGAAGCGTACTTCCACCGCGTCCGGCACCCGCATCCCCGTTCCTGGCTGACCCCGTTCGTCTAGCTTCCGGCCGCGGCGCCGTCCAGCTTGCCGGCGGAGCAGGCTCTCCCGATGACGATCCCCTTGGCGATGCCGAAAACGTAGAGGCCTGCACGATCACATGAGGCGGAGAACGCCCGATCGCTGCGTTGGCGGGATGTTTGGCTGCGCGGTAAGACAGCCTCGAAATTGCGGCAGCGGAGCAGCCTGTGCGGATAGCGATGATTGGTGCCGGCTATGTGGGTCTCGTCTCTGGGGCCTGCTTCGCCGAATTCGGCATGCATGTGCATGTGGTGGACGCCGATCCGTCCAAGATCACGGCGCTGAACGCCGGCCGCATCCCGATCTACGAGCCCGGGCTGGACCGCCTGGTGGCCGACAACGTCAAGGATGGCCGCCTGGTGTTCGGCACCAACCTGGGTGCGGCGATGGAGGGCGCGGATGCGGTCTTCCTCGCCGTCGGCACGCCGTCGCGCCGCGGCGACGGCCATGCCGACCTGTCCTTCGTCTTCGCTGCCGCCGAGCAGGTGGCGCGCGCCGCCACGGGTCCGATCGTGCTGGTGACGAAGTCCACCGTTCCGGTCGGCACCGGCCGCAAGGTGAAGGAGATCGTCACGCGCATCCGGCCCGAGGTCGAGATCGCGGTCGCCTCCAACCCCGAGTTCCTGCGCGAGGGCAACGCCATCGGCGACTTCATGCGGCCGGACCGCGTGGTGGTCGGCACCGAGGAGGGCGAGGCCGGGGAGCGGGCGCGGGAGTTGCTGCGGCGGATCTACCGGCCGCTGTTCCTGATGGAGACGCCGATCGTCAACACCTCGCTGGAGACGGCGGAGCTGACGAAGTATGCGGCGAATGCGTTCCTGGCGATGAAGATCTCCTTCATCAACGAGATCGCCGACCTGTGCGAGAATGTCGGCGCCGATGTGCACGACGTGGCGCGCGGCGTCGGGCTCGATGGCCGCATCGGGCGCAAGTTCCTGCATCCCGGCCCGGGCTATGGCGGGTCCTGCTTTCCGAAGGACACGCTGGCGGTGGCGCAGACGGCGCGAGACTTCAACAGCCCCTTACTGCTGATCGAGGCGACCATCGCGATCAACGACGCGCGCAAGGGGCAGATGGCGGACCGCATCATCGCGGCCTGCGGCGGCAGCCTGGCGGGGAAGACGGTGGCGGTGCTGGGACTGGCCTTCAAGCCGGAGACGGACGACATGCGCGACGCGCCGTCCCTGGTGGTGCTGCCGAAGCTGCTGGAGGCGGGCGCGCGGGTGCGGGCCTACGACCCGGTGGCGATGGACCACGCCCGGACCATGCTGCCGGAGGGCATCGAGTATGCCGAGGGCGCGATGGACGCGGCGCAGGGTGCCGATGCGCTGGTGGTGCTGACGGAGTGGAACGAGTTCCGTGCGCTGTCGCCGGCCGGACTGCGCCGCGCGATGCGCGGCAACGTCATCGAGGATCTGCGCAACGTCTATGAGCCGGCGGCGATGCGGGACGCCGGCTTCAGCTACCGCTCCATCGGCCGGCCGTAGCGGGGCAGTTCGGCGCGGCTACTCGTCGCGCCGGGGCCGCGCCAGCAGCCGGCCCATCGCCTCCCCGATCGTCAGGTCGCCGGCCAGCAGATCCGCCACCGCGGCGCAGATCGGCAACTCGACGCTCGCCTTCGTCGCACGCGCGACCAGGGCGGGCGCCGTCTCCACGCCTTCCGCCACGCCGACGCGGCCGGCCAGCACCGTCTCCAGCGGTGCGCCGCGCGCCAGTTCCATGCCGAGCGAGGTGTTGCGGCTGCCCGGCCCCGTGGTGGTCAGCAGCAGGTCGCCGAGGCCGGACAGCCCCGCGGCGGTCTCCGCCCGCCCGCCGAGCGCCACCGTCAGCCGCGACAATTCCGCGAGGCCGCGCGTGACCAGGGCGGCGCGGGCATTCTCCCCGAGCCCGGCGCCGATCACCGCCCCGGCCGCGATGGCGATGACGTTCTTCGCCGCGCCGCCGACCTGCACGCCCATCGGGTCGTCGCCGCCATACAGCCGGAAGCCGGCGGTGCCGAGCAGATCCGCCGCCAGGCCGCGCAGCCCGGCGTCGCGGCTGGCGACCACGGCGGCGGCGGGCAGGCCGCGCGCCACCTCATGCGCGAAGTTGGGGCCGGACAGCACGGCGGCGGGGGTGTGCGGCCGGGACTGGTGCAGGATCTCCAGCGGCAGGCAGAGCGTGCCGCGCTCGACGCCCTTGGCGCAGACCACCAGCGGGCAGGTCGAGTCCGGCAGCGTCGCCAGAACCTCCCGCAGGTGCTGCACCGGGACCACCAGCAGGGCGAACAGCGCCTCGGACAGCGCGGCGGCGGCATCGGCGGTGACGGTGATGGCCGGGCTCAGCGGGATGCCGGGCAGGTAGCGCGCATTCTCCCCGGCCCCGGCGAGGGCGGCGGCGCGGTCCGGATTGCGCGCCCAGAGGCTGACGGCGTTGCCGGCGCGGGCGGCCTGCAGCGCCAGGGCGGTGCCCCAGGCGCCGGCGCCCAGCACCGCGATGCGTCGTCGTGCGCGCTGCGGCATGCGTTTTCCCCTGGTTCCTATTCCGGCGTGATGCGCGTGACGGAGCATGCGGCGCCGGCCTCGCCTTGTGCCAGATGCGGCAGCAGGGCCGCCAGGATTGCCTCGGCGCGTTGGGCGAAGCCATGCGGCGGATTGGCGACCAGCAGGCCGCAGCCATTCAGGCGGGTCGGGTCGGTCGGCTCCCGCAGCAGCAACTCGGCCGTGATGCAATCCGGCACCTGGGCGTCGCGCAGCGCGGTGTGGAAGGCACGCGGCGGGGCGCGATGCTTGATCGGGTACCAGGCGGCGACGATGCCGGCGCGAAAACGGTGGCGCAGCCGGGCGAGGGTGGCGGCCGCGCGCTCGAACTCGCCCGGCTGCTCGAAGGGCGGGTCGATGAGGACCAGGCCGCGGCGTTCGGGGAAGGGGGTCAGCGCCTCCACCGCTTCCCACGCATCGCGGCGATGCACCGCCACCTGGGAGTCGCCACGGTAGCGGCTGCGCAGGGTCGCGTGATCCTCCGGGTGCAGTTCGCACAGCACGAGTTGGTCGTCCTGGCGCAGCAGGGCGCGGGCCAGGTCGGGGGAGCCGGGGTAGATGTCGGGGAAGCCGGCGGCGCGGACCAGCCCAGTGTAGTCGGCGAGCGGACCCTCGGTGATGTCGGCGACCCGGCCGATGCCGGCCCGCCACTCCCCGGTGCGCTCGGCCTCGGCCGAGGCCAGGACGTAGCTGCCGATGCCGGCATGGGTGTCGAGCACCCGGAACGGCTTCGCCTTCATCCGCAGCGCCTGCAACAGCGCGACGAGCAGGGCATGCTTGGCAACGTCGCAGGCGTTGCCGGCGTGGAAGGCGTGGCGGTAGTTCACGAAGCTGCGGGTAGCGCCGCCGCTCGGGCGACGCAACCCGCAGGGAGGAGGCTCAGTAGCGGCGCGGCGCCGTCGCGGCGCCTCCGACGGCACCCACGCCGCCGCCGATCAGCGCGCCGGTGCCGGCATTGCCGGACAGCGAGCCGACCGCGGCACCGGTGCCGGCGCCCAGCAGGCCACCACTGACCGCACGCTGGCCGGGCGTCTGGCCGCAGGCGGCGACGGCGAAGGTGAGGCCGAGCACGACGGCGAGCCGGGGGATCATGGACATCGAAACCTCCTTCAATATTCCTGTCCCGCCAACGCATCAGATCCGGCCCGGTTCTCCCGGAGCGCGCCGGAAAGTTCCGCCAGCGGCCAGCGCGGCCGCGGTGGATGGTCCAGCGGCTCGGTCAGGCCCAGGCGCAGGCGTTCGATCCCGGCCCAGGCGATCATCACGGCATTGTCGGTGCAGAGCCGGATGGGCGGCGCCACCAGCGGCAGGCCGGCTCGCGCTGCCACGGCGGCCAGCGCCGCGCGGATGCCGGCATTGGCGGCGACGCCACCGGCCACCACCAGCGCCGTGGCGCCGGGCGCCATCGCCAGGGCATGGGCGGCCCGGTCGGCCAGGGTGGCGCTGACGGCGGCCTGGAAACCGGCGGCGAGGTCGGCGCGGGCGCCTTCGTCCAGCCCCTTTGCCGCGATGTTCGCCACCGCGGTCTTCAGGCCGCTGAAGGAGAAGTCGCAGCCGGCGCGGCCGAACAGCGGGCGGGGCAGGGTGAAGCGCTTCGCGTCGCCCCCGGCCGCCAACCGTTCCAGATGCGGCCCGCCGGGCCAGGGCAGGCCGAGCAGCTTGGCGGATTTGTCGAAGGCCTCCCCCACCGCGTCGTCCAGCGTGGTGCCGAGCCGCCGGTGCCGGCCGACGCCCTCCACCAGCACGCATTGGCAATGCCCGCCGGACAGCAGCAGCAGCAGGTAGGGGAAGTCGAGCCCGCCCGGATGCACGCCGGGCAGCCGCGGGGTCAGTGCATGGCCCTCCAGGTGGTTGATCCCGAGGAAGGGGATGCCCTGGGCGATGGCGATCCCCTTGCCGAGCGTGGCGCCGACGATCAGCCCGCCGATCAGCCCCGGCCCGGCCGTCGCCGCCACCGCCGCCAGCCCGGACGGCGTGATGCCGGCCTGGTCCAGCACGCGGCGCACCAGCGCCGGCAGATGTGCCAGGTGCGCCCGCGCCGCGATCTCCGGCACCACGCCGCCATACGGGGTGTGATCCTCGAGCTGGGAGAGCACCGCCTCGGCCAGGATGGTGCCGTCGGCGCGCAGGATCGCGGCGGCGGTTTCGTCGCAGGAGGATTCGAGGCCCAGCACCAGCGCGTCCGCGCGCATTGGCACCAGCGCGTCCGCGCGCAGCAGATCCGTCATCAAGGCACCTTCCGAAGTCCGGGGCAGGGGCCTAATAGGCCGCATGTCCGCCATCCATCCCATCGCCACCCCCGCGCAGGGGCAGGTCCGGCCGCATTTCCGCAACCTGCCGCTGCGCGTCGGCACCCGCGGCTCGCCGCTGGCGCTGTGGCAGACCCGGCACTTCCTGTCGATCATCACGCGCTTCTGCCCGGTGCTGCGGGACGCGAAGGCCTTCGAGGAACACGCCATCGCCACCTCGGGCGACCGCATCCAGGACAAGCGCCTGGCGGATATCGGCGGCAAGGGGCTGTTCGCCAAGGAAATCCACGAGGCGCTGCTGGATGGCCGCATCGATTTCGCGGTGCACAGCCTCAAGGATCTGGAAACCGAGATGCCGCCCGGCATCGTTCTGGCCTGCACGCTGCGACGGGAGGATGCGCGGGATGCGGTGATCCTCGGCCCGCGCTGCGGCACGCCGGACCCCTCCGACCCCTTCGCGGCACTGCCGGCGGGCGCCGTGATCGGCACCGCCTCCGTCCGCCGGCAGAGCCAGATCCTGCATGCGCGGCCCGACCTGCGGATCGAGATGATCCGCGGCAACGTGCAGACCCGGCTCGGCAAGCTGGCGCAGCCGGAGGGTCCGGCGGCGACGCTGCTGGCCCTGGCGGGCCTCCGGCGGCTGGGGATGGAGGAGCGTGCTTCCGTCGTCCTCGACCCCGATTCGATGGTGCCGGCGGCCGGCCAGGGCATCGTCGGCGTCACCGCGCGGGCCGATGACGTGGATTTGCTGGAATTGCTGTCGGCGATCGAGGACCGCGAGGCGGCGGCGGTCAGCCGGGCGGAGCGCGCCCTTCTGGCGGCGCTCGATGGCTCCTGCCGCACGCCGATCGGCGGCCATGCGCGGCTGCTGAGCGACGGAAGGTTGCACCTGACCGGGCTGGTGGCGCGGCCGGATGGGTCCTTCCTGCTGAAGCGCAGCGCCCAGGGCGCGGTGGCCGATGCGGTGGCGCTGGGCCGTGAACTCGGCGAGGGCCTGCGCCGTGACAGCCCCGCCGACATCTTTGGCTGATATCTTTGGCTGATTTGGGCGCGGTGCTGGTGACCCGCCCGGAACCGGGCGGGGCCGAGACCGCGGCGCGGCTGCGGGCGCTGGGTTTCCGGGCGCTGGCGATGCCGGCACTGGTGCTGCAACCGCGCCCCTTCCCGATTCCGCCGTGCCGGGCCGTGCTGCTGACCAGCCGCGCCGCGGCCCGCGCCCTGCCGCCGCAACCGCCGGGACTCGCGCTGCTGGCGGTGGGGGAGGCGACGGCGGAGGCGGCGCGGGCCGCCGGTTGGGTGGGCGCCGTGGCGGCCGGCGGCACGGCGGAGGATCTGGCCCGACTGACCGCGGAGCGGCTCGACCCCACCGCCGGGCCGGTGCTGCTGGCCGTGGGCCAGGGCTATGCGCTGGATCTGGCGGCCGATCTGCGTCGGCGCGGCTTCCGCGTGCTGCGCCGCATCGCCTACGCCGCCACGCCCGCGACGAGCGTGCCGGCGCCCGTGCTCGCGGCGCTGCGAAGCCGCAATGGACCCGGGCAGGTACTGTTCCACTCGCCTCGCTCGGCGGCCTGTGCCATCACTCTGCTTCGGGAGGCAGGCCTTTCCGCGACGCTCGCGGACATGGCAGCGCTGGCGATCAGCCCCCGGGTCGCGGATGCGGCCCGCGTGGCGCTCGCCCCGCTGGCGTGGCGCGAGATGCGCGTGGCTGGGCGGCCATCCGAGGATGCCTTGCTGGCGCTGCTCGGCCCCGGGGAGACCCGGCAAGGGCAGCCCGAACCCGACGCCGTGCCGTACTGACGCGGACCCGCTGAGCTGCCAGGAGAGCCATGAGCCCGACCCCGCCCCCCTCCTTCTCCGAGCGGCTCCGACGGTTCCGCATGGACCCCGCCGCCCTGCCGATCCTGGTCGCCGCCGTCGTGCTGGTCGGCGCCGTCGCCTGGCTGCTGGCGCGCCCGGTGCCGCAGGACCGCGCCGAGGCCAGCCCGGCCGTCGCGGCGCTGCAACAGCGCCTGGCGGCGCTGGAGACGGCCGTCGCGCGGCAGCCCGCGCTGGAGGGGCTGACCAGCCGCCTCGCCACGCTGGAATCAGCCACCGGGCCGGACCTGGCGCCGCTGGCCGGCCGCATCGCCGCGGTGGAACGCGCCGCCGCCGAACTCGCCGCGCGTCCGGTGACGGACCCGGCCGAGCTGGCACCGCGCCCGGCGCTGGATGCGCTGACGCGCCGCGTCGATGGGCTTGCGCAGCGCGCCGAGGCCGCCATCGCGCAGGAGGAAGCCCGCGCCACCGCCAGCTCCGCCCGGATCGAGGGCGTGGCGCAGGAGCTGGCCGCCCGCGTCGGCACGGCCGAGCAGGCTTTGACGCAGGCGACGGAACGGCTCGGCGGCGTCGAGACGACGCTGACCCGGCGGCTGAGCGAGATCCAGGAGCAGGTTGCCGCGCAGCGCGCGACGCTGGAGGAGCAGGCGGGGCGCATCACCGAGCTGCAGGGCCAGGCGCAGCGCCTGTCCGCCTTGGAAGGCCGCGCCGGGCGTCTGGCCACTCTGGACCAGCTTCGCGCCGCGCTGGAGACCGGGGCTCCGCTGGGTGGCGCGCTCGGCACGCTGCGGGAGCCGCCGGCGGCGCTGACCCGGTTTGCGCAATCCGCGCCTCCCACCGAATCCGCGCTGCGCCTGCGCTTCGAGGAGGCGGCGCGCGCCGCCATGGCCGCCAGCGACCCCGGCCGGCAGGGCCAGGGCGTGATGGACAGCGCGCTGTCCCGCCTGTCCGGCCTGGTCACCGTGCGCCGCGGCGAGGAGGTGGTGTTCGGCGATGCCGCCGCCGCCGAGATCGAGAAGTCCCGCCGCGCCCTGGAAGCCGGCGACCTGGAAGGCAGCCTGGCGCCGCTGCAGCGCCTGTCGCCGCCGGCGCAGGAGGCGATGCGACCCTGGGTCGAGCAGGCCCGCGCCCTGATCGAGGCCCGCGCCGCGCTGCGCAGCCTGGCCGCGGGCTGAGGGCCGCACGATGCGTCATGCCCTGATCTACCTCGTTCTTCTGGCTGCCGGCATCGCCGGCGTGCTGTGGCTCGCCCAGGTGGGCGGCGATGTCGCCGTCCGCGTCGGCGATGCCGAGATCCTGGTCGGCCTGCCGATCGCGCTGCTGCTGCTGGCGGTGCTGTTCCTGGTGCTGCACCTGATCCTGGCCGGCATCGCGGCCCTGCGGCGGCTGCCCGGCAGGCTGCGCGCCCGCAAGGCGACGAAGCGCCGCGCCGAGGGCGATGCCGCCCTGACCCGCGCGCTGGTGGCGCTGGCCGCCGGCACGCCGGATGCCGCGCGCATCGAATCCAAGCGCGCCCGCAAGGGGCTCGGCGATACGCCGCAGACGCTGCTGCTGGCCGCGGAAGCCGAGCGGCTGGCGGGGCGTGAGGATCAGGCGACGGAGATCTTCCGCCAGCTTGCCGCCAGCCCGGAGGCCCGCTTCCTCGGCCTGCGTGGCCTGCTGCGGCAGGCGATCCAGCGCGAGGACTGGTCGGCGGCGCAGCGCCTGGCGCGCGAAGCCGAGGCGGCCCAGCCCGGCGCCGCCTGGCTGCGCCAGGAACGCGAGACGCTGGCACTGCGCATGCGGGACTGGCGGGAGGCGCTGACCCTGGCGCCGCCGGGCGCCGGGCAGGCGGCGCTGGCACTGGCCGCGGCCGGGCAGGAGCCCGACCTGACCCGCGCGGCGGAGCTGGAACGGCAGGGCTTCGCGGCCGACCCGGCCTTCGCGCCGGCGGCGCTGGCCCATGCAAGGCGCCTGCGCGACAGCGGCAGCCCGCGCCGGGCGCGCACCGTGCTGGAACAGGCCTGGGCGGCACGGCCGCATCCGGACCTGGCGCAGGAGTATTTCCGCGACGATGCGGATGCGCTGGCCCGGATGAAGTCGGCCGAGGCATTGGCGAAGGGCAGCCCGCGCCATGCCGAGAGCCGGCTGCTGGTCGGCCGCGCGGCGCTGGAGGCCGGGCTGACCGGGCGGGCGCGGCAGGAACTGGACGCGCTGGTCTCCGGCGGCCAGGCCGACCGTCGCGCCTACCTGGCGCTGAGCGACCTGGAGGAGGTGGAGCACGGCGAAACGCCCGAGGGCCGCGCCGCCCAGGCCCGCTGGCTGCGCCAGGCCGCCACTGCCGCGCCCGAGCCGCGCTGGCGCTGCGCCTCCTGCGGCACGGACCATGCGGCATGGCAGCCGGTATGCCCGAGCTGCCAGGCGGTGGGCACCATCAACTGGACCAGCCCGCAGACGCTGCCGGCGACTGTCGGCTGAGCCGATCCTGGCGCCACCGAAACTCGGAACGGGTTGTCGGTCGGCGCCGGGACGGCTATAGGCGCTGCGCGTGACGGGCCGACATAGCTCAGCGGTAGAGCAACTGATTCGTAATCAGTAGGTCCCCGGTTCAATCCCGGGTGTCGGCACCATTCTTTTCAAAACCTTAGATGCTATAAGTGGCCGGATCGGTCATTTCTATCATTCCTGCGGACCCCTTGCGGACCCGCTCCGGCAAAGTGTGGCCACGCCCTTCCGGGGAGATAGCCCCGACCTGTGCCCCTTCGCCCAAGAGCCGCGTAGGCAAATGGCCTGGAGCAAGCGCGTCAGCGCTGCGGGCTCTCAGTTCCCCCCTCCAACCCGGCTCTAAACCGGGCGGCGCCAGCCTCAAAGATGACTTCATGCCGCTCAATCTGCGCCTCCCATTCTGCCCACAGGCGCTCATAGGTCGCGTGGCGCATCCACTTGGGGCGGCGCGGCAGAGGAGCTTCCGCATGCCTGTAATGCCCGCCCAGCCGCCGATGCAGCCGCGCAAGCCGCCCGTGGCTGCGCTGCATGTCGTCCCCCCGCTGCGAGGCATAGGCGAGGCGATAGGCGCCCGCCCCCCGGCTCAAAAAGCGAATGCCGCCATCCGGCAGATAGATCTTCGTGCACCGCCTCCCCGTCGCCAGGCAAACCCACCACCACCGGACCCCACCGAAGCGACAGGGCGTTGCCTCCATCATCACCGTCTGCTGCTGCAGGCCGGTAGGGCGATGGTAATGCGCCACGTCGAAGCCTAGTCGTGCCGAGCCATGATCGCTGCCGAGAGACAGATGCACATCCACAGTCGCCCAAGGGGCCGCCTCGCCCTGCCGCGTCCAGTTCCAGCGGATTGCGCTTGCCTCAGCTATCTGCCCCTCCGCTATCGGCCCTGCCTGCTGTCGGCGGATCTCGGCAGTGACGGGCCGCATCACCGCGCACACGTCCAGCACCACTGAGGCGCAGCCCTCAACTGTCGCCAGCCCTCCGCGCCTTCCGCTGTTGAAGCCGCCCATCGCGCCACCCCCGCCGGATTATCCGAAATCGTTTGGCTAAGTGGGCGGCCGGCTGGGCATGAGCCAGGGCCAAAGAGCTTGCCGCCAGAGGTCACCCGGCCACGCCACGTCGTCAGGCGCCAGCCGGGTCACGCAGGGCTTACTATGCTGTCGCCACAGAAGCTTCCCAGCCGTCGTGGAACAGCGGGGAACGTGTGGAACATCCTTGAATGACCTAGGATTTCTCGTGTTCCCCGTGGCGCGCAGCAAATGGGAACGCAGGGAACAGCCGCTCAGTGGGCATTAACAGTTCGCTATGCGGATGGTCCTTATCTGTGGATTTCCGCCTTTGGCTGTCCTCGCGGACATTTCCTGCGCCATTAAACACGCGTACGAACACTCGCCCGCCCGACGCGCCGCTCGGCAGCCAGTGTGCCAGCGCGAACTCCTTGGAGTCCGTGCCGTTCAGAAAGACCTCGCCGACGGCACAGACGCGATACGCAGCCAGCACTACGACAACGTGCAGGAAGCCGTCGGAGCGGCGCTCGTCGTCCGTGGCGGGATGTAGGAACACGACGGGGCCGAAGGTGCGGCAGCACCCGTCGACGATCTGGTGCTCGGTGATGAGCTGGCGAAAGGACTTGTGCTCCTGGCACCCGGCGTGCGCGGATCGAAGCCGCCGGGCCTGGTGTGCGTTCCCGGCGTGACGTTGGCGCTGCGGGCGGCGGAGGGCGACTTGGGGCGGGAGACGGCGGAGACCACCAGGGCGGCGCCGGCGGCCGCCACGGCGCCCAGAACGCCGCCGCTACCGACGGCCGAGGCGGCGGCTCCCGCGGCGGCAGCGATGCAGGGTATGGCAACGGGCATCGCCGTGTAGCCTCGCCTCACGGCAGCTTGGCCAGCTAGGGGGGAGATCCGTCCTTATCTTGCGTCACCTTAGAGAGGGCGGCGGGGATGCCCCGCTTAACCTCACCTGTTATAACGCGGCCTGCGCCGCAGAGCGCCCGGACTGCGTCGGACACGCGCGCCATGCTCCCGCGGGTCGCCCATAAGCGTAGATTCCGCGAGGCCTCGGCTGCCGGCCGAGCATCCGCGATGGCGCCCCGGACGGCATCGACGTTCCATGCTCGGGTACCGCCCCCGAGCACGGCGACCGTCCATCGCGCCTCGGGCCAGGCGAAATCTATCTTCGCTGCGGCGAGCGCCGCTGCGCCGGAGACCTCCTTCGGTCGTTTCCCATCTGCCAGATCATAGGGTGGTGACTACTCCCTAGCCGGTTCCAAGCGGTCAAGGTGTGTGCCCACAAAGACGATGGGCGGGACGGAGCGGGCGGGGTGCTTCGCCGACCACGCCCGTAGCGCCGTCAGTGCACGCATGTCCGCCCCGCGGTCGGCCCGGTGCAACGCGACCGGCCACAGCAAGACGTCGGCAGCGACGAACGTCTCGACGTCGGGCGGTTCGCCTGCAGCCAGCCCCCGTGTGTCGGTGACCACGAGGGGGCCGTGGATCGGGTGGTCGATTGGGAATTCCAAAGCCCGACCGGTGTGGATGACGTTCCCGGCGAGGGCCCGAGCCTCGCCGGAGAGCGCGTTGACGAGGCTCGACTTTCCCGCGTTGACTTGGCCGACAACGGCCGCACGCAGACTCTCGCGGCTCGCCTCGGGTGCCTCTGCCGACCCCGAATCCACGTCGAGCCGGGATGCTTCCTCGAGTTCGCGTGCGTCCATCCGCGCCGCCCCGGAGTAAAGGCGTATGGCGGCTTCGCCCACCTCCGCGACCAGGATCTGAGCGACACGCCTCATCGCGTATCCCGCCATCCCTTGGCCAGCGAGATTCGTTCCGGCGCGCTGCGCCTCCTGAATGAGGGCGTTTACGGGGTTCCAGAGGAAGCGGCCGACCCGGTAGCCCGTCATCACGCGATCGGCCCAGACCATCAGCCCCGCGCTGCTCTCGAGAATATCGAAGCGCACATCCCTCAGGATTGGAAAGTCGGCGAGAAGTCTTCGGCGGATGTCATGGGCAGTCTGTTCGGTGACCAGGAGCAGTTCGGGGAGCGTCACCCGCAGTGTCGGCGCCTTCTCGCCCGGGTGAAAGGCGGATGCCACCTCGTGCGCGACCTTCTCAGCAAGTACACGCGCCGCGTCAGCGTCTGCGATGTCGGAAGCCTTCGCACTCTCGACAATCCGAGCGATCGTCGTCCGCGCCTCAAGTTCACCTGATGACGCCCCCTGTCGCGAACCCTTCAGCGAGATGGGCGGCAGGTCGGGCTTCCAGAGACCCGCGGCCCAGACGCCCAGGAACACGCCGACTGTCCATGCCATGAGCCACCAAGCCGTCCAGCCGCGTTCCCAAAGCCAAGCGATGCCGAGCGGGATAAGCAGCAGCGTCGGTCCCGCGAACAGCACCGCCCGCAGGATCGTCCGCCACCACGGCCGGAGCGCCCGCAGGCGCCGCCTTAGCCGCCCTGGTTTCGTTTCCACCATGCCACTGCCTCCTCGAAGCCACGTCGCCATGCGGAGCGCACGGCTTCCTTGTCGGGCTGCTCGCCGCGGC
Organism: Falsiroseomonas sp. E2-1-a20; assembly: GCF_051433195.1. Classification (NCBI taxonomy): domain Bacteria; kingdom Pseudomonadati; phylum Pseudomonadota; class Alphaproteobacteria; order Acetobacterales; family Roseomonadaceae; genus Falsiroseomonas; species Falsiroseomonas sp. E2-1-a20. The sequence continues at coordinate 14,340 of NZ_JBHMFT010000013.1, read as the reverse complement.
CAAGCGCTCCGAACCAGACCATGCCGGCCTCTCCGGCCGCCCAGGTCACCGTAAAGGCCGCCGCCGCGGCAGCAGCGGTACCGGGGCCGATTCCAGCTTCAGGACCTGCCGGATCACGGCGGAGGCCCCTGCGCTCGCGAGAATGCCTGGACCAAGCACCGCCAGGAACCTCCAGACGAGGCCGAAGGTCCAAGGCACCCCGCAGCGTGCAGCGATCGCGCGGAGCATCAGCCCCTGTCCCGTCGTCGCCCCGGCTAAGCCCAAGAACGGGAGCGGCGGAGCTTCCGCAGCCGCGGCCAGGAGCGCCCAAGGCAGGATGACGCGCAGGCGCGCCCCTGTTAGCGGGTCGCGCATCTCCCGAAGGGCGTCGGCGGTCTCGGGCTGCGTCGGGCCGAGGGCGTTGAGCAACGCCTCTGCACCGTAGTCTCGGGGCTCGAAGCCTTGCGCGGCGCGCGTCAGGTCCACGGGCACAAAAGTTGGCGGCTCGCCGGGGACTGACGCGAAAATCTGCCGCTGGGCCGCGAGAGCCCGCGCCAGGTCCTGCGGAAGACCGGGGAGCCCGAAGTCGGCCGGAGTACCGTCGAATGGATAGGGAAGCAGGTGCCGCATGCCAGTCGGGTAGAGGTCGTGCAGCCGGGTCTGGGCGACGATCACCGGCCAGTCTCGGTGGCGCCGCCTGATCTCGGTCAGCGCCTGCATCAGCGCGCCAACTGCTAGGTCCTCGGCCCGGGCAACGACGAGGATGACATGGGCTTGGTCCTCGGCCTGGGCCATCGCCCTACGAGCCTCTGCCTCAGCGTCGCCGTCGTCCGCTCCAATACCGGGGGTGTCGAGAAAAAGCAGGATCGGTGGCGCTGGCGGCGGCGGCCAAGCGTGCAGCCGCGGCTCCCGGGTGGTCCGTTGGAAGCCCAGGCCGACGCCCTCCTCACCTGTTCCCGTCAGGCAAGCAGCGATGCTCGTCTTGCCAGCCTGTGCTTTTCCGAGCAGCCAGATTACGGGCGCCTTCGCGGCCGCTTCCGTCCTGGCTCGATCCCCGGCGTCGTCGGAACCGCCGCGCGTGTATTTCGTTTCATTCATGAAAATAGACTGCACGTCGCCATGAGGACCGGCAACTACCTGGTCCCGCGCCCGTGCCGGGACGGTTCGTCCGGTGCTGCACAGCGACAATCAGGTAATGGCGCCGAAGGGCAGCGCCGCGGACGGGCCGGCCCTTGCGCGCATCTCCGCCGCGGAGATCGAGGGCTGGGCCATCGCGCAGGTCAGGGGCTTGCTCCGGCAGCCGGAGGTGGTGCTCGGGGCCTGGCGCGCGGCACGGGCCTCGGCGCCCGACGTGACGGAGGACGAGGCGCGCCTGGCGCTGGAGAGGCTCGACCCACTGTGGGAGGAACTCTTCCCGGCAGAGCAGGCGCGGATCATCCGCCTGCTGGTCGACCGAGTGGACATCGGCAGTGGCGGCGCCGACGTTCGGCTGAAGCTGGAGGGGCTGGCCAGCCTGGCGCGGGACCTGGCCCCGCCACCCGCCGAAGCAGCGAAGGACGCAGCGTGCCCGGCGCCGCGCAAATGCTGACCGTGCGGGTGCCGCTGGCGGTCCGGAAGCAGCGGGGTGGGCGGAAGCTGATGATTGCGCCTGCCAGCACGACGAACCGGGGCGCCTCGGCTGCGGACACCACGCTGGTGAAAGCGCTGGCCCGGGCGTTCCGGTGGAGGCGGATGATGGAGACCGGGCGCTATGGCACCATCAACGAGCTGGCGGCGGCGGAGATGATCAACTCGTCCTATGTCTCGCGCCTGTTGCGCCTGACGCTGCTGGCGCCGGGCATCGTCGAGGCGATCCTCGACGGGCGGCAGCCGGAGCCAATGACCCTGCCGGCGCTCATGGAGCCGTTCCCGGTGGAGTGGGAGGAGCAGCGCGAGGAACTCGCAGGCAGCTGAGCAGGGGCCCCCGTGCTGTGACCGACCTAAAAGAGCGGGGCGCGGCCCCCAGTCTCTGGGCGCGCCCTGTTCGCGGCGCGCGGTGTAGAGGAACAGCCGCACCCCGGCCTTCAGTTGGTGGTGCTGGGCCGCCGAAGTGGTTGTCATGACGGACAGCACGACGACGGCGCCACTCGCTAATCCATTTTACTACGGTAGTAGGAGCGGTTCCGGATCTCACGTAGGCCGCGACGTCGAGGTTTGGGTGTGGGAGGTCCGGCGCCGAAACTGGTCGATGGACCTTGTAGCTGCTGTCGATGTCATTCCAGATCGGGTTGACCGGCGGCCGAGCTTCTCCTTCGCGTCGAAGCGGGAGTCGGACAGGAACCGGGCGCGGGTCAGCAGCATGGAACTCAGCGTAATCGGCATCATCGCATCGTAATGCGAACGGCATCCGCGCCGATCGCGAGCATGAGTCCAGCACGCCGGGCTCGAAGCCGCAGGATCACCCCAGCTTCGTTCTGCAGCCACATTTCTCCTACGCTTGCGGTCCCGGCGACGGCACCCACCCGCACCTGGGCGTAGGTACCAGGGAACCGGGCTCGATCCTCGAGGTTGAATACGTCGCCCTCTGCCTCGACGGTCGAGGCGCCGATGCCGCCTACCCCGAGAGCAATGATCCCGAACGGCACATCCTGCCCGCGGAAACGCAGTACGCCATTTCCGCCACCACCACTTCCAAGGAAGCCAGCCTGCACAAGGCTCATGCTCACGGTCGCGTCCGGAGTTTGATCCCGCACCGCGGCCGGTCCGACCGCGCCAGTTCGCGAGCAGGCACCGAGCAGGGCAAGTGCAGCAAGCGCACCCGTCTGATTGAGGAAGCGACGACGACCGGATGGGTGAGTCATGAGCGTGGCTTCCTCAAATTGTAGCCCTACCTGGAAGGCGGGTCTGCCGAACGCGAAGTCCAGAGCCGCGCCGCCGCGACAACTGGAAGGAATATCCGAAGATCTAACGCCACATCGCGCCATGCGAGAGGTTGAGCCGCGTACCGATGAACGTAGCCCGAATGGCGCGGCGTGCATGGCTATTCCGGGACCATCGCACGCGGCACGGCCTGGTAGGCGTCGGCCGCGGCGACCTTGGTACGCAGCTTCGTCCCCGGCACGATCTCGAAACGCGGGTCGAAATCCACCATGAGCCCCGCAAGTTGCGCATGTCCCAGGACAGCCTGGCGCTGAAATCATGGCGCATGTCGCCGACTGGGAACCAGTAGTTCCGGTCGGGCGCGGGGATGGACAGGATCATCGGCTCGGAGCGCAGGTCCATGAAGGCGCGGTCGTAGATCGTGTCGTTGTTCGGTGTGATCACCCTGTCGTCTTCGTGGTTGATCAGCCGCTCAAACCGAAAGAACTCGTTCACCCTGCGGTCATGGCCGCGGGTAGGGTCGACGGACGTCTCCCAGCGCGTGCGGTAGAGGTCCATCATCGGGGAGGCCCAGATGTAGACCCGCACGCCGATGGCGTGGGCAAGTTCCTCATCCTGCGCCATTTCGGCGGCGCGGGCCCGCGCAGGCGTGACGAGCGGCAGGGCCGTGGCGAGCGGTAAGGCCGGGGCGTGGCGACGCGGCAGCATAGCGTTCTCCTTGTTCGGCGGCCGCACGCCCAAGATGCACGGACACTGCAGTTAGCTCCGACCTTCGCCGCAGTTCAGGCATGCCGCACAGTCAGCCGATAGCGGCAACAGCGTCACTGCTCTGCGCCTGCAGTTAAAAGCGCAGGGTCACGCCGAGAACTGGGCCATGGATCGTCATGTCCCAGCGGAACCCTCCGTCGGAATAGTCTTGCGACAGGGCGCGATAGCCAGCCAGCGCCGTCGCCTCCTTCCCCAAGAGGGAAAAGCGGTAGCCGACCGTAGCGAGTGCCTGCCAGGCGAAATCCGATCCCACGCCAAAGCCGCCGACATCGGCCTGGACGGCGTAGTCCCAGTTGGTTGCGAAGCGGCCGCGCATGCGCATACCGACGAATGGCTCGAACCAGGAGTTGCGCTGATCCGCGGAAGGGCCACCGTTGATCGCGATTTCGTTCCGCACCGACGTCACGCGACCGCCGGCGAGGGCATCGAGCACCCATAGCCCGTCGCCGCTCGCAGCAAGCTCGGCCGTCCCGCCGAAATCCACCACCAGTAGGCTGCTGTCCGCGCGAGCCGTGAAGGGGCCGGCCGAAACACGGTCGAAGCCGAGGCTGACATAAGCGGCGTCGAGGAAGAGGCCGAAGCCGCCAGAGCGCCCCTCGACCCGCCCCATGAAGGGGACAACGCTGTCCGACTTGTCGATGGTGTTGCTGAAGCTGCTCTCGACTGACGCCGTGAGGGGGCCGGCGCCAACGCGTCCGTCTATGGACTGGAGCCAGCCATAAAGGGTGAGGTCGAAGGTCGGCCGCTCGGACGGGGTCGCCTGGGCCGCCGCGCCATGCGGCACGACGAGCGTCAGCAGACCCGCTGCGGCGAGGATTGTGGTGCGCATGGCTACTCCGGGATCATCGCGCCGGTGATGGCCTGGTAGGCGTCGGCGTGCGCGACCGGCGCCCCGACCGGCCGCGTCCCCGGCAGCACCTCGAAGCGCGGATCGAAGTCCACCATCAGCCCGGCGAGCCGCGTCAGGACGCCGACATCCCCCTGCACCCGCGCAGTGCCGTCGGCGATCAGCGCCTCCAGCGTCCGCTGCCCGGCCAGCACCTGCTCGAGGTCGGAGCGGTTGACCGTCAGCGTCAGGTCGGCGCGTTCGGCCTGGAAGCCCTCGATGTTCGTCAGCGTCGCGTTGGCGAGTTCGACGATGAAGCGCTCCCCATTGTCGGGTGTGACGAGGTTCATGGTGAAGCGCATCCCCTCGGCCCGGCGCGAGTCCATCCGGATGGCGAGGAAGTTCAGGAACAGCTCGGTGGACATCGCGCGGATCGTGTCCGGGCTGGTGGACTTGCCTCCCTCCGCCGTCGAGATGCCGCTCCGGAGCTCATAGGCGCCATTGAGGAAGGAGTTCCGCAGCCCCGGATTTTCCTGCTGGTAGCCGATCTGCTCCCACACATCGGCCAGCAGTTCGCGCCCCGGTCCGTTCTGCGGCTCGGCAAACACCAGGCGGTTCAGGATCTCGCTCGCGTGCTGATAGCGCCCCTCGTCGTGCAGCGTCCGGGCGCGGGCGATGATGCGCTCGGCGCCGCCCATCATGTCGACGTAGAGCGTCGCCGCATCCTCCGGCGCCAGCGGGATCAGCGTCGCCGGGTTGCAGTCCCAGAAGCCCAGGAAGCGCTGCACCACGCCGCGCGCATTGTGCTCGGGGGAGCCGTGGTAGCCGCGCGCATGCCAGGTCTGCTGCAGGCCTTCCGGCAGCTGGTAGACCTTGTGGATCTGGTTGATGGTGACGCCCTGGTTCGCGTAGTGCAGCACCTGGTTGTTCATGCTGGCGTAAAGGTCGCGCTGTGCCCGCAGCACCTCCTGCACGCGCGCATTGCCCCAGCGCGGCCAGTGGTGGGACGCGAACAGCACCTCCGCCTCCTGGCCGAAGCGGTACAGCGCCTCGCCGATGTATTTCGACCAGCGCAGCGCATCGCGGATCTGGGCCCCGCGCAGCGTGTAGATGTTGTGCAGCGTCGCCGTCACGTTCTCGGCCATCCACAGCGCCTTCATCGTCGGGAAGTAGGTGTTCATCTCCGACGGCGCCTCGGTGTCCGGCGTGTTCTGGAACACCATCGGCACGCCATCCACCTCGAACTCCTCGATGTCGCGCTCGACGATGCGGTTCGGAGCGATCAGCCCGACGGCGCCGTTCGACGCGCCCTGGCCCAGGCCCTGGCTGACGAAGCCGTGCGGCGCGATGGTCAGCAACTGCCCGTATTGGTAGCCGAGACGCCGGTTCATCGCGTTCCCGGCATAGACGTTCTCCGAGATCAGGTTGGCCATGAAGCCGGCCGGCGCGATGATCGGGATGTTGCGGGCGCGAATCTCCTCCTCGTTCAGCAGGCCGCGGATGCCGCCCCAGTGGTCCACATGGGTGTGCGAGTAGATCACCGCCGAGATCGGCCGCCCCTCGCCGCGCTGCTGCTGGAAGAAGCGCCAGGCGGCGCGCGCCGTCTCGGCCGAGATCAGTACGTCCAGCACGACCCAGCCGGTGCGGCCACGGATGAAGGTCATGTGGGAGAGGTCGAACCCGCGCACCTGGTAGATGCCGGGGACGACCTCATACAGGCCGTAGTTCTGGTTCAACCGTGCGATGCGGTGCAGCGAGGGATGGATGCTGTCGAAACTCTCGCGCTGATCGATGAAGTTGAAGCGGTCCATGTCCCAGGCGACGCCGCCGGAATCGTTAGGGATCCGCCGTTCCGTCATGGGTGCGACGAGGCCGCGCCGGTTCTCCTCGAAGTCGCGCGTGTCCGCGAAGGGCAGCGTGCGGCGCGCCTCCTCGAGCACGGCGACGGTGTGGCGGGACGGCGCCTTGCCCAGTGGGTGAAAGTGGCCGGCGAGTGGCGTAGCGGCGGGTTGCGCCTGAGCAGCACTGTCCTCCAGCAGCAGCTTTCCGGCGACCGCAAAGGCCGCCCCGGTGACAGGCAATGCGTGCAGTAGATCGCGGCGCGCGGTCATGGGAAGCCTCGTTGTTCCGGGCGGCGGTCGTCTAGGCGCCGCTGCCGTTTCAAAGAGCGGGGAGACACCCGCGTGAGCATGTGCACCACGACGTTGCGCCAGCCCTCCGCGGCTCGGCAAGCACGATCACGCAACAGAACTTGCCAGTGGGACGCGCCGCACAGGCGTGAGACAGCGCGGCGGATCCAACACGCGATACGACCCTGCGTGCAGTTCGGTCCGGAGATGGATGCTTTCCGCCGAATGAGGATTCGCGACGTGGCCCACCCAGCTTACGCCTATTCCATCCCCACCTGCTGGCTGCGCAGCATCGGCGTCGTCATCCATGTCGCGGTCGCGTTGAGTGCGGCGCTGATTCGGCGGCGAGACAATGGTGACGCCGGCGTCAGGCGCGTCTAGTCGTGGCAGGCGAAGCACCGGATGGCGGCCCGTCCCGGCGCTGAACGGCGTACCGTGCAGATGGGCACGCTGCGACGACACCAGCGGGACGACTGCCGGTATGGCCTGCGAGCCGGGCTTCCTGGCTCCTGCGCGCGCCGCGAGGCTCCATCCGCGGCAAGTTTGGCGACGCTTGGCATCTATGGGCTATTCTCGGGATTCCGCGATCTAGCGATCATTGGCCGATGCCGGAAAATGTGCATCTTGCACGCGCCGAGCAAACGACTTTGGCAGCGAGCTGCGTCGGATGCTTCTGCGCCCGCAAAGATAACGCATGTTTGGTGAGCTTCGATCGGAGTCGCAGATGCCCGCAAATGAGCTTTCGCGCCGCTTCCTGCTCGCCACCGCCGCTGGTGCCGGCGTCTCGGGCTGCGCGATGCCGGTGCGGAACCCGGCCGTGCCGCGCCGCCTCACCCTCGGCGCGACGGTGCTCGGCCTGCCGAACGAGCGCTTCTACCCGCAGCAGGGTGTCGCACCCCTCGAGCGCGAGGTGATGACGACGCTTGAGCGCGGCCAGATCTTTCGCGGCGCTGCGCCGGGCGTGCGGAACCAGAAATTGAACCTGCTCGCTGTCTCGGGCGGCGGGGAGGACGGCGCCTTCGGCGCCGGCCTGCTCTGCGGCTGGTCCGAGGAGGGCACGCGCCCCGTCTTCGATCTGGTGACGGGGGTCAGCACAGGAGCGCTGACCGCACCTTTCGCCTTCCTCGGTCCGGCCTATGATCACGCCCTGCGGGACGTCTACACCAACCTGAGTGCCAGCGACATCCTGCGACAGCGCTGGTTCACCGCGGCGATCTTCGACGATGCGCTGGCCGACAACACGCCGCTGCTCGGCACCATCACACGTCATCTCAATGACGCAATGTTAGCTGACATTGCGAAGGCATATCGCGATGGCCGCCTGCTCCTGATCGGCACGACCAACCTTGATGCGCAGGTGCCGGTCATCTGGAACATCGGTGCGATCGCGGGCAGCGGTCACCCAATGGCTGCGACGGTGATCCGACGAATCCTGCTGGCCTCGGCCGCCATCCCTGGCGCCTTCGCGCCGGTGATGTTCGACGTCACGCTGGACGGGACGGGCTATCAGGAGATGCATGTGGATGGCGGCGCCTTCGCGCAGGCCTTCCTCTACCCGCGTTCCCTCTCCCGGGACCGGCGCGAACGGATGCGGCGTGGCCAGCCAGTCGTGCCGATCACCGCCTACGTGATCCGAAACGCCCGGCTCGACCCCCAGTGGGCGACGGTCAACCGTCGCACCATGGGCATCGCCGGCCGTGCGATCAGCACCATGATCGCCGCGAGCGGTTTCAACGACGTCCTGCGGATCTACGACACGTCCCGGCAGGATGGGGTCGGCTTCAATCTCGCCTTTATCGGGCCGGATTTCGAGGGCGAGCTCAACTCGCCCTTTGAGCAGAGCTACATGCGCGCGCTGTTTGCCTATGGCTTCGAGCGCGGGCGGGCCGGCTATCCCTGGTCTGGGGCCCCGCCGAGCCTGACCGACACGCCGGCAACCGCCGGATAGAAGCCGCCGCGCGGAGCAAGAGACTTCGGAGAATAACTACCTTCGCGCTTGGTGCGCGACTTAGAATGGCCAGCGGCGGAGGGATTGCTGAATCCAGACTACGCCACGGCCCAGATCCACGCCGACCATGCGGCCAGCGGGTAGGTGAATCTGCAACTCGTTGAGCAGTATTGAGTCGTCCGTGAAGAACTCGGTTTCAGCGCCCGGCGAGCTGTGCTGAGGGCAGTGGAAGCGCCGGCCTGCTGATCGCGATGAGGCTGAGGAGGAACGCAAGAAGGCGGATCAGCCAGGCACGGAGGAGGCGGAGGTTGTGGCCGGCGGCGGCGAGGGTGACGTTGATGGCGTCACCGCTGGCGCCGGCGAGGAAGTTGCGGCCGAGATGGCCATCACTCTTCAGATGGCCGATCACCGGCTCGATGCCGGCGCGCCGCCTGATCTCGCGACGTATGGTCGGCGTGACGCCGCGCTTCTGGCCGGAGACGAACACGCACTGCTTGTCGGCATCGTGGCCGCGATAGCCGCGGTCGACATAGGCGCGCTCGACGGGCGCGCCGGTGATGCGCTCGGCCTGGGCGATCTGGGCGGCGAGGGTGTGTCCGTCGAAGGGATTGCCCGGCAGCGAACGGGCGCGGATCACGAACTGCCCGCCTGGTGCGGGGCGGTTGGTGGTGGCGAGGGAGACCTTCACGCCGAACTCGAAGCGCGTGCGCCGGGGCGATTGTTCAGGATGGCATTTGACCGAAGTGTCTGAATGAGGATATGGCCGCTTTTCAAACGGCGTCGTTGAGGTTGGGCTCGTATTCTTGAATCCCCAATGAAATTCATGATCCATGGTTGCGTAGGTCTTTTTTGGTCGACCGATATGTTCTCTGCAGCGCCGCCATGCGACGACGTGCGACTTCCTGGGCAATCCGGTCTTTCGTCAGCCCTATCGCCGCTAGTTCCTGGCTTAGCTTCTGGAAATGTTCCCACCGGTCTTCGTCGAGGAGGCCGCCGTCCAACGCGCGGCGTACCGCACAGCCTGGTTCGCTGCCGTGCGCGCAGTCTCGAAACCGGCAATTTTGCGCCAGGTCTTCTATGTCGCCGAAGACCGTGCTGAGACCTTCATCCGCGTCGATCAAGCCGACTTCGCGTATGCCCGGCGTGTCCAAGATGAGTCCACCGCCAGGCAGTAGAACGAGTTGGCGATTGCTCGTTGTGTGACGCCCTCGGGCATCCGCAGCCCGGATGTCCTGCGTTGCCATCCGTTCATCGCCCAACAAAGCATTTACCAATGTAGACTTGCCGACGCCCGATGAGCCGATCAGCACACATGTCTCGCCCGGCGCGATGTGTTCCATCAGGCTGGTCATGCCCAGGCCCTGGCGCACCGAAACGACCAGTACCGTGCAGCCCGGCGCCAGGGCGGCAATCTGAGCGGCCTGGGTCTCAGGTTGCTCGCACAGGTCGGCCTTGGTCAGCACTACCACCGGCCGGGCTCCGCTCTGCCAAGCAGCAGCGAGGAAGCGCTCAAGCCGGCGTGGATTGAGGTCGGCATTCATCGAGGTGACCACGAAGGCTACGTCGATATTGGCGGCGATGACCTGCAGCGTCTGCACGCTGTCTGCCGCCCGGCGCACGAAGGCCGTGCGGCGGGGCAGGATGGCATGGATAGTGGCCGTGCCATCGATGGCATTTGCTGACAGGGCCACCCAGTCACCGGCGGCGGGATGGCCCGCCTCCCGCGCCTCATGGCGCAGGCGTCCGGAAAGTCTGGCCCACAGGCTGCCGAGATCCGTAATCACCGCGTGGGCTTCGCGCTGTTGGACGATAATACGCCCTGGGAGATGGCCAGCGCGCCCGTGCGGCTCGAATGCCGCCCGCATCGCATCAGACCAGCCATAGTGTTCAATCAAAAGCAGCACTCTCAGTTGGGATGGGCTCTCTAGCACGACCAGTGTCCAAACCGGGACCCATATGCGACGGCCCGGAATCTCCTCGGCCCAACGCTGCACGGGTAGAGGTGTATTTCGTCGACTCTGGCGCACCACAATGCCTTTTCGATAAGCCGTCAATCTCGAGGTCGGCGCCCCCAACTCGCGGCCGACTTCGGCACAATACGCCGAACCGAGAAATTCCTTCGACTAGACGTAGTACAGGCTTCTCGGCGATGGCTTCGCGACGGCACAGCGCGGCGATGCGCTCCTCGCCGCGGAGGCCTTCGAGGACGATCCGGATCTTGTTCTCGGCCGAGTGGTGTTTGCGGATCGTGCGGCGGGTGTCACGCACGACCTTCTCAGTCGGCGGCTTGACGACGGGGGCGAAGGATTTCTGGCTCATCGAAATTCATAGGGGAGCGAAGATGAGGGAGAAATCCTCCGCTCCTCAACTTCGCTTATCTATCCCAAGGGTGCTGACGTTGGATACCTGTTGCGCGTCTGGCGGTTCTCGGTCTTTGGTGACGGGTGGGGCCACGATGGTGCGTCGCGCCGGCTCCCGCTTTGGGCACGGCTCGGCCGGGGGCGCCGCTTGTGGCCCGACCGGCTGCCCATCTACCCGGACCTGGAATACGTCTGGGCGCGCGTAGTGCCCGACCACGTCGCACACCGCCTTCGCCGCCATGACTGCCTCTAGTGAGACGTCTGCCATAAGGATCGTCTCGCCCTTGGCGGGCCCGGCGATCACCTCGCCTCGCGGGTCGATGATGATGCTGTCGCCGGTCATGTCCGGGCCGCACAGCGCCCGGAACCGTTCCGGGACGTCCTCGCGCCGCCGCAGACCACCAACGCAGGTCACGTAGCAGGCGCCCTGGGCGGCGAAGGCGCGCGACAGCAGCGTCTGGCGCGGCCAGAGAAAGCCCCCACGCTGCGCCTCCGGAGGCTCCCAGCCCGGCCAGCCCGCGACGTGAACCTGTGTGCCCTGCGCCATCAGCGCATAGCCCGGCAGCAGCATCATGTGCTCGTAGCAGTTCAGCGCGCTCACCCGCGCGTAAGGCCGCTGGTGGGCCTGCAGGCCGGAGCCATCGGGACCGTCGCCTCAGATGGTGCGCTCCCGATGGGTTGGCTTCAGCTTGCGGTGGCGGCCGAGGATCGCGCCCTCGTGGCCTCCGATCAACAGCGCCGTGCACCAGACCGTTCCGAGCGTGCGCGGGTCCCGCTCTACTACCGCAATCAGGACGTCGATCCCGGCATTGCGCGCCGTCCGCCACAGCTCGTCGGTCTCCGGGCCGGGGATCTCGACGGCGCCTGCGATATACTCGGCACTCGGCCGCCAGAATACCTCATCTATCGGCGCGCCGAGGAAGAACGGGAAACCCGGGAGCCACGCCTCGCCGAATGCGGCGAGAGCCGCCCCGCGTTCGGCCGCCTCCCGGATCAGCCGGCAGGCCTTGTCCGTCGAGGCGGCCGGATGAAGGAAGGCCGGGGCGGCCTGAACTGCGGCGAGACGAAAGGATGGGAACCGGGTCATTCGTGCCGCCTACTTGCACCCACTGCCGAACAAGACCTCAACCGGCACCTCGACGGGACCCCCGGGACCTGCGCCGTTTTCCAGCTCGCGCCGGACGTCCTCCCGAACGGCACGGCGGACCTCCTCTGGCAGCGTGACCAGCGCCTGCCCGGATGAGCCACCGCCCCGCTCGAACGGCCCGAAGTACGCGTCAAAGGAGGGCAGCGTGAAGCTGTAGGCCTCGGTGAAGATTTCCACATCCTGGAAGCCCGCGCTCTCGAAGAGGAAGCGTAGCCGCCGTTCGTCGCCAATTGAGAAGGTGCGGGCGGTCGCCGCCGCCAGAGACGGCACATAACGCGCCACGGCAACGTTGATTCTCGCGTTGTAGGACCGCTCTGGGGTAGTCGTGACGGAGGCCGCCGCACGTCCACCGAGGCGGAGCACGCGGCGGAACTCAGCGAGGCCAAGCGCGGGATCAGGGAAGAACATCAGCCCAAGGCTGCACAGCACCGCGTCGAAGCTATCGGCCGGGAAGGACAGGGCCTGACCATTCTCGACCGTCGCGAAAGCGTTCGGCGCCAGGCCGAGGCGCTGGCGCGCCTTCTCGACCATCTCAGGCGAAATATCGGTAGCCACCACCAAGCCCTCGGGGCCGACGACAGCCAGAGCGGCCTCGGCTGCGATGCCGGTTCCGGTTGCCACATCAAGGACCCGCCGCCCTGGTGTGAGTCGCGCGGCCCGCAGCAGATACGGAACAAAATGCGCCGATACGTGCGAGAACGCGCAGTCGTACTCGGCGGCGGCCTCCTGCCTGTAGGCCAATTCGCGGGTCATGCGCAGCATCCCTGGCCAGACGCCCAAGAATAGACTGTTCGTGGGTCCGAGAGCGGACGCCTTATCGTGAACGGCCGCCAGGTAGACGGCCTCGACCTTCAGCGCCTTCATGAAGCTCTCGGCCTTGGCGTTGTCGTACGGGTTGCCACGACTGCTCATCGACCCACCCGTCCCGTTGGCGGTCAGCAGCACGGGGTAAAGCTTCGGCGCAAATTGTGATCCGCGGTCGGAATGAGGAATGCAGCCCTCGGGTGGGCTGCGCACGTGGCTCGCCACCCTGGACCGAGGACGGTCCCAGAGGATCAGGATTAGCGAAGCTGCTCAGGGCACTTCCGCCCCCAGCGGCGCCGCCTTCCCCCGAAGCAGGCTCATGAACAGCTTCAACGCCTTCGGCAACGCGTCCGACGGCGGATCGGCTGCATGCCATTCGGGGAAGTGCCCGTCGCTCGCCATGCGCGCCAGGCCGTAACCAAGGGCGCGTGTGAGAAGGACGAGGTGAGCGACGTCGAGGTCCGGTGCGAGTGTCCCGTCCGCTTGGGCTTGCTTGAAGAGCTGCACCATGATGCTACGAACGTCGTCGTTGGCGCGCTGGATGCTGTCGGATGATGCGATGTCGACGAGGGTGCGCGAACTGATGACCGCGAAGTGGGTCGGGTTCTCCAGCGCCCATCGCAAATAGGCGGCACCGAGAGCTTCGAGGCGGGCTAGCGGCGCTTCGGCCGGCGCGGCCTCCAGCGCCGCATCCACCGCAGCCTTGAGACGGTCCATCGCCTGCTCGGCGACCGCGGTCATAAGCGCGGTCTTGGTGGCAAAATGGCGGAAGGGCGCACCGGGCGACACGCCAACCCGACGCGCCGCTTCGCGGACCGAGACATGCTCGACCCCGCGTTCCTCGATGATGGCCACCGTCGCGGCGACGAGTGCCTCCGTCAGGTTGCCGTGGTGGTAGCGGTTCGATGTTTCCACCGGAGGTGTCTTGAGTGGCCTGGAGTTCGACATGGCCCGACTGCCATAGCACGCAGGGACGTTCATCGTCCGCCCGAATGAAAGCAGTGATCACATTATCCCTGCGCTAGCTCCGGACGCCATGTAATCAGTGATTACCAACCAAGAAAATCAGCCATTCTCCAACATCTCGCGCAAGCCGTCATCCTCAGCCTGTCAGCTGGGCTCAGCACCGTTCCTGCTGCGGCCCAGGAGGCCGCCACGCTGGCCATCGTCTGGCCGACCGAGGCAATGGTCGTGCCGCTCGGCACTGACACCGAGCGCGTTATCGGCGTAGTCGTGCGAAGCAACTTCACGCTGCGCGCGGTCGGTCAATGCGGGGCTGAGCCGCGCTGCGGCCACATCCACATGAAAATCGATCCGGACGGCAACACCTGCAACATCCCCGGTCGGCCCTACAACAGCATGAACAGTGACTTCGGCGGCGACCTGATCAGCGCCCGCTTCGGCCACTGCCCGACCGCGACCGGTGAGCACGTCATCGGCGTGCTCCTGGCCGACGACCATCATCGACCAATCCTGGTGAACGGCCATCCCGTATCGGCGCTGGTCAGGGTGACGACCCG
>NZ_JBHMFT010000012.1:0-182684 GCF_051433195.1 Falsiroseomonas sp. E2-1-a20 | reverse complement strand
ACGTCCCCAAGAGTCCCTCCGAATCCCTGTTCGCCACCATGCGAATAGGGGTTTTGCCGTTCTGGCGTAGGGCGTCCAGCTGGCTGGTATCGCTGGACTTCGCATCCAGCAACGCCGCCAGGTCGCCGCGCAGCGTGAGCGAGACCTCCCCACGCCGCTCCCCCGGAATCACCAGGATCGCATCGACCAGCGACCGCAGTGCCTCCGTCGCCGGCCCGACAGTCGCAGGATCGCCCAGCGCCTCTTCCAGCGCCTCCACCCGCCGGCGGTTGAGCGCCGGCAAATCCGGGTGCTTGTCCGGCACTGGCTCGGGTGTCGCCGTGGCGGCACTGCCGGCGTGCAGCGCCTCACGCCGCCGCTCCACCTCGCGCAACTCGGCTACCATGGCGGGGCTGCCGTGGCCGTCCTTGATGAATTCCAGGAGGTTGCGGACCTGTCGATCGAGCTTCGCCGCCTAGCGTGGTGCGGCGGGAGCCACGCTCCCGGTACGCCCCATTCACCTCGGCGGCGTAGGCCCTGACGAACTCCTCTACCAACTCCGGCGCCAGCAGCCGCTCCTTGAGCCCGGTCAGCACCCGGATGACCACCTTGTCGCGCGCCACCGTCCGCCGATTTGTGCAGGTGCCGCGCTCGACGTGGTTTGAGCAGCCCAGCCGGCCGCCGCTACCGATCACCGACATCGGTCCCTCGCAGAGGCCGCACCGGACCAGGCCGGCCAGGGGCCAGCGGGGACGCCGGGCGGCGGATAGTGCGAGGCCACGGTTTTCTGGCGCAGCCGGGACGACGATCCGCCGCCCGGCCTCAAGGCGCTTTTGCGCCGCGTGCCAAAGCCCGGACTCCACGATGGCCAAACCCGGCACCTGCGTGATCAGCCACGCCTCCGGTGGGTTCGGTCGCGCCACCCGCCTGTCCGTGTGAGGATCCCTGTCCCACATCTGCCGGATTCCAGACGCGCTCCCCGAGGTATAGCCGGTTGCGTAGCAGCCCGGTCTCTCGTGCAGCCCCGCCGAGGAGCAGGGACGCCGTCCAATGGCCGCCCCGTGGGCCGGGCACCGCCTCCGCGTTCAGCGCCACCGCGATAAATCGCGGCGACTGGCCGGCGACATAGCTTTCAAGAATGCGGCGAACGATCGCTGCTTCCGCCGGTTCGATCTCGAGGTCACCGGTGATCGGCGTCCCATCTGCCTGGAAGCCGCGCCGCACGCGGTAGGCGTAGGAGAGACCGCCACCGCTGCGGCCAGCGCGCACACGTCCCTCAAGGCCGCGATGCGTCTTTTGCCGCAGATCCTTCATGTTTGACGCCGACATCATCCCCTTGAAGGCGATGTGAAGGTCGTTGACCGCGCCATCCATCAAGGTCACCACGCCAACGCGGGCGAAAATTATTCTTTCGTAGAGGCCGGTCAGGTGTTCACTGTCTCGGCTCAGTCGGTCGAGCTGCTCCGACAGAACCACATCGAAGCACCCGGCACGGGCGTCGGCCAGCAAGCGCGAATAGTCCGGACGTGCCCTGATCTGGCCGGTAATCGCAAAGTAACTGTAGGTGCCGATGACCTCCCAACCCTCCTGTTCGGCCTTGGCTTGGCAGATCCGAAACTGGTCTTCAATCGAATGGTGGACTGCATGTCAGTGCTGTAGCGGGCGTAGATGGCGCAGCGCACGCTGAGGGCCTCCTTACCGGCCAGCAAAGGCCAGAGCGACGGCCAAGAGCGCGGCCACCAGCAGCAGCAGGAGCGCTGCTTCGGGGATGCTGTGAGCCCGGCGCCCGCCATTTCGGCGTGCCGAATCACGCCCCAGCGCCCGCGCCAGCGCGATCAACTCAGGCGTCCGCGCACGGGGGGCCTGGCCTCAGGCGCACCACCCCGGTCCGGCGGCACTGATTCCCGGCTCACCATGCTGGCAGGATGTTCCATCGATGCGATTCCGCCGGGGGCAGTGGTTTTGCCCCTCCCAAACCGGTCTCCGACCATCATGCCACCTCGGCGACAGCGTCAACCGCGTTCGCAATGACGCCGATCGGCGCATCGTCAGCGACACGCCTGGCGGGACTTGCCAAGCCGCGGGCAGGCTTACGATCAGGGCTTGGCCGGCGACGCTGCCCGTGAGGGCGCGTCGCAGCCGCGACGCGCCCGTCGTGCCTGGTTGTGGCTGCCGGTACCACCGCCGCAACCACGCCCTGAGTCTCCCGCTCTTTGATCAGCGCCCGCAGTAGGGCGACCTCGGCGACGCGCTCCGCATCGCTCGCGCGAAGGAGCGCGAGCTCTGCTTCAAGGTCGGCCGCCCGCCGCTCAGCCAGGGCAGACCTCTCGCCGGCCCTTGCCGCCTCGGCCAGCGCCTGGATCTGGCGTTCCTCAAACACGGCAAGTCGTTCGGCCTCAGCCCGCCGAACGATTCAGTCGCTTCGCTTGCTACGTCCATGAATTGGAGGAAGGCGTTGGGGGGAAAGGCGCGCAACTGGTCAGGCCTCGCCTGCGCCCAGGCCACGAAACGATCGATCGGCTCCTGACGGCTTGCCGGCAGGTTGCAGTGCAGCGGCGGCGCGCCGGCAGGGCGGTCCGCCAGCAGCGTCGAGTAGGCGCCGGTCAGGTAGCCATGGCAGAAGGCCCGCGCCCCCGGGTACTGGGCCAGGCCGGGACGCAACGCACAGATCTCGACGATCTCTCGCGTCTCCCGCCCGACAAAGCCGCCCGCCTCTGGACCGGTCTGAGCCAGCAGCGGAGACGACAGGGCTGCGATGGCCCAGAAGAAGGCTGTCGCGCCACGAATGCCACGCGCCATTCCGTGCCTTCCCGCATGTCTTCGCGACCGGCCAGACGCCCGGGATGGGCTCGGTTCCGGCTATTGAGAATTGGGTGCAGGTCATCACGCAGCGGCGGCGGGGACCAGCGCTGGTGAACGGGATCACTGCCCGGACCGGGCAGTGCTCAAGGCGGGTGCGCGCCCGCAGGTCGCGCCGCGGTCAGATTGCCCGTCCCTGAAGCATCGGGTGCGAGGGCGCTCACTCCGGGCTGGTTTGCAGTGTCTCGGGGTGGCGGCGTGGTATCGCCAGGGTCGAAAACCAGCTTCTGCGACCGACTACTTTTTTCCTACGCAAGGGGACCGGAGGTGTCCGGCCTTGTCCTCTGCGACAAGTGGGCGGGTCAGATGCCGACCGTCACGTATTGGCATCGTCGGTTGCGCGTCCCCGCATCCCACATCGCGCAATCGCATCAGCCCATCAAAAGCCGCCTCGGAAAACCACTCGGCAGGCGGCTTTTTCGTGTCCGCCCGCGGCGAGCAGCGCGCGTGCAATCGCCCGCCGCCCCTGCTCCGCCTTGAAGGCTCGCTCCGCATCGACCTGGGCGCCCTCCAGGCACAGCGCCGCGGCCTGCGCGGCCAGGTGCAGATCGAGTGACCGACCCCGCACCGCCTCCTCCGCGGCGCGGCAACGCAAGGGTTTCGTCGCCAGGCCGCCCAATACGATGCGCAGGTCGACGATGCGCCCCTCCTCCAGGCGAAGGGCGACAGCCACGGAGACCAGCGCAAAGGCGTAGGATTCGCGATCTCGGACCTTCAGGTAGGATGAGCGGCTCCAATGCAGCTCGGGCAGGTGCGCGGCCAGGATCAGGTCCCCAGCTCCGAGCACCGTGTCGAGATCCGGCCGCTCGCCAGGCTCGCGGTGCAGATCCTCGACCGCGACGCTCCGCCAGTTGCCATCCGCACCAACCACCGTGATGGAAGCATCGAGCGCGCTGAGCGCGACCGCGAGGTCGCCCGGATAATTGGCGATGCAGTGCGGGCTGGTACCCAGGATGGCCAGGTCCCACGTCAGCCCGCCTTCCAGCGCCGAGCAGCCGGTGCCTGGTCGTCGCTTGTTGCAAGGCGAGGCCGCGTCGCGGAAATAGGCACAGCGCGTCCGTTGCAGCAGGTTGCCGCCGATCGTCGCGGCGTTGCGGATCTGCGGGCTGGCGGATTGATTAAGCGCTTCCGCCACCGCGGTCCAGCGCGCGCGGATTGCGGGATGTGCCGCGACCTCGGCCATGGTGGCGAGCGCACCGATGCTGGCGCCCGCCCTCCCGAACAGAATCGCGGCGTGTTCGGCGCGCAGGTCCAGAATCTCGACCAGCCGCTCGGGCGCCGTCACGCCCAGCCGCATCAGGTCCACCGTTCCGGTGCCGCCCGCGAGGATCTGGGCGCCCGGGCCGGTGCCGAGGCGATGGGAGGCATCCGCGGCGTCGGCCGCGCGTTCGAAGCCGAGGTGCGTCATCGCAGCGCCCCCTGTGCCATCGCGGCCGCACCGGCCAGCAACGCCTCCACGATGTCGGGATAGGCCGCGCAGCGGCAGAGATTGCCGCTCATCGCCACGCGGATCTCCGTGGCACTGACGGCGTGCAATAGCCGCATTGCAGCGCATCGTGGTCCAGGAAGGCCTGCTGCATCGGGTGCAGCGCCTGTCCGTCTGAGAGACCCTCGATCGTCGTCACGGGCTCCCGCACGCTGGCCGCGCGTGTCAGGCAGGCCAGCACGCGACGTCCCCCGACCAGCACGGTGCAGGCTCCGCACTGGCCGCCGTTGCAGCCGCGCCTGGTGCCAATCAGGTCGAGCCCGTCCCGCAGCAGGTCCAGCAGCGTCGCGCGCGCGTCCACCGCGACCTCCCGCGGCTGGCCATTGATCCTCAGGACCAGGTCCATCACGCGGCCTCCTCGCCGGGGTTCAGATGGGGCGATGCCGCGGCCAGCCGGCGGTCGATGCGCAGGGGCAGGTCGCGCAGGCGCAATGGCGCCGGCGCCGGCCGGCAGGTCCGTCCGGTCCGTCTGCAGCGAGACATCGCCGGGATCGAGTCCCAGCGCTTCCGCCGCCAGCCTGTGCAGGCCGGTCCAGGCGCCCTGGCCCATCTCCGCCACGGTGGCGGCCACCACGGCGCGTCCGTCGCGGCCCGGCGAGACGGCGACGCTGGCGGGGAAGCGGAAGCAGGATCCGTAGGACGTCGCGATCCCATGCCCGATCAGCCGACTGTCCTGCGGCCGCAGCGTCCCGCCGCGTGGCCGCGCGCGCCAGCCAGTGGCGTCCGCGCCGGCCTCGTAGCATGCGCGCAGATGCTTGCTGGTCCAGGGCTTGCCGCTCTCCGGGTCGCGGTCGGCGTGGTTGAGCAGGCGAAGGTCGAGCGGATCCATGCCGAGGCGATGCGCCATCTCGTCCATCGCGCTTTCCAGCGCGAACACCGCGCCCGTCCCGCCTGGCGCACGCATCCAGCCCGTGCCGTTCAGGTCGAGCCGCGCGACGCGGTGCCGCAGCAGATGCGCCGCCTGCGCGTAGATCTGGCAGGACCAGCTGCCGACCGGTTCGACATACTGGCCCGCCGCGCCCACCGCGACGTCGGCCTCGACCACCAGCGCCTTCAGGCGTCCCTCACGCGTCGCGCCCAGGCGCAGCCGCTGCCGGACCTCGCCCTGGTAGGACAGCATTGAGAAGGTGTCGCCCGCCAATGATCCGGACCAGGCCTTCGAGGCCGGCCGGACGGCGACAGGCGCGGTCTGCGTCGCGCATGGGAGGGTGCCGGAGAATGGCGACCTCGCCGCACTCGCCGCAGCGGTGCCGCGGCTTGCCGGCCGGCTTGGCCCGGCCATCTGCACCGAGGAACGTGCTGCGGCAGCCGGTGCCCGCGTCCTCAACCGGTCGCGACGGAACCAGCACGTCCGGACCGGCGGTCCGCACCGCCGACCCGGCCTGAGGGAAACGGTTGCGCTGCCGGCCCTGCGTCGCCAGACTGTGCGCAGTGCAGCGGCCTGTTCGGCCTGCGAACGGGGGAGGGGCGTCGGGGTTGCGGCGAATCGGCGTGATCGTCAACCCGATCGCGGGCATGGGCGGGCGGGTCGGGCTGAAGGGCACCGACGGTGCGGCCACGCTCGCCCGCGCGCGTGAGCTCGGCGCGCGACCCGTCTCCGCCGAGCGCGCGGCGCGCGCCCTGCGCGAACTGCCGGACGGAATCGAGCTTCTTGCAGCACCCGGCGCGATGGGCGCCACTAGCTGCGCCGCCGCCGGCCGACCCTGCGCCACCCTGGACCTCTCCGCCACCGGCGCCGAGGCGACACGCGCAGCGGCGCGTGCCATGCAGGCGGCGGGCGTGGAGCTGCTGCTGTTCGCCGGCGGCGACGGCACGGCGCGGGATGTGCTGGCGGCCCTCGGCACGGCGCTGCCCATCCTCGGCATCCCGACCGGCGTGAAGATGCAATCCGCCGTCTTCGCCACCAGCCCCGCCGCCGCCGGCCGGGTCGCCGCCGCTTTCCTGCGGGATGGCCTGCTGCGGGAGGCCGAGGTCATGGATCTGGACGAGGACGCCTTGCGCGAAGGCCGTGTCAGCCCGCGCCTGCACGGTTTTGCCAAGGTGCCGCGCGAGTCCCGCCTGATGCAGGCCTGCAAGGCGGGCGCCTCCGTGCCGGATGAGGCGGCGCTGGATGCGCTGGCGCGGCGCCTGGTCGGGCAGATGCGGCAAGGCCGGCTGTACCTGCTGGGCTGCGGCACCACCACGCGCCGCATCAAGCAGGCGCTCGGCTTCGACGGGACCTTGATGGGCGTGGACGTGGCCCTGGATCGGCGCCTGCTGGCCGCCGATGTGTCGGAGGCGCAGCTGCTGCGGCTGCTGGACGAGGCGCCCGCCACCGCCATCATCGGCGTTACCGGCGGCCAGGGCTTCCTGCTCGGCCGCGGCAACCAGCAGCTCAGCCCGGCCGTGCTGCGGCGCCTGGGGCGGGAGAACATCATGGTGGTGGCGGGCGCGCAGAAACTCGCCCTGCTCGACCCCGCCTGCCTGCATGTCGATACCGGGGAGCCGGCGCTGGACGCCGCGCTCGCCGGCTACATCGCCGTGCACACCGCGCCCGGCCGCACCGCCATGCTGCGCATCGCCGCCTGACAGGAGCCTCGCATGACCACAGCCCATCCCTGGATGGCCAATTCCGTGCCCGCCATCAAGGACGCCATGCTGCGCGAGACCGGCGCGCCCTCCATCGAGGCGCTGTTCGAGCAGATCCCCGACGCCCACCGCACGAAGCACGCCTTCGCCCTGCCGCCCGCCCTGCGATCGGAGCCGGAGCTGCGCCGGCACATGCTGTCCCTGCTGGCGAAGAACCGCAGCTGCGAGGAGCTGCTTTCCTTCCTCGGCGCCGGCATCTGGCAGCACCATGTGCCAGCCATCTGCGACGAGATCGCCGGGCGCAGCGAATTCCTGACCTCGGTCTGGGGCACGCCGATGTCCGACCACGGTCGCAACCAGGCCTGGTTCGAGTTCTGCTCGCAACTCGGCGAGCTGGTCGCCTGCGACTATGTCGGCCTGCCGGTCTATTCCTGGGGCTGCGCCGCCGGCAACGCCATCCGCATGTCGTCGCGCATCAACGGCCGCCGCACGGTGCTGGTACCAGCATGGATGGACCCGGAACGCCTGGCGGTGATCCGGCAATACTGCGAGCCGGAGGCGATGCCGAGCCGCATCGCGGTGGTGACGGTGGCGATGCGAGACGGACTTCTGGACCTCGCGGACCTGCGCGGAAAGCTCGACGCCGACACCACGGCGGTGTATTTCGAGAACCCCTCCTTCCTCGGCCTGATCGAGACGCAGGGCGCGGAGATCGCCCGCCTGGCGCATGAAGCCGGGGCCTTCGTCATCACCGGCGTAGACCCCATCAGCCTCGGCGTGCTGGCGCCACCGCCCGACTACGGCGCGGACATCGTCGTCGGCACCACGCAGACGCTGGGTGCGCATATGAGCGCGGGCGGCGGCGCCGGCGGCTTCATCGCCTCGCGCGATGAGGAACGCTTCGCCCGCGAATACCCGACGCTGAACATCTCCATCACCACCACCAGCAACCCCGGCGAGCACGGCTTCGCGCTCAGCCTGTCGCACCAGTCCAGCTACGGGATGCGGGAGGAAGGCAAGGACTGGACCGGCAATTCAGTCTACCTCACCGCCATCACCAACGCCGCCTACATGACGCTGATGGGGCCGGATGGATTTTTCGAAGTTGGCGAGCTGATCCTGGCCCGCTCGCACGACGCGGCGCGGAAGCTCGACGCCATCCCGGGGATTTCCGTGCGCTGGACCGGCGGCTTCTTCCGCGAATTCGTCGTGACTTTCGCGGATCGCAGCGTGGCGCAGGTGAATGCGGCGCTGCTGGAACGCGGCATCCTCGGCGGCAAGGATCTTTCCGCGGACATTCCCGCACTCGGCCAGTCCGCGCTCTACGCGGTGACGGAAATCCATAGCCCCGGCGACATCGACAGACTTGCCGAGGCCCTGAAGGAGATCCTGCGATGAAGACCATCCAGCAGGCGAAGTGGCATGAGCCGGTGGTGATGGAACTCGGCGTGCCCGGCCGCCGCGGCATCGTCTTTCCGCGCCCGGAAACCGACACCAGCGCGCTGGTGCCGAAGGGCATGCGCCGCACCCGCAAGCCGGCGCTGCCGGAGCTGACGGAGCACGACACGCTGCGCCACTACCTGCATCTGTCGCAGCAGGTTCTCGGCATGATGGGCGTCAGCCTGTTCGGCACCTGCACCATGAAATACAACCCGCGCCTCGGCGAGGCGCTCGGCCTGCGGCCGCAGATGGCGGAAATGCACCCGCTGCAGCCCGAGGAGACCATGCAGGGCCTGCTGGAGATCGTGCACAATTTCGATCTCATCCTGCGCGAGCTGTCCGGCATGGATGGCTTCACCTTCCAGGCCGCCGGTGGCGCCGATGCCGCCTACACCCACGCCTGCGTCACCCGCGGCTGGCTGGCTGCGAAGGGTGAACTTGAACAGCGCAACGAGATCATCACCTCGATCCAGGCGCATCCCTGCAACCCCGCCACCGCGGCGACCGCCGGCTTCAAGGTGGTGACGCTGATGCTGGAGGAAAACGGTTATCCCTCCATCGAGGCGCTGAAGGCGGCGCTGTCGAACCGCACCGCGGCGCTGATGATCAACAACCCGGACGACATGGGCGTCTACAACCCGCAGATCGCGGAATGGGTCGCGCTGGTGAAGCAGGCGGGCGGGCTCGCCTTCTACGACCACGCGAACTTCAACGGCGTGATGGGCCGCATCCGCGCACGCGAACTCGGCTTCGACGCCTGCATGTTCATGCTGCACAAGACCTTCGGCGGCCCGAAGGGCGGCGGCGGGCCGGCGGTCGGCGCCTATGGCTGCTCGGCGGAACTGCTGCCCTTCCTGCCGAAGCCGGTGGTGGTGAAGCAGGATGGCCGCTACCGCCTGGACCACGACCGCGCGCAATCCGTCGGCAAGGTGCGCGAATTCCTCGGCAACCTGCACATCG
This sequence comes from Falsiroseomonas sp. E2-1-a20, assembly GCF_051433195.1. Lineage (NCBI taxonomy): Bacteria > Pseudomonadati > Pseudomonadota > Alphaproteobacteria > Acetobacterales > Roseomonadaceae > Falsiroseomonas > Falsiroseomonas sp. E2-1-a20. The sequence continues at coordinate 173,392 of NZ_JBHMFT010000012.1, read as the reverse complement.
TCATGCGCGCCTATCTGTGGTCGCGCGGCATGGGGGCCGATGGCATTCGCGAAGCGGCGGACCTTGCCGTGCTTGCCAACAACTACATGGAGAAGAAGCTGCTCGCGATCCCCGGCGTCGCGCGCTCCAATCCCGCCGGCAAGGCATGGCGGATGGAGATGACGCGCTACGGCCTCGGCCCGCTGAAGGAGGAGACCGGCATCGGCGTGGTGGAAGTCGGCAACCGCATGACCGACTACGGCATCGACGCGCCATGGCTCTCGCACGAGCCATGGGTGGTGCCGGAACCCTTCACGCCGGAAGCGGGCGAGTTGTGGTCGAAGGAGGATATCGACCTCTGGTGCGACGTCCTCGCCAAGGTCTGCGAGGAAGCGCGCACCAACCCGGACCTCGTCCGCACCGCCCCGCACCACGCGCCGATCGGCCGCGTGGACAGCGAGGCGCCGGAGGATCCGGCACGCTGGGCCACCACCTGGCGCGCGCATCTGCGCAAGCGCGCTGCCCGCCTCTCGCAAGCCGCCGAGTGATCCGCTTCGAGGGGCGCGCGATCCCGGCGCGGGAGGGTCAGAGCCTCGCCGCCGCGCTGACGGCCGCCGGCGTGCTGGATCTGCGCGACACGCGCCGCGGGCCCGAAGGGCGCGGCCTGTATTGCGGCATGGGCAGTTGCCAGGACTGCGTCATGGTGGTGGACGGGCTGCCGAACCGCCGCGCCTGCATGACCACCGTGGCGCCCGGCATGGTGGTGCAGCGCCAGCCGCATCCGGCACCGATCGGGCCGCGCGAGGCGGGGACGCCGCCCATCGGTTTCACTGACCTGCCGGAGGAAACGCCGGACCTGCTGGTGATCGGCGGCGGCGCCGGTGGCCTGTCCGCCGCCATCGCCGCGCGTGGCGCCGGCCTCGATGTGCTGCTGGTCGATGAACGCAGCACGCCGGGTGGCCAGTACTACAAGCAACCGGCACCGGGCCACGCGCTGCTGGATGCGCAGCAGCGCGAAGGTGCGGAACTGCTACGCGCGGCGCAGCAGGCCGGCGCGCGCATCCTGGGCGGCGTCGAGGTCTGGGGCGCCTTCGCGCCGCTGCTGTTCCTGGCCACGCAAGCCGGCCGCACGCTGCGCCTGCGCCCGCGCACTGCCATCATCGCAACCGGTGCCTATGAACGCGCCGTGCCCTTTCCGGGCTGGACGCTGCCAGGGGTGATGACGACGGGGGCGGCGCAGACGCTGTGGCGCAGCCATCGCACGCTGCCGGGCGCGCGGGTGCTGGTGGCGGGCAACGGGCCGCTGAACCTCCAGGTGGCGCTGGAACTCGCGGCCGGTGGCGGGCAGGTGGTGGCGGTGGCGGAGGCCGCACATGGCATACGGCCTGCGGCACTGGCTCGCATGGCCGCCGCCTCGCCGGCCCTTGCGGCGAAGGGCGTGGCGATGCTGGCGGCGCTGCGCCGGCGCGGCATCCCGCTGCTGCGCGGCACCGTGCTCCACCGCGTCACCCGCGACGGCGCGCTGCACGCGGAACTTTCCGACGGCCGCCGCTTCGCCGTCGACGCCGTGCTGTGCGGCCACGGCTTCGCGCCCGAGGATGCGCTGCTGCGTGCCTTCGAGACGGAGGGCCACCCGCCCAACCTCTTCGCCGTCGGCGATGCCACCGGCCTCGGCGGTGCACCGGCAGCGCGGGAGGAGGGGCGGCTGGCCGGCCTCGCAGCCGCCCGACTGCTGGGCCACGCCGTGCCGGAGGACCGTGCCGCGCAGCGCCGCCTGGCGCGCCACCGGGCCTTCCAGGCGGCGCTCTGGCAGGTCTTCCGCGCGCCATTCCCCGGGCTGTCCCTGGCGACAGCCGACACCATCCTGTGCCGCTGCGAGGAGGTGACGCTCGGCGAGGTGGAGGCGGCGCTGCCCTGCGACCTCGGCGCGCTGAAGCGCCGCACCCGCTGCGGCATGGGGCGATGCCAGGGCCGTGCCTGCGCGCCACTGCTCGCGGACCTGCTTGGTACAACCGTGGCCTTCGCACCACGTGCGCCGACGCGCCCGGTCCGCATCTCCGACCTCACCGCGTGACGCACGACATCGCCATCATCGGCGGCGGCATCATCGGCCTGTGCCTGGCGCGTGACCTGGCGCGGGAGGGCCAGGACGTGGTGCTGATCGATTCCGGCCACCACGCCGGCACCACCGTCAATGCCGGCAGCCTGCACGTGCAGATGCAGTCGCGCTTCCTGCGCATGTATCCGGAGCTGGTGCCGAACCTCGAAGCCTCGCTGCCGCTGTATCCCGCCGCCGTGCGAAGCTGGCAGGCGCTGGCCACCGACCTCGGCGCGGAGTTCGAACTGCGCCGCTCCGGCGGGCTGATGGTGTGCGAGACGCCGGAGCACTACGAATTCCTCGCCCGCAAATGCACCCGCGAGCGCGAGCTGGGCCTGGATGTGGAGATGTTGGACCGCGCCGCGCTGCGCCGCATCGCGCCCTATCTCGGCGAGGCCGTTCACGGCGCGGAATTCTGCGCCGACGAGGGCAAGCTGAACCCGCTGCTGGCCAACGAGGCGCTGCGCCGCGACCTGCACGCACGCGCCGTGCCGCACCACGCGAACACCAGGGTCACGCGCATCGAGCCGCAGCCGGATGCCATGCTGCTGCACTGCGCCGGCGGGGAGGTGGTGCGGGCCGGGCGTGCCGTGCTGGCCTCGGGCGCCGGCACCGCGGGCCTCGCCGCCTCGCTCGGCCTGCATGTGCCGGTGGTGGCGGAGCCGCTGCACATGAACATCACGGAGGCCGCCGCGCCGCTGATCCTGCACCTGGTGCAGCATGCGGAGCGCATGATCACGTTGAAGCAGCTCGCCGCCGGCCAGGTCGTGATCGGCGGCGGCTGGCCGGCGCGGTTCAGCGGCGCACAGGATTTTCCGACGGTGGAGCCGGCGTCGCTGATCGGCAACCTGTCACTGGCGCAGCACATCGTGCCGCCGATCGGCGACCTGCGGCTGCTGCGAAGCTGGGCCGGCGTGAATACCACCGCGGATGGCCAGTGCATCCTTGGTCCGCTGCCCGGCGAGCCGCGCGTGCATGTGGCGGTGCCCGGCGACGCCGGCTACACGCTTGGCCCATTGGTCGCGGCCATGGCCGCCGCACTTCTATTGGGCCGTGATCCCGGCTTCGATGTCGCGCGCTTCACCGCCGCGCGATTCAGTCCCGCAGCGACCGGTTGATGCGCTCCGCCGCCGCCAGGATCTCCGGCAGAAAGCGGCTGTGCAACACCTCCGGCGTCACCCGCGCGCTCGGGCCGCAGACGTTGAGCGCGGCGATCACGGCGCCGCCCGGCGCGCGCAACGGCACGGAGACGGAGCGCAGCCCGACTTCCAACTCCTCATCCACCATCGACCAGCCATCGCGCCGCACATCCTCGATCAACGCGCGCAGCTTCGGGCGGGACGTCACTGTGTTGTCCGTGAAGGCCACCGGCTTCATCGCCGCCAGCGCCTGCGCCAGCGCCACGTCGGGCAGCCCCGCCAACAGCACGCGACCGACGGAAGTGCAGTACGCCGGCAGCCGGCGCCCGACCGCAATGCCCACCGCAACCACGCGACCGGGGGAGGGCGCATGCGCGACGTAAAGCGCATCCTGCCCGTCCAGCACCGCGGCGAAGGCGGCCTCGCCCAGCTTCGCCGCAAGCTCCGCCATGATCGGCCGCGCGATGTCCCACAGTCCCAGCGACGCCACCGCCGAATGGCCGAGTTCCAGCAGCTTCGCCGTCGGCCGGAACAACGCGCCCTCCTGTTCCATGTAGCCCGCCTGGCGGAAGGTCAGCAGGAAGCGGCGCGCCGTGGCACGGCTGAGTCCGGTGCGGTCCGCCACCTGGGACAGCGTCTGCCGTGGCGTGTGGCGGTCGAAGCTGCGCAGCACATCCAGCGCGCGCAGCACGGATTGCACGATCTCCCGGTCCTCGCCCCGCGGCGTCGCCTGCGGCTCCGCCAGGTGCAGGTCGCGGGGCATCGCATCATCCATCGGGCAGGCTCCGGCTGTTCGCTGGGCGAACACTGGCGCTGAAAAACTGAGGCGTCAACGCTGTTGCCCCCTTGCGGAGGCGTCACAACGCGTTTCACACTGCGGTCACTCGTTCGCCTGGCGGTCGCCGCCGATGGCGACGCCGCGTGAGGGAGGGAACGAGACATGACGGATTTCAGCCGCCGCAGCCTGGGATTGGGATTGGGTGCCGCAGCCATCGCGGGCGCCGTGGCGCGCCCCGCCGAGGCGCAGCAGACGACGTTGCGCTGGTGGTCGCCGCAGACCGCGCCGGCGCAGCGCGAAGCCTACAACTTCCAGATCCGCACCTTCGAGGAAGCCAACCCTGGCGTGCGCGTGGTGTTCGAGGCGACCTCTGACGAGGGCTATCCGGCGCAGATGGCGGCCGCCTTCGCCTCGGGCCAGGTGCCTTCCGTGGTGACGCACCTGCCGCATTTCGCGGTGGCGACCTACTGGCAGAACAACCTGCTGGAGCCGATGAACGACGTCATCGAGGCGGTCGGCACGGCGAACTACTACGAGGGGGCCAACCGCATCTATGAGATCACGCCCGGCCAGTATGCCGGCACGGGCATCGGCAGTTCCGCCGCCAACATGATGTGGCTGCGCCGCGACCTGATGCAGGCCGCCGGCATCGGCGCCGCGCCGCGCACCTGGGACGAATTGCGCGACGCCTGCCGCAGGATGCAGCGCGGCGGCGTCTTCGGCGCACCGCTGCCCTATGCGCGCAATTCGATGACCAGCCTGATCTTCGTCTGCTTCGTGCACGGCGCCGGCGGTCAGGTGTTCACGCCGGACCTGCAGGTGGCGGTGGACAGCGACAGTTTCCGCAACGCGCTGGAATTCTACAAGTCGATGCGGGAATTCTGCCCGCCGGGTGCCACCAACTATTCCTGGGGCGAGAGCCTGACGGCCTTCGTCGCCGGCGCCACCGCAACCGGCATCTACACCGGACGTGTTCTTGCCAACGTCGCCGCGCAGAACCCGCGCATCGCGGACAGCGTGACCTGTGCGCAATACCCCACCATCTCCGCCAGCGTGCCGCACTGGACCTTCAACGACTTCCCATCGGTCATGATCCCGAAGGTGGCGCCGAACATGGCGCTGGCGAAGCGCTTCGCGGCACACCTGTTCCGCGCCGATGGCTACATCCGCCAGTTGCACGCGGCGCCGGGGCATGTGCTGCCGGTGCTGAAGACGATCTCCGCCATGCCGCAGTACCAGGAGAACGCGCTGATCACGAAGTACCGCGCGGAGGTCGACCTGATGTCGTCCTCCGCCGCGTCCGGCCACAACCTCGGCTGGGAATCCACCACGCACAAGCCGAACACCTCCGCCGGCCGCATCATCGCGAGCCACGTGCTGGCCGAGGCGGTGCAGCGCTACGTCGTCAACAACGAGCTGATGGCCGCGGTGGTCTCCACCACGGCGCAGCGGCTTGAGCAGATCATGCGCGGCTGAACCGCGTCGCCATGAATCCGCTGGTATGAATCCGCTCGATCGGCGCGACGCCTGGCTGGGGGTGATGCTCATCGCCCCCAGCGTGCTGATCTTCTGCGCCGTCATCGTCTATCCGCTGGTCTCGGCCATCTATCTCAGCCTGTTCAACATCTACACGCCAACGCTGCGCGGCAACTTCGTCGGCCTGCAGAACTACGCGGAGCTGTTCGCGGGCCAGGAATTCTGGCGCTCGCTGTTCAACACGCTGGTCTGGACGGTGTGCACGCTGACGCTGCAGGTGGTCTTCGGCATCGCCGCCGCGCTGATGCTGCACCAGGCCATCGTCTTCCGCGCGCTGGCGCGCAGCCTGATCCTGTTCCCGTACTTCGTCTCCACCGTCGTCGCCGTGCTGGTCTGGCGCTGGCTGTTCAACGACCTCTACGGCATCCTGAACCACATGATGATGTGGGCCGGCATCCTGGACATGCCGCTGGACTGGCTCGGCTCCATGCCGAACGCGATGGTCAGCATCGTGCTGGTCGGCGCCTGGAAGTACTTCCCCTTCGTCGTCATAGCCGTGCTGGCACGGTTGCAGACCATTCCGGACCAGCTCTACGAGGCGGCGACCATCGACGGTGCCGGCGCCTGGAGCCGCTTCTGGGACGTGACGCTGCCGCAGTTGAAGGACGTGCTGCTGGTTGTCGTGCTGCTGCGCGCCATCTGGGACTTCAAGGAATTCGACCTGATCTTCCTGATGACCGGCGGCGGGCCGCTGATCGCCACGCAGACCCTGCCGCTGATGGTCTACAAGGAAGCCTTCGGCATGGACGCCATGGGCCGTGCCACCGCCGTCGCCGTCGCGATGATGCTGGTGATGCTGGTCTTCATGGTGCTGTACCTGCGCCGTGCGAAGGCCGACCGATGAGGCGCATCCTGTTCAACCTGATGGCCTGGACCATCGTTCTGGTCACGGCCTTCCCGCTGCTGTGGATGCTGATCACGTCGGTGAAGCCGCAGTTCGAGCTGTTCCGCATGCCGCCGACCTTCTGGCCGGAGCAGATCACCTTCGAACACTACACGCGCCTGCTGTGGGAAACGCCGTTCCTCACCTTCATGCGCAACTCCCTGGTTCTGTCGGTCTCCACCACCATCCTCGTCGTGCTGGTGGCGACGCTGGGCGCGCACAGCCTGGTGCGCTTCCGCTATCCCGGGCGGGACCGCCTGGCGCAGCTCGTGCTGTTCACCTACCTGCTGCCGTCCGTCGTGCTGATCCTGCCGCTCTACCTGATGATGGTCTGGCTCGGCGTCGCCAATTCGCTGCTCAGCCTGGTCATCGCCTATACCAGCTTCGCGCTGCCCTATGCGCTGTGGCTGCTGCGCAGCTTCATGCAGGGCATCCCGGATGATCTGGAGGCCGCGGCGCTCGTCGATGGCGCCACGCGGATGGAGGCGTTCGTCGATGTCATCCTGCCGCAGGCGCTGCCAGGCATCATCTCCACCTGCCTCTTCACCTTCATCCTGTCCTGGAACGAGTACCTGTATGCGCTGGTGCTGGTGAACACGGACGAGGCGCGACCGCTGACGACCGGTGTGATGAGCATGCTGGTCAGCGCCTTCAACATCGAATGGTCCCTGCTGATGGCGGCTTCCGTCATGATGAGCCTGCCGCTCATCATCATCTTCGCCTTTCTGCAAAGCTACCTGACGCGCGGCTTCGGCGCCGGGGGCGTGAAGGGGTGAGCGCGGCCGAAGTTACCTTCGCGAAGATCCACAAATCCTTCGGCGGCGCCGTCGCGGTCCGCGAGCTCGACCTGGCGATTCGCGCCGGAGAATTCATCTCGCTGCTCGGCCCCTCGGGCTGCGGCAAGACCACCAGCCTCCGGATGCTGGCGGGGCTGGAGTTCCCGACCAGCGGCACCATCAGCATCGGCGGCCGCGTGGTGAACGATATCGCACCGGGCAAGCGTGACGTTGCCATGGTGTTCCAGTCCTACGCGCTGTACCCGCACATGACGGTGGGCGAGAACATCGCCTACCCGCTGAAGAAGCAGGGCCTGGCGCGCGCCGAACGCGAGGCGCAGGTGCGGCGCATCGCGGAGATGCTGAAGCTGGAGGCGCTTCTGACCCGCAAGCCGCGACAGCTTTCCGGCGGCCAGCAGCAGCGCGTCGCCCTTGGCCGCGCCCTGGTCCGCAGCCCGAAGGTCTTCCTGCTCGATGAGCCGCTCTCGAACCTCGATGCCAAGCTGCGCGCGCATATGCGCGCCGAGTTGATCGAGCTGCACCGATCCCTTGGCCGCACCTTCGTCTATGTCACGCACGACCAGCTCGAGGCGATGACGATGTCCGACCGCATCGCGGTGATGGAGGGTGGCGAACTTCGGCAATTCGCGCCGCCGCGGGAGGTCTATGACCGCCCCGCCAACCTTTTCGTCGCCGGCTTCATCGGCACGCCGCCGATGAACATCCTGCACGGCAATTTCGCGGACGGACGCTTTCATCATCCCGCCATGACGATCCCCTTCCGGCCTGCCGGAACCCCGACGAAGGTTGCGCTGGGCGTGCGGCCGGAGGATGTGCTGCTGGGCCAGGGCCCGCACCGCGCCATCGTGCGCGTGGTGGAACCCACGGGGCACGAGACGATCGTCATGCTCGATGCCGGTGGCTCCCCGCTCACCGCCCGCGCATCGGCTGAATCCGGCCTGCGTGCCGGTGAGGTCGTTCCCTTCGACCTGCGCCCGGACCGGCTGCACCTGTTCGATGCCACCACCACGCTGCGCCTCGATGCGCGAGAGGAAGTCACCCCGTGAACCGCGATGACGTCGACTGGTCGGGCCCGATGCCCGCGCTCACCACGCCCTTCCACGCCGATGGCCGCATCGACAGCGCCGGCTTCCGCGCCAACGTCACCCGCATGCTGGATGCCGGCGCCACCGGCATCGTCGCGGTCGGCTGCACTGGGGAGTTCTGGGCGCTGAGCCTCGATGAACGGAAGGCGCTCTACGCCGAGGCCGTCGCCGCCACCGCCGGCCGCGGCACCGTCATCGTCGGCACCGGCTGCATCGGGGAGGCTGATACCATCGCGCTGGCGCGGCACGCGAAGGAAGTCGGCGCCGATGGCGTGCTGGTGCTGCCGCCCTATTTCGTGAAGCTGTCGGATGACGAGATCTTCGCGCACTACAAGGCCGTGTCGGATGCCATCGACCTGCCGATTGCGGTCTACAACATCCCCGGCAACGCGGTGAACGCCATCAGCCCCGCCTTGGCCGACCGGCTGGCGGATCTGGAGAAGGTCGTCGCCATCAAGGAATCCTCCGGCGACTGGAACAACTTCTACGGCACGATGCTGGCCGTGAAGAACCGGCTGCGCGTGTTCTGCGGCCCGTCCTCCGTCTTCGGCGTGCCCGCTGTGGCGCTGGGTGCCGATGGCACGGTGGATTGCTTCCCGAATGTCTGGACCGGCTGCCTCGACCTGTTCTACGCCGCGCGTGACGGCAAGCCGGAAGCGGCCGCCCTGCAGGAAACCGGGCGCCGCATGACGGACCTGTTCACCTCCGGCGGCCGCACGCTGTATCCCGCGACCAAGGCGGCGATGGACATGCTGGGCTTCGCCGGCGGCGGCGTGCCGCGCCCGCCGCTGCGTTCGCTGTCCGGTGCGCCACTTGACGGGCTGCGCAGCGGCCTTGTCGAACTGGGGCTGCTGTAGATGGATCTCGGCATCAGGGGACGCCACGCCATCGTCTGCGGCGGCAGCCGCGGCCTGGGCGAGGGCTGCGCTCGGTCCCTGGCGAAGGAGGGTGTGAACCTCACCATCGTCGCGCGGGGTGTGGAGGCGCTGGAGGCGACCGCCGAGGCTCTGCGCCGCGAGACCGGCGTCGCGGTGCAGACCGTGGCGGCGGATGTCAATGCGGCGGAGGGTCGCGACGCCATCCTCGCGGCCTGTCCGACACCGGATATCCTGGTGTGCAATCCGGGCGTCCGCCAGGTTCCCGGCAATTTCCGCGAATGGGAGCGGGCGGAGTGGCTGTACTGGTGGGACGTGCATTTCCACTCCTCGATGGACCTCATCGCCCGCGTCACGCCCGGCATGGCGGACCGAAAATTCGGGCGCGTCGTCAGCATCTCCGTCAGCTTCATCAAGTTTCCGCAGATCGGCTTCGCGCATTCGCACGCGGCGCGCGTCGCGCTGTCCGGTGCCATCGGCTCCATCGCGCGGGAACTCATCCCGCACAACGTCACCGTCAACACCGTCTGCCCCGGCCTGTTCGATACCGACGCGCTGCGCACCAACCTGCACGGCCACGCCGCCCGTCGCGGCACGACCTATGAGGCGATGGTCGCCGACCGCATCGGCAGTTGCCCCGCCGGCCGCTTCGCCGACCCATCCGAGAATGGCGACCTGGTCGCCTTCCTGTGCAGCGCGCAGGCCGGCTTCATGACGGCGCAGAACCTGGTCAATGATGGCGGCGTCTACCAGGGCCTGTTCTGATCATGCGCGATGCGGAACTGCTGCGCCCGGAAGGCCGCGTCGTCGCCCTCTCCGGTGCCTCTCGCGGCCTCGGCGCCGCCATCGCGCAGCGATTGCACGCGGAGGGCTACACGCTGGCGCTCGGCCTGCGCGACGTGGCCGCCACCCGCCGCAAGCTCGGCGAGGACCGCATCAGCTATCACCGCCACGACGCCGCCGAACCGGCCACGGCGGAGGCCTGGATCGACGCCGTGGTGGAACGCCACGGCCGCCTCGACGCCCTCATCAACAACGCCGGAATCCTGCGCCGCGTGACGTGGGAGGAGGGCGGGGAAGCGGAACTGGACGAGCTTTGGACGGTCAACGTGAAGGCGCCGTTCCGCGCCACGCGCCGCGCCCTGCCGCATCTGCGCGCGGCCGGGCATGGCCGCGTCGTCAACATCGCCTCCACCGACGGCAAGCGCATCCGCGACCCCTCCGTCTCCATCGGCTACGCCATGACGAAACACGCCCTTGTCGCGCTCAGCCAGGCGGCGAAGTTCGCGGGTTGGGAGGATGGCGTGCGCGTCACCGCGCTGTGTCCCGGCGCCATCGACACGGAATTGCTGGCGGGCCTGCCTGGCGTTTCCTCCACGCGGCTTTCGCCGGCGACGGTCGCGGAAATCGTGGCGCTGCTGCTGCGCCTTCCGGACACCGCGACGATCGCCGAGCTAGTCGTCAACACCCGTCTTGAACACACGTTGTAGGAGGATCCCTCATGGCCGACCTGCCCGTCGCCGTCTCCACCTTCCCCTACCTCTACTCGCATGACGGCCTCGGCGCGTTGCGCCACCTGCACGCGCAGGGCCACAAGGCCTTCGAGATGATGGTCTTCCCGCCGCATTGCTGGCCGTCCGAACTGACGCCATCCAGGCGCCGGGAATACAAGGCCTGGCTCGGTGACACCGGCTGCGCCATCACCTCCTTCTGCTACCCGCTGCTCGACAACAACCCGAACAGCACCGACGCGAAGATGCGCCGCTACACGCTGGACCGGTACCGGGAAGCGATCGACCTCTCGGCCGATTGGGGCTGCCCCTATGTCTGCGCCATCCCCGGCCCGGTGAATTCGCTGATCGACCCGCCGGTCGATTGGATGCGCGCCTGGTTCATCGAGGGCATGCGCGAGCTTGTCGATTTCGCGAAGGGCTCCGGCGTCGAGATCATCCTCGAGAACGTGCCCTTCACCTTCCTGCCGACGGCACGCGACATGCTGGAGGTGGCGCAGGAAATCGGCCCGGAGGTCGGGCTGAACTTCGATGTCTGCAACAGCGCCTACATCAGGGAAGACGTGCCCGCCGCCATCCGCATGATGGGCAGCCGCCTGAAGAACGTCCACATCTCCGACAGCGGTTATGAGGTCTTCAAGCACAACCGCCTCGGCACCGGCATCGTCCAGCCCGGCCCCGCCGGCGCCGCGCTGCGGGAGATCGGCTACACCGGCATGACGGTGCTCGAGATCATCACCGATGCGACCAAGCCCGGCGCCGACCCGGATGGTGACATCCGCGCCAGCCATGCGATCCTCGCGCAGCATGGCTGGGCCGCCGCCTGACGCCGCCGCCCGACGCCGAGGGAGACCACGAGCATGACTGCCGAACGCCGCCTCGCCGAACTCGGCCTCACTTTGCCCAGCGCCCCAGCCCCGCTGGCCAACTATGTGCCCTGGCGCATCGGTGGCGGGCTGCTGTTCCTGTCCGGCGTCGGGCCGCGGCGCGCCGATGGCAGCTCCGTCACCGGCGTGCTCGGCGGCGACCTGACGGTGGCGCAGGGCTACGACGCCGCACGGCTCTGCGGGCTGAACCTGCTGGCCAACATGCGCACCGCCCTCGGCACGCTGGACCGCGTGGACACCATCCTCAAGGTCCTCGGCATGGTCCGCGCCGGCCTCGACTTCGGCGAGCAGCCGGAGGTCATCAACGGCTGCACCGACCTGTTCGTGGAGGTGTTCGGCGATGCCGGCCGCCCGGCGCGGTCCGCCGTCGGCATGGGCAGCCTGCCGCGCGGCATCGCGGTGGAGATCGAGGCGGTGGTGCTGATCCGCGGCTGAGGGTCAGCCTGCCGGCCGGAGGGTGCCGGCGCCGACCAGCGCCGCGATGCGCGCCCCAACGCCGGGTGCCGCTGCCGGCTCCAGCCCGAGCAGCCGCACCACGCCCGCCACCAGCTCCGCCTCCGTCGAACCGGGCAGCGCCTCCAGCAGCGCCTGCGCCGCCGCGGCGATCTCGGCCGGCGGCAGCAGCGCCGCGCGGCGCAGATGCGGCGCCACGGCGCGGCGGTCGCGTGGTGCGACCGGCCCAGCGTCCTCCGCGATCCAGAAGCCGGCGGCCTCGCTGACGCCCTGCAACTGTGCCGCCAGCCGCAGCGCCTGTTGCAGCGCCGCGCGGTCCGCAGCACCCAGGCTGTCGATCCCCCACAGCAGCCGCGCCCGTTCCAGCACGGCCTCGGCATGCACCGGCTGTTCCACCCGGATCACCTCCGCCAGCGTCTCCGCCAGCCGGGCAAAGGGCGTGTCGGGGATCGGCACCGTCCGGTCCACCGCCGGCGCCGCCTCCGCATAGGGCACCGCGAGGCCCGGATCGGCGCCGGCCGGCGCGGCCTCCGCCACCGGCGGCGCCAGCCCGAGCGCCGCACGCAGCCGCGCCCGCTCCGCCTCCGGCCGTTGCAGCCAGGCGAGGCTCCAGGCGCGGTGCAGCCGCCAGCCCATCCGCCCGAGCGCCGCGCCGCGTCCGCGGTCGCGGTCCCGCGCCGCGCGCATCGCCGCCCACTCCGCCGCATCCGCCTCCACGCCGAGCAGGAAATCCCCGGCCTCGCGCGCCGCGACATCGAGGAACACGCCGGCGCTGCCGACCCGCGCCACCGGCTCCAGCCCCGCCGCCGCGATCTCACGCGCGATGAGCCGCGCCAGCGGCGCTTCCGCCGCCCCGCCGGTGGTCCGCCGATGGTCTCCGCCGGCAGCGAATTGGAGAAAAGTCTTCAGCGCGGCGACGCCCGGGCCACGCGCCCGTTCCAGGTCGATATCCTCCGCGCCGAGGCCGGAGAACACCACGCAGCGCGTCTTGGCGCGGGTGATCAGCACGTTCAGCCGCCGCTCCCCGCCCTCCAGCGACAGCGGCCCGAAGCGCATCGCCACCTTGCCATCGGCGCCCTTCGCGTAGCCGACGCTGACGAACATCGCGTCGCGCTCGTCGCCCTGCACGTTCTCCAGGTTCTTGACGAAGAACGGCTCCTGCGGATGCGCGGTGAAGAAGGCCTCTGCCGTGTCATCCTCGCGCCGCAGCGTCTCCACCGCATCCAGGATCGCGTCGCGCTGGCGCAGCGAAAAGGCGGCGACGCCGAGCGTCTCCCCCGGCGTCTCCCTCGCATGGCGCAGCACCGCCTCCGCCACCGCCTGGGCCTCGGCCCGGTTGACACCGGCGCCAGCCTCCCACTGCCCCTCCACCCGGACCAGGGACAGGCCGAGTGCCGGCGACCGGCCGCGCGGGGAGGGCAGGACCATCAGCCGCCCGCCGTAGAACTGCGCGTTGCTGGTGGCGATCAGGCTTTCGTGCCGGCTGCGGTAGTGCCAGCGCAGCATGACGTTGGGCACGCCGCGCGCATTCGCCAGGCCGAGGATGCTCTCGACCTCCCGGGCCTCCACGGTCTCCGAAAACTCCTCCTCATCGGCTGCCTCGTCCTCCGAGGTCATGCGCTGGAAGAAGCGCGTCGGCGGCATTTGCTTGTCGTCGCCCACCACCACCACCTGGCGGCAGCGCGCGATGGCGCCGAGCGCATCCACCGGCTCGATCTGCGAGGCCTCGTCCATCACCAGCAGATCGAAGCTCAGGCCCGGCTTGAGCCCATGCGGCGGCGCCAGGAATTGCGCGACGGATAGCGGCGACATCAGGAACACCGGCTTCGCCGCCTGCACCGCGCCGCCCGCCCGCAGCAGCAATTCCCGCACCGGCAGGTGGCTGCGTCGCTTCTCGAATTCGCCGAGCAACAGCCGGTAGCCCGGCATGTCGCGCACCCGCGCCAGCGCCGCCGCATGCGTCGCCGCCGCCTCTGCCCGCGCCAACTCGATCCGCGCGGCATCGGCTTCGGCAAACTCCGCCAGCAGCCGGTCGAAGCCGGCGCCGTCGAAGGCGGCGAGTTCCGGCCGCGCCCGCATCGCCGCCTTCAGCAGCGCTTCGTCCAGCGCATCGACGAAGCACTCAGCCGCCGCTTCCGGTGCCAGGCGCCCATCCGCCAGCCGTTCCGCCAGCGGCGCCAGCGCCTCCCCAGCCGCCGCCCTTGCGCGGCGCCAGGCGAGCCAGGCGGGCAGGGCCTCCGGCTCCGCCGCCCAGTCGCCGAGCCGGGCCGCGACCTCGGCCAGCGGCGGATCGGCCACACCGAAGGCAGCGACCGCGTCGAGGCCCGTCGCCTCCGCCACCTCGTCATGGGCCGCGATCGCCGCCTCAACCGGCGCGGTATCCAGCACCGCCATCCCGCCCGCCAGCGCTGCCGATGCCGCCGCGCCATGCTGCACCCGCCAGGCGACCAGCGCCGCCATCGCCGCCGCATCGCCCCACAGCGTGCCGAAGGCGGCGCGCAGCGTTGCATCCTCCAGGCCGCGCGCCGCGTCCTGCGCCGCCAGCGCCGCCTCCAGCGCCGGCAGCACCGGCGCCCCGTCCGCCACCACCTGCGCCGCCAGCGCCTTGGCGGTGCGCTGCGCGGTGGACAGGAAGCTGAAGAAACCGCCGCCGGCGGCGAGCGTGTCCCGCGCCTCCGCCAGCCCGGCCACGCGCAGCGCGCCCGGCCGGAGGCGCGGGTCCCGGGTGGCAGCGTCGACCCGCGCCGTCGCCTCTGCAGCGTTCGCCAACGGGCCGGGGTCGGCGCTCCAGGCCGGATGCGCCATCGCCGCCCGGTCATGCGCCGGCGCGGCGGCGACGGCGCGGGACAGCGCCAGCAGCCGCCCCGCCTCCTGCCGTCCCGGCGTAGCTGCCGAGGCCAGCGCCGCCGCGCCGGCGGACAGCGCCCGGATCAGCGCCGGCAGCCGCGCCATCAGGCGTTCCTGCGCCATCGGCTGGATCTCGCCGACGCCGCGCCAGATGCTGCGTGCCCCGCCGGCCGTCGCGGCCAACTCCGCCACCGCAGCCCGCGCCGCGGCGATCCGCGCCGCATCCCACGAGGCATCCGAGCCCGGCGCGGCCAGCGCGAAATCCGGCACCGGCACGCCGGCCACCCGCCGCGCCGCCAGCCCGCCCACCACCGCATGCAGCGCGCGCTCGCTTTCGCCCACGGCGGCCCCCATGGCGCGGGCATGCTGGTTCAGCCGACCGCGCAGCGCACCCAGCCGCCGCACCACCGGCGCCCGGTCCGGCATCGCCACCGGCGGCCGCGCGAGGGTGGCGCGCAGCTCGTCCAGCACCGCGCGCTTCGACTGCTTCTCCGAATGCAGCTCCAGGCAGGCCGGCCCCAGCCCGACCTGGGCCAGGCGGCGTTCCACCACCTCCAGCGCCGCCAGCTTCTCCGCCACGAACAGCACGGTGCGGCCATCGAGCACGGCCTGGGCGATGATGGTGGCGATGCTCTGGCTTTTCCCGGTCCCGGGCGGACCCTGGATCACCACATGCCCGCCGCGCCGGACCGCCTCGGCAGCGAGCGACTGGCTGCCATCCATCTCCATCACATGGTCGAGCCGCTCGACCGGAATCTCCGCATCCACATCCGCATCGTCCGCGAAGGGCGGCGGTGTTTCCAGATGCTCCCCACCCACCAGGGCGCGGATCATCGGGTGGGTGAGCAGGCCGGGGTTCGCCCCCGGGTCCAGGTCCCGCCACATCAGGAATTTCTGGAAGGAGAACAGCCCGACTGCCAGCGAATCCGGCACCACGTCCCAGTTTTCCCGAGAACCGATCGCCGCCTTCACCGCCTCGCTCCAGGCCGCGAGGTCGAACGCCTCCTCCGGAAACGGCGGCAGCTCGACGCGAAATTCGGACAGCAGCTTCTGGCGCAGCGACAGGTTCTCCTCCAGCTCCGCCCCCGTCGCCTTCAGCCGGAAATTCTGCGAGACGCCCTGGCGTTCCAGCGCCACCGGCAGCAGCACCAAAGGCGCCAGGCGCTCGGTCTCCGGCGTCGCCGGGTCGCGCCACAGCAGCCCGCCGATGGCCAGCGACAGCGTCGCGATGCCGGTTTCCTCCCGCGCCGTGCGGGCATCCTGCATCAGGTCGCGCAGGCGTCGCGCCAGATCCTCCCGCGGCAGGCGCACGCGCAGGCGGTTGTCGCGGCGCGCATCCTCCCGGCTCTGCTCCGCATCGGCGGTGGCGACACCCTCCGCCCGCACCGTCCGGCGGCCGCGGCGCGGGGCGGATTCCGGGGCATCATGGGCCGCCTCGAAGCCGAAGCCGCGTCCGTCCAGCAGGGTGGACAGGACGAAGCCGGCATCCTCGTCATCCAGCCGCACCACGCCGCGGGACCGCCCGGGCTGCGGCAGCGCCAGCAGGCGGTTGCGCGTGGAAAGGTCCAGCAGCCCGCGCCGCGCCGCCTCCAGCTGTTGCGCCAGGGCGTCGCTCATGCCGCGGGGGTCGCCCCGAGCAGGCGCAGGATGCGCAATTCCTCCAGATCCATTTCCTGCTCCAGGCTGGTCAGCATCATGTCATTGAAGGCGCCCTCGCGGTGCTGGTCCAGCAGCGCGGCGCGGCCGGCCCGCAGCGCCGCCAGCCGGATGCGCATGCGCGCCTCCAGCTCCGCATGGCCGCCGCCATCGGCGACGCCGTGGAACACCCGCGCCTTCTCCCGGTATTCGGCCAGCAGGTCGCGCGCCACGGCGCCTTCCAGGATGTCCTCCGCCCGCTGCTCCACCGCCGCCAGGCTGGCGCGCGCGACATGGCGGCGGGCCTGCGCCTCCGTCGGCGGCATCCCGGCGACGCGCGTCTCCGCCACGCCGAGCCGGCGGATCACCCATTCCAGTGTCGTGCCCTGCAACACCAGCGTGGCCAGGATGGCGCAGAAGGCGAGGAACACCATCAGGTCGCGTTCCGGGAAATCCAGCGGCAGCGCCAGCGCCGCGGCCAGCGAGACCACGCCGCGCATCCCGCACCAGGACACCACCAGCATGTGGGAGACCGGCGCCCGCCTGCCATCCGGCCCCGGCAGCGCCCCCGGCACCAGCGCGGTCGGAAACACCCACAGGAACCGGCTGGCGATCAGGGCCACGGAGACCGCCACCGCCAGCACCGCCAGTTCCAGCACGCCGCGTTCCCCAAGCCGCTCCAGGATCGCGCGCAGTTGCAGACCGGCCAGGATGAAGATCAGGCTGGTCAGGACGAATTCCACGAAGGCCCAGACGGCCTGCGCGCTCAACCGGCTGGCCGGGCTCAGGGACCGGTGCTGCAACTGGCCCAGCATCAGCCCGGTGGTGACCACGGCGATCACGCCCGACAGGCCGATGGCATCGGCCGCCAGGAAGCTGCCGAAGCAGGCAACGAAGCTGGCCGAGATTTCCAGCAGCGGGTCGCGCAGCCGGCGGAAGGCGTGGTCCGCCAGCCAGCCGAACAGCCAGCCCACCACCATGCCGCCGATGGCGACCAGCACGAAGCTGCCCGCGGCCTCCGTGAAGGAGATCGCGCCGGCGGCCACCGCCGCGATGGCGAATCGGTACAGCACCAGCGCCGTCGCGTCGTTCACCAGGCTCTCGCCTTCCAGCACCGTCACCAGCCGGCGCGGCATCGGCAGCCGGCTGAGGATGGCGGCCGCCGCCACCGCATCCGGCGGCGCCACGATGGCCCCCAGCGCCACCGCCGCGGCCCAGGGCAGGTCGGGAATCAGCAGCTTCGCCACCACCGCGACGCAGGCCGCGCTGAACAGCACGGCGCCGATGGCAAGCAGCAGGATGGGCCGCAGGTTGGTGCGGAAGGCCCGCCAATCCGTCCGCCAGGCGCTGCCCTGCAACAGCGGCGGCAGGAAGAAGGCGAGCGCGATCTGCGGGTCCAGCGTCACGCTCGGCAGGCCGGGGATGAAGGCCAGCACCATCCCGCCCAGCACCAGGATGATGGCGTAGGGCAGGTTCAGCCGGCGGGCGATCAGCGCGAAGCCGATGCAGGCCGCGATCAGGGCCAGCACGGCCTGCACGATTTCCATATTGGCAGCGTATCCGGGCAAGCCGGGGCGGAGGCAAGCCCGTTCCGCAATGGCCACCAGCCAGATCGGCTCGCGAAAGCCCACCCGGCGTGTCCAGGGCATCCATCGCCTACAGGCGCTGAATTGACTCACACACAGTAATATTGCAATTACGCAATAGTTTGCTGATTCCGCGGATGGGAGCGCTCGCGGATCGTGCGCTCGCCAGGGGAGACAGTCCGTGACGTGGAACTTTGCGCCCTCCAGCCTTTATCCGATGACGCTGCGCGAGGGCGCCATCCACGAGTTGGCCCGCGGCGACTTCAACGGAGACGGCGTGGACGACCTTGTCGTGGCCCGCTTTCTCTTTCCCCTGGAGGATCGCGGCGTGCCGCTGCAGGTCCTGGGTGGCGACGGTGCGGGCGGATTCACCGATATCACCAGCACGGTCTTCCAAGGTGCGGTGCCGACCACTGTTCATCCCCGCAAAATTGTCGTGGCTGATTTCAACGGGGACGGGCGTGCTGATTTCTTCGTGGCCGACCATGGCTACGATGCCGCGCCATTTCCTGGCACTCAGAACCGGCTGGTCCTCTCGACAGGCGCCACACAGCTCCGGGATGCCACGGCTCAACTGCCGGCCCAGTCGGATTTCACGCATTCTGCCGCCATTGGTGATGTGGATAACGATGGCGATATCGATATCTATGTCGGCAACGTCTTCGGCCAGAACCTCATCAATCCGCAGCTGCTGCTCAATGACGGCTCCGGCAACTTCACGGCCGATCCGTCGCGCCTGCCAGCGCAGATCCAGGCCATTGGGCAAGGCGGCGGCACCTTCACGAGCGCGCTTCTGGCCGACCTCAACCGCGACGGCTGGGCCGACCTCGTGCTCGGCACGTCCTGGGGCGAAAAGCAGCCGACCCAGGTGCGGTTGAACGACCGCGGCAGCTTCGCGGGCGCGTCACCCATCGCGATAGCCGCCCCGCCGCTCGATCCCATGCCGGGCTACACCAACGCATACAAGATGACGCCCGAAGCCTATGACATCCAGACCATCAACCTGAACGGCGATGCGTTTCCCGACCTCGCGATCGCTTGGATCAACGCCGGCTTCACCCGCGGCTACATCCAGCTTCTCGTCAACGAGAACGGTCAGTCCTTTCGCGACGAGACGGCAAGCCGCATGCCCCAGGATCCGACAGCCACTCCAGGCTGGATCAAGTACCTCCACCAGATGGATCTCAACGGGGACGGCTTCACGGATATCGTGACAGAACGGGTGGGCCCTGGTGCGCTGCCGACGCTGCATCTCAACGATGGATCGGGTCGGTTCGCCGCCACGGGCACGCTTGCCTGGATGGAGGGCTGGGCGCTCGAGCCTGTTGACGCGGACCGCGACGGGCGGTGGGACCTCGCGGCGGCGAGCGGCGGCGGTTTCGCCGCCATCGGCTGGCGACGCAACCTCGCCGACGGATCTCCGGCCGTGGAGGCGGCGACGGAGCTTGGCGACGCCCTGCAGGGCGGGCCAGGGCGCGACCTGCTGCAGGGCTTGGCGGGCGATGACACCCTCTCGGGACTTGCGGCGGATGATGTGCTTCTCGGCGATCGGGGACGCGATGTGCTCAACGGCGGTCCCGGGAATGACAGCCTGGACGGTGGCCACGGCATGGACACGGCGGTGTTCGCGGGACTGCACGCAGACTATGCCATCGCCCGCTCCGGCAACGGGACCTGGACGGTGGTCGGACCCGACGGCACCGACTCGCTCACTTCCATCGAGCGGCTGCGGTTCGATGATCGGGAAATCAGCACGACCAGCATCTCGATCACGCGCGGCGGAGTGGCGTCGGCGGAGGAGGCGATGCCCTATTCCGGCCCGGTGCCTCATCTCGAACTCGCTTTCCTGGGCTCCGCTGCGGGCGAGGCGGTCGGCGGGACGGACAGCAACGACTTCATGAACCTGCTGGGCGGCGACGACGCGGCGGACGGGAGTGCGGGCGACGACGTGCTCGACGGGGGCGTGGGGTCGAACTTCCTGACCGGCGGCAGCGGCCGGGACGTATTCTTTCTGGATGGCCGTGGTGGCCTTGTGACATGGGGCACCATCACCGACTGGGAGGCGGGCGAGCAGCTCTCGATCTGGGGGTGGAGGCCAGGCATCAGTCGGAGCATCTGGCTCGAAAGCGACGGCGCGCTGGGTTGGAAGGGCGCCACTTTGCATATGGATCTTGACGGAAACGGCGCCACTGATGCCTCCGTCACCTGGGCTGGCAGGACGGAGGGCAGCTTGCCCAGGCCATTCGAGTTCGATGGGTTGCTGTGGTTCACCTGAGCGGGCAGCCAAACGGGTCAGCCGGATCGGCCGCAGCTTCCCCCTGAGATCAGCAATGGAAACAGGGCGCTACTTCCGCCGGGTCAGCGCCACCGCCAGCACGATCCCGGCGACCAGCACCACCGCCACCATGCCCTCCACCACCGCGAAATTCGGCGCATCCCGCGCCACGAACAGCGCGGCGATGGCGCCGGCGGCAACCAGCAGGCCTCGTACCAACCAGGTCATGACGGCCATCCCTGCGTCGACGTCCAGTGGCCAGGATGCCCGGCCCTGCGCGCCCGCGCCCTGATGCAGGTCAAGCCCTCAATGGCTAAAGCGGTGCGTGCCGCCATCCACATGCACCACCTGCCCGGTGATGTAGCGCGCCCGCGGCGAGCACAGGAACACCACCAGCACGCCGAGGTCGTCCGGCTCCCCGATGAAGCCCACCGGCACCTCCCGCGCCGCCCAATCACGCCGCGCTTCCTCGGTCGGCAGGATGCGGGCATCGATCTGCTCGGACCGCAGGCGCCCCGGCGGCACGCAGTTCACCGTGATGCCGTCCCGGCCCAGCTGCCGGGACAGCGCCTTGGCCCAGATATGCACGGCGCCGTTCGGGGCGTTGGCGGCGTTGATGATGTGCGGCTCGTCGCTGCCGGTGATGTTGACGATGCGGCCGTAGCCCGCTGCCTGCATGGAAGGGATCAGCGCATGCGCCATGCGGCGGCCGGCATGAAAGTTGATCTCCATCGATTCCTGCCAGACGTCATCGGGCCCCAGATCGGTCTGCGGGCGGCTGCCGCCGGCGTTGTTCACCAGGATGTCGCAGCGCCCGAATCGGGCCAGCACGGCGTCGCGGGTGCGGGCCGCTGCGCCGGGGTCGGTCACGTCCTCCGCCAGCAGCAGCGCCTCTACGCCGGCGGGCAGCGTTGCCGCGAAATCCTCCAGCCGGTTCATGCGGCGGGCGAGCAGCGCCAGGCGGCAGCCTTCTTCCGCCAGCAGGCGCGCGATGCTGCGGCCGAGCCCGGCGGAGGCGCCGGTCACCAGGGCGACCTTGCCGGCCAGTTGCAGGTCCATGTCGAGATCTCCCGGAATGAAGAAGGGGCCGTCCCTCGCAGGACGGCCCCCGTTTCGTGGCGCATCGAAAAACGCGTCAGCCGCCCTCGGCCATCGCCTTTTCCTTGCCGGACCGCAGGCTTGGCAACGCCATGGCCAGGATCGCGATGGCCGCGATGCCGAGCATGGAGGCGGAGATCGGCCGCTCGATGAACACCATCACGTCGCCGCGCGACAGCAGCATGGCGCGGCGCAGGTGTTCCTCCATCATCGGCCCGAGCACGAAGCCGATCAGCAGTGGCGCGCCCTCCAGCTTCAGCTTGGAGCAGAGGTAGCCGAACAGCCCGAACAGCACCATCAGGTAGACGTCGAAGACGTTGTTGTTGATGGAATAGATGCCGATCGCGCAGAAGATCATGATCGCCGGGTACAGGTGGCGATACGGCACTTCCAGCAGCTTCACCCACATGCCGATCATCGGCAGGTTGATGACCAGCAGCATCAGGTTGCCGACCCACATGGAGCAGATCAGGCCCCAGAACAGGTCCGGCTGCGCTTCCACCATGCGCGGGCCAGGCTGGATGCCCTGGATGATCAGCGCGCCGACCATCAGCGCCATCACGGCGTTGGCCGGGATGCCCAGCGTCAGCAGCGGGATGAAGCTCGACTGCGCCGCGGCGTTGTTCGCCGCCTCCGGCCCCGCCACACCCTCGATCGCGCCGGTGCCGAACAGGTGCCGGAACTTCGAGACCTTCCGCTCCAGCATGTAGGAGCCGAAGGAGGACAGCGAGGCGCCACCACCCGGCAGGATGCCCAGCACCGTGCCAAGCACCGTGCCGCGCAGCACGGAGGGGACGGCGCGGCGGAATTCCTCGCGCGTCAGGAACAGGCTGCCGACCTTGTGGGTCAGCACGTTGCGCGATTCAGGCCGCTCCAGGTTCAGCACGATCTCGGCGATGCCGAACATGCCCATGGCGATGGCGACGAAGCCGACGCCGTCGGACAGTTCCGGGATGCCGAAGGTGAAGCGCTGCTGGCCGGTCTGCACGTCGGTGCCGACCATGCCCAGGCTGACGCCGAGCGCCACCATGGCGACGCCCTTGATGACCGAGCCCTGCGCCAGCACGGCGGAGATGATCAGGCCCAGGAACATCAGGGAGAAGTAGTCAGCCGGCCCGAAGGACAGCGCGACGGAGGTGAGCAACGGGCCGGAGGCGGCGACGACGACGGTGGCCACCGACCCGGCGAAGAAGCTGCCGAGCGCCGCGGTGGCCAGCGCCGCCCCGGCGCGTCCGTTCCGCGCCATCTTGTAGCCTTCGATGACGGTGACGACCGAACTGACCTCTCCTGGCAAATTCAGGAGAATCGCGGTGGTCGAGCCGCCGTACTGCGCGCCGTAGTAGATGCCCGCGAGCATGATGATGGCGGTGGTCGGCGACATGCCGAAGGTGATCGGCAGCAGCAGGGAGATGGTGGCGACCGGCCCGATGCCCGGCAGCACGCCGATCGCGGTGCCGATGAAGGCCCCGAGCAGCGCGAAGGCCAGGTTCTCGAAGCTGAAGGCGACGCTGAACCCGAGGGCCAGGTTCGTGAAGAGGGTTTCCATCGATCTCTGTCCCTCAATACCCGAACACGGTTGGCCAGACGCTGATCCGGATATCCAGCTGCTGGATGAACACGAACCAGCACAGCGCCATCAGGAAGGCGATCAGCGCAAGTACGCCGAGCGGCTTGTGCGTCCGGTCGGCCAGGGTCGAAATGCCGATGGTGACCGCCAGCGTCAGGAACAGCCCGGCCTTTTCCAGAATCAACCCGAAGACGCAAAGCGCCACCAGGATCAGGGTGAGTTCCCGGAACGCCCAGCGCTCCAGAGGGTCCGGGCCGCTGAACAGCGCCATGAGGGAGACCACGACCCCGAGGCCGAACAGCGTGCCAAAGGCCAGCAACGGCATGTAGCCAGGGCCCATGCGGCGCGCGTCGCCCAGCGTGTGGTCCGTGTTCAACCACAACCCCGCGGCGGCGATTGCCAGGAGCATCAGCCCCGCCGTCAGGTCTCTCGCGTTGATCTTCATCCGCACCTCAGTTGCTGCCGGCCGCACGCGGCCCGATCCACTTACGCCAATCGGGTGGCGCGGCCCCAGCGCCGCGTCACCCGCCCCTGCATCCGGACGGCGGGTCCGTCACCCGCCTTACCCGCCTTAACCAAGCGGACCCTAGACAAGCCCGACGGCCCCGCCAACCGGGAAAGGTCAGCACACCGGCCGAATCACCCGTGCCGGGCCATCAGCCGACCGTCGCGCCGGATGCCCGCACAACCGGCGCCCAGCGCGCGACTTCCTCCGCCACGAAGGCGGTGAACTGCTCCGGCGTCATGTCGCCCGGCGTGCCGCCCATCTCGGCGAAACGCCGCTGGCTGTCCGGTGTCGCGACCACCGCCTTCACCTCCCGGTTCAGGCGCTGCACCACCGCCGGGTCCATCCCCGCCGGGCCGGACAGCGCGAACCAGGACGTGCTGGACAGGTCGAAGCCCTGCTCGATGAAGGTCGGCACCTCCGGGAAGCCCGGGTGGCGCTGCGCGCTGCTCATCGCGATGGCGCGCACGCTGCCCTGGCGGATGTGGCCCGCCGCCGAGGGCAGGCTGTCGGACATCATCGGCACCTGGTTCGCGATCACCGCCGTCATCGCCGGGCCGGCGCCGCGGAACGGCACATGGGTGAAGGGGATGCCGGCCTGCTCGCAGAACCGAACCATGAGCAGGTGGTTGGAGGACCCGGCGCCGGAGGACGCCATGTCCAGCCCGCCCTGCCGCGTCTTCGCCACCCGCACCAGGTCCGCCAGGTTGGCGATCTCGCTGCGCGGATGCACCACCCAGACGGAGGGGTTGGTGATGACCATGGCGATGTGGGTGAAGGACCGCACCGGGTCGTAGCGCAGGTTGCCGTACAGCGTCGGGCTGATGGCGTGGCTGGCGATGTTGCTCATCACCAGCGTCTGCCCATCCGGTGGCGCATCGGCGACCATCTGGCTGCCGGTGGTCGCCCCCGCGCCGGCCCGATTCTCGACCACGACGGATACGCCCAGCCGCTGCGCCAGCCCATCCGCGACCAGTCGCGCGGCAAGGTCCGTGCTGCCGCCTGGCGCGAAAGGCACCACGAGCCGGATCGGCCCATTCGGCCAGGCCTGCGCCCGCGCAAGACGCGGCGCGACCAGGCCCGGGGCAGCCAACAGGGCGGTCGCGGCAACCAGGCTTCGTCGCGTCAGTCGCATGGACATGAAGGTCTCCCCAATTCTTGGACCAGTGAGCTTTGTTAAGCCTATGCCACGGTGCTTCCCGGCGTCGCAAGCCGGCGGCCTTGTAATGACCTCTTCTTCACCTACCATGGCGCCATGAAATTGCGTGGAGCAACCCGAAATGCGCATCAATGATTCGGAGCGACAGATCCGCGAGGAAACCGCCCGGATCACGCCCGCGCTGGTTGCGATCCGGCGCGACATCCACGCGCACCCGGAACTCGCCTTCGAGGAAACCCGCACCGCCGGCATCGTCGCCGCCGAACTCGCCCGCCTCGGTATCCCGCACCGCACGGGACTCGGCGGCACCGGCGTCATCGGCACCATCGAGGGCGGCCGCCCCGGCCCGACGCTGGCCATCCGCGCCGACATGGACGCGCTGCCGATCCATGAGGAAACCGGCCTCGACTTCGCCAGCCAGGTCGCCGGCAAGATGCATGCCTGCGGGCACGACATCCACACCGCCACGCTGCTCGGCGTCGCCGCCCTGCTCAAGGACCTGGCGCCGATGCTTGCCGGCCGGGTGCAACTGGTCTTCCAGCCGGCCGAGGAAGTGCTGCAGGGCGCCGCGGCGATGATCGCGGATGGCGCGGCGGAGGGGGTGGACCTCGCGCTCGGCTTCCACAACCAGCCGGACCTGCCGGTCGGCCGCTTCGGCTTCGCCCGCGGCGCCTGCCTCGCGGCATCGGACCGTTTCGACCTGGTGGTGCGCGGCAAGTCCGGCCACGCGGCGCACCCCTACGCCGCCATCGACCCGATCGTCGCCGCCAGCAGCTTCGTGGCGCAGGTGCAGACGGTGGTGAGCCGCGAGGTCAAGCCACTGCACCCCGCCGTCGTCACCATCGGCCAGTTCAGCGGCGGCACCACCTACAACATCATCCCGGAGCGCGTGCACCTGAAGGGCACCGTCCGCACCCTGCATGAAGCCGCCCGCGTCACCGCCGAATCGGCGATCCGCCGCCTCGCCGCGGGGCTGGAGGTCGCGATGCGCGTGGAGTGCGCGCTGGACTACCAGCGCATGGTGCCGCCGCTGGTGAATGACGACCGGGTGATGGGGCCGGTGCTCGCCGCCGTCGCCGCGCAATTCGGCGACGTGACGGAGGAGGGCGAACCCTCCATGGGCTCCGAGGATTTCTCCGAATTCGCCGCCCGCG
This sequence comes from Falsiroseomonas sp. E2-1-a20, assembly GCF_051433195.1. Lineage (NCBI taxonomy): Bacteria > Pseudomonadati > Pseudomonadota > Alphaproteobacteria > Acetobacterales > Roseomonadaceae > Falsiroseomonas > Falsiroseomonas sp. E2-1-a20. Next base: position 147,545 of record NZ_JBHMFT010000012.1, on the reverse strand, counting down.
CGCCATCCTTCCACCTGCGCATCGGCAGCGGTGCGCCCGGCCGTGACGACCGCCTGCACAACGCGCACTACCAGCCCGACGAGGCCTGCATCGGCAACGGCGTGCAGGCGCTGTCCCGCGCGGCACTCGAACTGCTCGCCTGACCCGAGGAAGGCCATTGCCCATGAAAATCTGCGTCTACGGCGCCGGCGCGATCGGCGGGCATATCGCGGCGCGCCTGGCGCTCGGCGGGGCCGAGGTCTCGCTGGTGGCGCGCGGCGCGCACCTGGCGGCGATCCAGGCCAATGGCCTGACCGTCCACGCCCATGACGGCACCCATCTCAGCCACCCGAAGGCCAGCGAGAATCCAGCGGATCTCGGGCCGCAGGATGCCGTGATCGTCACCGTCAAGGCGCCGGCGCTGCCGGCTGTGGCTGCCGGCATCGCGCCGCTGCTGGGGCCGGAGACCGCCGTCGCCTTCGTGATGAACGGCATCCCCTGGTGGTACTTTCTGAGCCAGCCCGGCCCGCATCACGGGCGCCGGCTGCCGGAGGTCGACCCGGACGGCGCCATGGAAAGCGCGGTCGGCATCGGCCGCACCATCGGCGGCGTGGTCTATTCCGCCGCCGAGGTCGTGGCCCCCGGCGTGGTGCATTCCGAACACGGCAACATCCGCGTGATCCTCGGCGAGCCGGACGGCGCCATTTCCGCCCGCGCCCAGGCGATTTCGGCCGTGCTGGCGGCCGGCGGCATGCCATCCCCGGTGACGCCCGACATCCGCTTCGAGGTCTGGTCCAAGCTGCTCGGCAACCTCTCCAACGGCCCGCTCACCGTGCTGTCCCGCCGCGGCGTGCGCGACACCTTCGCCGACCCGGTGCTGCGCCAGGCCGCGCGACGCAGCGCGGAGGAAGCCCGCGCCATCGCCGCGGCACTCGGCATCCACCTGCCCGATGCCGCGATCGAACGCGTGGCCGGCGCCAACATGGCGCACAAGCCCTCCATCCTGCAGGACCTCGAGATCGGCCGGCCGATGGAGATCGACGGCATCTTCGAGATCCCGCTGCAACTGGCGCGCATGACCGGCACGCCGACCCCGCAGCTCGACCTGCTGGTCGCGCTGGCGAAGCAGGCCGCGCGCGCCGCGGGGCTGTATGCGGACGTGAAAGCCTAGAGCATTTTCAAGTCAGGCGGATACGCCTGACGGCTCGGAAAATGCGCCAAATCAACAGCTAAGGCGGTTTCACCTGTGCATGGCACAGGTGAAACCGCCTTAGCGGGAGACATCGACACCCTCCAGCGCGCCCGCGCCACTTGCGGAGCCCTGGACGATGCTCAGGCTGCCGTCGGTTTCCAGCACGACCGCCGCCACCTGTCCCGGCTCGGCGGCCCCGGAACCGCGCAAGGCGGCCAGGATTTCCGCCCGCGTCACCCGCTGCGCCCGCATCGCGCCCTCCAGGAACCGGCCGCGATGCAGCAGCAGCGTCGGTTCGGACTTCACCAGGTCGCTGAAGCGTGGTGACCGCGCGGACAGCCACGCCACCGCATATTGCAGCCCCGCCAGCAGCGCGAAGGCAGCCAGTCCCTCCGCCAAGGCAACGGATTTGCTCAGCAGCACCGTCGCCAGGGTCGAGCCGAGTGCCACGGTGACGATCAGGTCGAAGGCATTCAGCTTCGCCAGCGTCCGCTTGCCCGAGACCCGCAGCATCACGACCAGCGCCGCATAGGCCAGCGTGCCGACGACCAGCACGCGCAGGATTCCGAACCAGCTTTCGAAGAACATCGGGGGCAACCTCACTGTGCAATCGGATGGCAGGCCCACAACGCGCGCGATGCCGGTTTCGCTCCGGGCGCCTGTCAGCGCGGCAGGTCGGTCTGCCCCAGCACCCAGCCTTCCCACCGCCGCACCCACGGGTCCTCCGGCACATGGTCCGGCCGCGCCCCGTCCAGCACCGCGACCAGCGCCAGCAGGCCGAGCACGCAGTCCAGCCGGTCCTCCCCCGCCGCATCGGCGCCGAAGCCATCGGCGATGACCTCGGCCAGGGCAGGGGAGGGTTCCACCCGCAGCCGCGCCATCGCCGCCCGCAGCGCCGCTGCCATCGCCCGGCGCGGCGCCTGCAGCCGCTTGCTGCCGGCCAGCCGCAGGCCCAACTGGCGCAGCGCCTCCGCCGGATAGACCTCGGCCAGCACCACGCGGCCCGGCGCCAGCAGCGCATGCAGGCCGCCGGCGAAGGGCCACAGCGCAACCGGCGCCCCCGCGGCGAGTGCCGGCGCGATCCAATCCCGCCAGGCCGCGATCGCCGCCTTGCCGGACTGGTTGGCGCCCAGCGTCCAGAACACCGGCGCCCCCGCCGGCCGCGTCGCCGTCGCCCGGTCGCAGAGCCGCGACAGCGATGCCGGCCCGGCCAGGCCAAGCGCCGCGGCGTGGCCCGCCCGCGTCATCCCCTTGATGCCGCGCGCCGGGTAGAAGGGCCGTGCGGGCGCCACCTCCGCCAGCGTCGCCGCCACCAGGAAGAAGGCGGGATCCCGCACCAGCCCGGCCAGGAAGGCCGGAAAATCCGCCTCCGGCCGCAGCGCCGCCCAGTCCCGCGGCACGCCGAGCGGCAAATCCAGACCCAGCGCCACCGGCAGGCCGGGCGCCAGCAGGTCGGGCAGCAGGCGCGCGGTATCGCCGACCGGCCTTGGCGCCTCCGCCTGCCAGCCTCCGCCCTGCCGCCGCGCCACCGCCATCCAGCGCTTGCCCGGCGCGAGGCTCCAATCCGCATGCGCCGCGATCATGGTTTCGCTTTCATGGATCGCCGGCCGGCGTGCCATAGTCGCGGGCGGAACGGGAGGCAGGCTGCGCATGGACCTGGCGACGGAGACGCCGATGCAGGCGCCCATCAAGGGGCGGGACACGCTGCACCCCGATGGCCAGTATTCGCGGCTGGCCAAGTGGTTCCACTGGCTGACGGTGCCGCTGCTGTTCCTGGCGCTGCTGACCGGGCTGGTCATCCGCTTCATGAAGGATGACGCGAAGATGCCCTTCTACGCGCTGCATGAGAGCCTCGGCCTGCTGATCCTCGGCCTGAGCCTGGCGCGCCTCGCCTGGCGCGGCTTCAGCAAGGCGCCGGTGCTGCCGGACCACGTGCCGGCGACGCAGCGCCGCGCCGCGGCCTTCGTGCACCACGCGCTGTATGCGGCGCTGATCATCCAGCCGCTGCTCGGCTTCTTCACCACCAATGCCTATGGCTTCCCGATGCAGGGCGCCACCGCCTTCCTCGGCTTCATCGACCTGCCGAAGTTCATGGAAGCCGCGCCGGCCCTGGCCGGCGTGCTGCACTGGATGCACAGCCTGCTCGGCTGGACCTTCCCGCTGCTGCTGGCCGCCCATATCGGCGGCGCCATCTACCACCACGCCATCCGGCGCGACGGCACGCTGCTGCGGATGCTGTGAGGGCCTATTTGATCGGCTTGTTGGCGCGGTCCATCAGCCGGCCGAACCAGCCCTTCTTCTCCGGCTCCGCCGCCTTCTCCGCCGCGGCCAGCTTCGCCGCGGCGGCTTCCTCGGCGCGGATGCGGCGGTCCTTCTCGGCCAGCCACTTGTCGAGGCTCACCCCGGCCTTCGCCGCCCTGCGCGCCTCATAGGCGCGCTGCCCCTCGGTCAATTCCTGCGTCTTCGCCATGGCGAGGTCTCTCCGTCCGCCGCGTCAATGGCGCGGCGGCGAGGGCTTCGCAAGATGGTGTTCGGTCGCCCCTTTGCTGCGACTGCGGAAGCACCGGCCCGTGGGTTGCGCCGCCCCGGCCATGGGCAGATTATCCGGCGCATGGAACCGAAGGTTAAGGCAAGCATATGGGTGTCCATGGCCCTGCGCCTGTCAGATATCGCCGGCCGGTCAGGGGCCGTGCTGCGCAAGGGCGACCCGGATGCGGGTGGCATCCTGTGCGTGCTGCGCGCCCGCAACGAGATGATGGTGCTGTCGCAGGTGCGTGACGCCGAAGGCCGCGCCGCCTGGATGCGCGGCACCGGCACCGCCCCGGTGGACCAGCCCACGGCCGATGCCTATGTCGAGCGCCAGGTGCAGCGCGACCCCGATTTGTGGGTGGTGGAATTCGACGCGCCCGACCTGAAGCCGCCCTTCGAGGCCCGGCTGATCTGATCGCCTACTCCACCGTGCCGAAGCAGCGGTCCCCGGCATCGCCCAGCCCCGGCACGATGAAGCCGCGATGGTCCAGCTTCTCATCGAGCGACGCGGTGTAGATCGGCACGTCCGGATGCGCCGCGGCCAGCCGCGCCACCCCTTCCGGTGCCGCCACCACGCAGACGAAGCGCAGATGTGGCGCGCCGGCCTCCTTCACCCGCTGCACCGCGGCCACCGCGCTGCCGCCGGTCGCCAGCATCGGGTCGAACAGGATGGCGCCGCGGGTGCGGACTTCGGGCGGCATCCGCAGCATGTACTGGCTCGGCTTCAACGTGTGTTCGTCCCGCACCAGGCCGACATGGCCGACGGGCGCTTCGGGCAGCACCTGCATGCCACCCTCCATCAGCCCAAGCCCGGCCCGCAGCACCGCGACCAGCACCGGCTCCGGCGCCGCCAGCATCCGGTGGTCCATCGTGACCAGCGGCGTGGTCACCGCGCGCAGCTCCGTCGGCAGGTCGCGGGTCGCCTCCAGCGTCAGGATCGCGCCGATTTCCGCCAGCAGCTTGCGGAAGCGCGGGGAGGGGGTGGCGGCGTCGCGCAGCTCCGCCAGGCGGTGCGCCAGCAGGGCGTGGTCGACGACGTGCAGGGTGGACATGGGCGGCATCCGTTCGAAGAAGATCCTGTCTCAATCCAGCAGCCGCACCGCATCGCCAACCCTGATCGGCCCGCAGCGCGCGGTGGCGGCGTAGATGCCGAGATCATTGCCGAAATGCTGCGCCACGGTCCGCAGCACGGTGGCATCGCGCGCGGCCGTATCCGGGCAGATGGTGACCATGGCGCAGCGCGGCGCCGGCCCGCTGACCATCAACTCGGCGGCGCCGATGGCGATGCGGCGGGACTGCCAGCCGGCTTCCGCCGCCTCGCTTTCGATGACGATGTTGATGCGGAAGCGCCGCGCATCCAGCGCCGTGCCATGCGCCGCATCGAGCCGCGCCAGGCTGCCCGTCGTCACCAGCGAGATCGGCATCGAGTCAAACGCGCCGCGGCCGAGATGCAGCAGCGCCACCGGCTCCCCGGCCTCCACCGCCAGGGTTTCGGCCAGGGCCGGATCATCCAGCGCCATGACGCGCCCCTCGGGATCGGTCACCTCGACCGGCGAAGTCCGCAAGGTCTCCGGCTCCAGGTAGCGCGCCGCATGGCGCACCAGCCCCGGCACCTGGCGCCCGGTCAGCCAGGGGAAATGGCTGCGGCTGGTGCTGCGCAGGAAGCTGTACTGCCGGTCGCCTTCCAGCCCGGACCATCGCAACTCGGCCGCCTCCAGCGCCTCGCCGGCCATGGACTTCACGGGAAAGCGGGTGAGGGCGGTGACGCGCCCGATCGCCTGGCTCCTCACCGCGGCACCGTCTGCACCACGATGGTCCGCGCCGCGACCCGCCGGCCTTGCCGCCGCGCCGCCTCCACTGCCGAGGCCAGGGCTGCGGCGAAGTCCGCCACCGGTTCCACCTGCGACCGGGAGGCGGCGAGAAGCGGCCCCTCGCTGGCCACGGCCAGCACGAGGTCCGTGCCGAACGGCGCTCCCACCAGCCAGGGACCGGCACCGGTCCCGGGCAGCCGCAGCCGTGCCCCCGCCGCGAGCCCGGCGCGGTCTTCCAGCCGAACCGCCTCGCCGCTGGTGGACAGGTAGTAGAGCGCCAGCTGCCCGCCCCAGCCGGGCATCGCCACGTCGAAGCGCAGCGGCGCCCCATCCGGCTGCGCACCGCTGCCCACCAGGTCAAGGCCACCTTCGCCCGGCACCTGGCGCAGCGCGGCCAGCACCTCGCAATACGGGCCTTCGAAGCCGCTCACCGCCAGGGCCTCCGCCGGTGCTCCCCGCGCCTGCAAGGCGCTGCGCAGCGCCGGCTCGGCGGCACGCCGGGCCAGGCCGGCCAGGCGCGGCGGGTCCTCGCCCGTCACCGAAAGCCGCGCGCAGGCCTGGCCCTGCGCCACCTCCGCCAGCACGCGCCGCAGGTCCGGCGCCGCCGGGGCCGCGGCCCGCTGCGGCAGCGAGCCGGTGGGGGCCGGCTCCAGCCGCAGTTCGATCCGCCGGTTGCGCGCCAGGGCCTCCGGCGTGTCGCGGTCATCCAGCGGCTGGGTGTCGCCGAAGGCGGCAGCCGCGACGCGGTTGGCCGGCAGCCCGGCATCGATCAGCAGCCGCGCCACCGCCAGCGCCCGCGCCGCCGACAATTCCCAATTGGCGTTGCGCCCGCCGCCACGGATCGGGCTGCGATCGGCGTGCCCATCGACGCGCAGCAGCCAGCCGAGATCGGCCGGGAACTGCCGCGACAACTCCAGCAGCACCGTCCCCAGCTCCCGCATCTGCTGCTGCCCCGCCGGCGACATCTCCGCCGAGCCGACCGGGAACAGCACCTCCGACTGGAACACGAAGCGGTCGCCGACGATCCGCACCTCCGGCCTTTCGCCGAGAACGCGCCGCAGCCGGCCGAAGAAGTCGGAGCGGTATTGCTGCAATTCCTCGACCCGCGCCGCCAGCGCCACATTGAGCCGCTGGCCGAGCGCCACGATCTGCGCGTCCTTGTCCCGCCCGGCATCCTCCGCCGCATCCAGCGCGCCGGCGACGCGGGCCATCTCCGCCCGCAGCGCCTCCAACTGCCGGGTCAGCAATGCCACCTGGGCGCGGGCACTTTCGGACAACCGGCCATACTCGCCCGCCTGCGCCTCGGCCGCCGCCCGCCGGCGCTCCTCCTCCGCCGCGCGACGGTTCGCCTCCGAGGCCAGCTGCGCCGCGGCGGTGCGGCCCTGCTCGGCCTGTGCCACGCGCGCCTGCTCGCCGCGCAGCAGGGCCAGCGCCTCGTCGCGGGCCTGTTCCACCGAAGCCCGCTGCCGCGCCTCGCCCTCGGCCCGGGCCAGCGCCTGCTGCGCCTGACGCTCCAACTGGTCCCGCAACGCCTGCAAGGCCGAGATCTGCTGCGTCAGGCCTGCGATGTCGGACAGCCGCGCCTGGATCGTCGCGCGGTCCGCCGTCACGGTCTGGTCGAGCCGCTCGGCCTCCGCCCGCAGCGCCGCCAGGTCGCGCCGCGCCGCCTCCAGCCCGGCCCGCGCCTGCGCCAGTTCCGCCGCCAGCGAGGCCGCCTCGCGCCGCCGTTCCTCCAGGTCCCGCGCCGCGGTGGCGCGTGCCTGGGCCAGTTCCTGCGCGGTCGCCTGCCGCGCCGCGCGTTCCGCGGCCAGGTCGCGCGACAGCGCCTGCGCCGAGCCCTGCGCCGAAGCCAGATCCTGCCGCGTGGCTTCCAGCACCGCCCGCGCCGCCGCCAATTCGCGCGCGAGACCCTCCGCCTCCTGGCGCCGCGCCGCCAGTTCCTGCGCGGACAGCGCGCGCGCCTCCGCCAGTTCGGCCGCCGTCGCGCCAAGCGCCGCCTGCGCCGCGGCCAGGTCGCGCGCCAGCGCCTCCGCCTCCTGCCGCCGTGCCGCCAGCTCCCGTGCCGACAGCGCGCGCGCCTCGGCCAGTTCGGCCTCCGTCGCGCCGCGCGCCGTGCGTTCCGCGGCGAGGTCGCGCGCCAGCGCCTGCGCCTCCCGCTGCCGCGCCTCCAGGTTCTGCGCGGTGGCCTCCCGCGCCGTGCGCTCCCCGGCCAGGTCCCGACCAAGGGTCTCCACGGTGCCCCGCGCCGTCGCCAGGTCCCGCCGCACCGCCTCCAGCGCCGCGCGTTCCGCCGCCAGCAGCCGCTGCGCATCGGTCAGGGTGCGGACGGTGCGCGCGGTGTCGCCGCCCGCCGCCTCGGCCCGCGCCTGCGCCTCCGCCAGCCGGCCCTCCAGCTCCGCGATCCGGGCCGAACCGTCGCGGGCCGACAAGTCCAGGTCGGCGAGCCGCGCCGAAAGCCGGGAGCGTTCGCCGCGCGCTGCATCGCGCTCGCCGACCAGCCGGTCGCGCTCCTCGCGCAGCGCCGAAACCCCCTCCAGCGCCGCATCCCGCGCCGCGACGGCGACCCGCAGATCCTCCGTCAGCCGCCCGAGCGAGCCGCGCAGTTCCTCCGCCTGGCCACGTTCCAGCGACAGCAGTTCCGACAACTCGCTGACCTGCCGGTTCAACCGGTCCAGCGCCCGGTCGCGCGAGGACAGCGCCACCGAGAGAAACCCCTGGCCCAGCACGAAGACCAGCAGCACGAAGATGATGACCATGAGCAGCGTGGACAGCGCGTCCACATAGCCCGGCCAGGCATCCAACCCGCCCCCGCCCCGCCGCCGGCGACCCCCCAACGCCATGGATCAGGCCGCCACGATCATCGCGACGGGTCTTCCGCCAGCGCCGCGATGGTGCGGGCCAGCACCTTGATCTCGTTGCGGATTTCGGTGGTGGCCTGCATGCGTCCCTGGGTCATCTCCTCCAGGATGCGGGCGAGGTAGAGTTCCTGGTTGCGGATATGCCCGCGGGAGGCATCGTCCAGCGCGCCATGCGCATTGGCATCCGCCATGTTCTTCAGCGTCGGGATCAGCTGCGACTGGCTTTCCGCCATGCGCGACATCAGCACCTGCGCCGCGCGCATCTGGTCCGCCAGGATCGACAGGCGCTCGGTCAGCGTCATCAGCGCCTGGTTGGACTGCGCCCGGCCATCCTCGCCACGGCCGATGGCGCGCTGCAATTCCTCCATGTTCTCGGCGGATTGCTCCAGCAGCGCCTGGACATAGGCGGGCATGGAGCCTTCGCCCTCGTTGCCCAGCGCGCCGGACGACAGCCGCGTGGCGCCCGCCAGCCAATCCTCCAGCTCCGAATAGAAGCGGTTCTGCGCCTGCCCGGCGGTGAGGTCGAGGAAGCCCAGCACCAGCGCGCCGGCGAGGCCGAGCATGGAGGAGGAGAAGGCGATGGACATGCCGCGCAGCGGCTGCGCCAGGCCGGTCTTCAACTGGTTGAACATCGCATTGATGTCGCCCGAGCCCACCGACATGCCGCCGATCACGTCGGAGACCGCCGCGATGGTCATCAGCAGCCCCCAGAAGGTGCCGAGCAGGCCGAGGAAGATCAGCAGCCCCGTGGCATAGCGGGACAGTTCGCGGCTTTCATCGAGGCGCGAGGAGATGCCGTCCAGCACGCTGCGCATCGCCATGGCGGACAGCGACAGGCGTTCGGACCGCCGGCCCGCCAGCATGCTGGCCATGGCGGCCAGCAGCCGCGGCGGCTTGCGCGGGGCGGCGACGCCGGGCTTGCGGAACGCCTCCAGCCATTCGACCTCCGCCGTCAGCACCAGCACCTGCCGGATGTTCCAGCCGATGCCGAGCAGCAGCACCACGGCGATGACGCCGTTCAGCATCGGGTTGGCGGCGAAGGCGGTGGCCAGTTCGCCCGACAGCAGCCCGACCAGCAGCGACACCGCCGCGAGAAAGGCGAGCATGCGCCACAGGAAGACGGTCGGGTTGGTCATGCGGCTACCTCGTGCCCGGCGTGGCGCGCGGGACGCCCGGCGGAAGGATCTCGGCAATGTCGGCCGGCGGTTCCAGCCGGCCGAGGGCGCGGATATCGACCCGCGTCGCCACCAGGCCCGCGGCCACCAGCGCATCCCGCACCGCGGCCGCGCGCGCCAGCGACAGCCGCCGCGCGATCGAGGCATCGTCCGCCGGCCCGCTGGCCTGCGCCTGCACCGTGATGCGGCCGGCCGGGATTGGCGCCAGGGTCTGCGCGATGCCGGCCAGGGCCTGCCGGTCCCGCGTGCTCAGCGCCGACTGGCCCTGCGAGAACTCGACGCGCCAGCCGCCCTCCGGCCGCGGAAACACGCCTTCCGCCCCGGCCGCGGAGACGGCCAGGAGGAGCGGCAGTGCAGCGATAAGGGCGCGGAATCGCATGATTCCGGAAGGCTAGCCTGTCAGGCCAGCCCGCGCCATCGTCAGCTCGTTACGGACGCGGCGCGGTGCGCCTGGGCCGCGGCGATCCCCTCCGCCACCACGTCCCGCAGCTTCGGATGCAGCGCCTGGTTGCCGCAGACCACGTCGCCGGTCTCGTAATGCGTCTCGCCGCCGGCGGGGTCGGAGAGGAAGCCGCCGGCCTCCTTCACGATGACCAGGCCGGCCGCGATGTCCCACTTGTTCAGCCCGAGTTCCCAGAACCCGTCATACCGCCCGGCCGCGACCCAGGCGAGGTCGAGCGCCGCCGCGCCGAAGCGCCTGACGCCGGCCACCTGCGGCATCAGCCGCGCCAGGGTTGCCGAGAACTCCGCCTTGCGCTGCACCTTGGCGAAGGGGATGCCGGTGGCGAAGACGGCGGATCCCATGTCGCGCCGCGCCGAGACGCGCAGGCGCTTGTCGTTGAGGAAGGCGCCCATGCCCTTCTCGGCCCAGAACATCTCGTTGCCCGCCGGGTTGTAGATGCAGCCGGCCATGAGTTCGGAGGTGGTCTCCCCGGTGCGCTTCTCGACGCCGACCGAGATCGCCCAGTGCGGGATGCCGTGCAGGAAGTTCGTGGTGCCGTCCAGCGGGTCCACCACCCAGCGCCATTCCCAGTCATCCGCGCCGGACGCGCCGGATTCCTCCATCAGGAACCCCCAGCCCGGCCGTGCGCGGGACAGTTCCTCGCGCAGCGTCTGCTCGGCGCGCAGGTCCGCCTGGCTGACGAAGTCGCCGGCGCCCTTGGCGGTCACCTGCAGCGATTCGACATCGGCGAAATCCCGCAGCAGCCGGCGGGCGGCCTTCTGCATGGCGGCTTGCAGCACCGTCATGGAGGCGGAGAGGCGGGGCGAGACGGCCATGGAGAAGATTCCGGATTGAATGAGCATTGCGCCTGCCCCCTCTCCCCCCAGCGGGGGGAGAGGGCTGCGCAGGCTTGGCGCGCAGCGCCTAGCCGAAGCGGGTGAGGGGGGACCCCCCGCGATCAGCCCTTGGCGCGCTCGTAGTAGCTGCCGTCTTCCGTCTTCACCACGATGCGCTCTCCCACCGTGATGAAGGGCGGCACCATGGTCTTCACGCCGTTGGACAGGACCGCGGGCTTGTAGCTGCTGGTCGCGGTCTGGCCCTTCACCACCGGATCGGCCTCCACCACTTCCAGCGTCACCTGCTCCGGCAGGGTCATGGCCACCGGCTCGCCCTCGATCAGGCGGACGCCGACGGTCATGTTCTCGACCAGGAAGGGCAGGCGGTCGCCGAGGATGTCCTTCGGCACCTGGGTCTGCTCATAGGTCTCGGGGTCCATCAGGACGATCATGTCGCCCTCGGCGTAGGAGAAGGTGAACTCCTTGTCCTCGGTCATCAGCCGCTCGACCGTATCCGCCGTGCGCCAGCGCTGGTCCTTCTTGGACCCGGTCTTGATGTTGCGCATGTCGACCTGGATGATCGCATTGCCCTTGCCAGGAATCATGATGTTCTGGCGGATGATGGTGTAGCGCTGGCCCTCGAACTCGATGACCATGCCGGCGCGCATCTGGTTGGCCTGCATCTTCGCCATGGTGCGGTAGTCCTGAATGAGCGGTGGGGAATGTCCGGGCGCGGATACAACGCCGGGCGGCCAGGGGCAACCTTGGCGGCAACCTCAGCAGGCGATGGTGGCCAGGTGGCCCGACCGCCCATAGGCCAGGATCGCCGCGTCCCGCGTCACCACCGGCAGCCCCCGGTCGCGGGCGGTCGCGATGATCAGGCGGTCGCCCGGGTCGCCATGCAGGTCGCCCGGCAGCCAGGAGGAATCGACGGCGGCCCCCGGCGTCAGCGGCGCCTCCCGGATGCCGGGGCCGGCCATCACGCGGGCAAACCAGGTCTTCGGGTCCGGCAGGAAGGCCAGCGCCTGGCGGTTCGGGCGGGGCCGCGCCAGCAGCCCGACCTCCCACGCCGAGACCGGCGAGACGAAGATGCCGGTGCCGCGCCCGGCCTGCTGGATGGCGTCCAGCGCCTCCGGCGCCATCGCCGCGCCGGTCGCCAGCCAGATCACCGCGCAGGTGTCCAGCAGCACGCCATCCCGGCTCATCCGTGCAGGTCGCCCTGCTCCGCCGCGATGGGTTCGTCCGCGACCGGTGCAGTCAGGTCGAAGCCGGGCGGGATGGTCACGCTGCCGCGCAGGAAGCCGTGCAGCGCCGCCACCTCGGCCGCCGGCGGCGTCGGCGGCACCAGCACGGCAACGACGCGGCCCCGCTTCGTCACCTCCACGCGGTCCCATTCCCCGGCGCCGACGCGGTCGAGGATCTCGAGGCAGGTCGCCTTGAACTCGGTGGCGCCGATCAGCTTCGTGGTGGGCATGTCATCCCCCAACTGGTCATCCCAGATGACCATATATCCCGCCGCGATCGCGGCACAAGGAGCTTGCACCCGCCGCATCCATGCTATGCCCACGCCATGACCGTGCAGCTCAAGAAAGTCGCCGCCGATGAAGGCGACACCCGTCTCGACCGTTGGCTGAAGCGCCACGTCCCCGCGCTGACCCAGGGGGCCGTGCAGAAGATGCTGCGCACCGGGCAGATCCGCGTCGACGGCAAGCGCGCCGAGGCCAACACGCGCCTCGAAGCCGGCCAGGAAATCCGCATCCCGCCGGTGGCGGAAAACCCTGCCCGTGACCTGCCGCGCACCCCGAAGCCGGTGGATGAGCGGGACGTCAAGGCGCTGCACCAGATGGTCATCCACAAGGATGCCGATGTGCTGGTGCTGGACAAGCCGCATGGCCTGGCCGTGCAGGGCGGCCCCGGCATCGCGCGCCACCTGGACGGCATGCTCGATGCGCTGCAGTTCGACGCCGTCGAACGCCCCCGCCTGGTGCACCGGCTGGACCGCGACACCTCCGGCGTCCTGGTGCTCGCCCGCACCCTGTCCGCCGCCTCCCGCCTCGCCGCCGCCTTCCGCGGGCGGGATATCGAGAAGACCTACTGGGCGGTCGTATTGGGAGAGCCCAGCCCGCCCGCCGGCCGCATCAACATGGCCCTGGTCCGCCAGGGCGGTCCGCGCGGCGAACGCACGGCGCCGGCCGAACACGGGGAGGACGGCACCCACGCCATCACGGATTTCCGCACGCTGGACGTGGTGCGCCGCAAGGTCGCCTGGCTGGAGATGAAGCCGCTGACCGGCCGAACCCACCAGCTTCGCGTCCATGCGGCGGAGGCGCTGGGCTGCCCGATCCTGGCCGACGGCAAATATGGCGGCCAGGCCGCGCATGTGGAGGGCCTGCCCGCCAGCCTGCACCTGCACGCCCGCGCGCTGCGCCTGCCGCATCCGGCCGGCGGCTGGCTGGAAGTGGCCGCGCCGCTGCCGCCGCACATGAAGGAAACATTCGCGTTCTATGGCTTCGAGGCGCCGCGCACGCCGAAGCCGCGCCGGGTGAGTTGAACACGCGGGGTAGGTGAGGCTGTCCCGCGGATGGTAGACAGCCGCATGACACAGCCCGCCCCCCGCCGTCGCCGCTGGCCCTGGATCCTGCTGGCCCTGGTCATCGGCCTGCCAGCCCTGGTCCTGGGCGCCGCGCTCGTCTTGCTCGATGCGGAGTCCCTCCGCCCGCGCCTGGTCGCCGCCGTGGAACGCGCCACCGGCCGCGCCTTCACTGTGGGCGAGATGCGCCTCGGCCTGTCGCTGGTGCCCACCGTGGAACTGCGCGACGTGGCGCTGGCGAACGCCGAGGGCGGCAGCCGGCCGCAGATGCTCACCGCGCGCCGCGTCCAGGTCCAGGCCGCGCTGCTGCCGCTGCTGTCCCGCGAGATCCGCATCTCCCGCATCGAGCTGGAGGACACCGACCTGTTGCTGGAGGTCGACGCCCAGGGCCGCGGCAACTGGCAGTTCGCCCGCGCCCAGCAACCCGCCGAGCCCACCCAGCCGGCGCCGGAGGAAGCGGTGCGGGAGGCGCTGGCGCTGGGCATCGACGCGCTGCGCCTGGAACGCGGCCGCATCGCCTGGCGCGACGCCCGCAACGGGATGGCCGAGACCGTCGAGTTCACCCGTCTGGACGCCACCGCCCCCCTCGGCGCCGCGATGACGGCGCAGGGCGAGGTGGTGCTGCGCGGCCAGCCCGTCGCGCTGAGCGCCGAGACCGGCGCCCTCGCGGCGTTCGGCGGCGCGCAGCCCTGGCCGGTGGCGGCGACGCTCGGCGCGGCGGGCGCCGAGGCGAAGCTGGACGGCACGCTGGCCGGGCAGGCCTGGGAGGGCCGGGTGGAGGCGCGCGTGCCGGACCTGTCCAGCCTTGCCCCGCTCGCGCAGGGCGTCGCGCTGCCGCCACTCCGCGACGTGGTGGCGAATGCCGCCGTCGCCGGGACCGGCGACGCGGTGTCCGCCGTGCGCGACCTGCGGCTGGTGGTGGGCGCCTCGGACCTGTCCGCGCTGCGCCCCGGCCTCGCCATCCGTGGCGCCGAACTGACGGCGGCAGGGCTGGAGGCGCCGATCGCGCTGGCGGCCGACCTGACGGTGGAGGGCCAGCCGCTGCGTCTCGCCGGGCAGGCCGGCACGCCCGCGCTGCTGCTGGCCGGGGGCGCCGGGCCGCTGCCGGTCGACCTGCGCCTGGAAGGGCAGGGGGTCGCCGGCACCGTCAAGGGCGCCATCGCCCAGCCCCTCGCGCTGCGCGGGGTCGACCTGGCGATCACCGCGGAGGCTGCCGACCTCGCGCCCTACGGCGTGGCCGGCCCCGGCAGCGTCTCCGGGCGGCTCGTCGCGCCAGGGCCGGGCCTCGCCGGTGGGCTGCGGCTGAACGGCCTGCGTGCCGAACATCCGGCCGCCGCCGTGCAGGGCGACCTCGCCCTGGCCCTGGCCGCGCGCCCGAACCTGACCGGCACGCTGGCCTTCCCGCGCCTCGATGTGGACGCCCTTCGCGCCGCCCGCACGGCACCGGCCGCCGCACCCGCGGCACCCGCATCCGCGACGCCAGCGCCAGCCGCTGCTGCCGACAACCGCGTGATCCCCGCCACGCCGCTGCCCTATGCGGCGCTGCGCGCGCTGGACGCCGACCTGCGCCTGAGCGCCCCCGCCATCACCGCCGGCGGCCAGCCCTGGCGCGAGGTTTCCGCCCGCCTGGTCCTGGAGAACGGCACCGGCCACATCGCCCCGTTCTCCGCCCAGACCCCGGCCGGTCCGGTTACCCTGCGCATCGAGGCCGATGGCCGTGCCGACCCGCCGCGCCTCCACGTCGTCGCCACCTCGCCCGGCCTCGACATGGCGGCACTGTCCCGGGCTCTGGGCCGCGACCCGTTGCTGATCGGGTCGGCGCAGCTCGATGCCGACCTCGCCGGCACCGGCGCGGACGTCCGCGCCGTCGCGGCGAGTGCCGCGGGCCATCTCGGGCTGGCGCTGGTCGATGGCCGCGTGCCGCGCTCGCTGCTGCGCGCCCTGCCGCAGGAGGTGCTGGGCATGGTCCTGCCCGGCGGCAACGAGGACATCCCGCTGCGCTGCTTCGCGCTGCGTGCCCCCGCGGAGGGCGGCATCCTGCGCATCGCCACGCTGTACGCCGAAGGCGCCCTCGGCCGCATCGCCGGCACCGGCGCCATCGACCTGCGCGACGAAACGCTGGCGCTGCGCCTGCAGACGGATTTGCGCGCCGGGCCGGTGGCGCTGCGCGCGCCGGTGAGCATCGCCGGAAGCTGGCGGGCGCCGCGGGTCGGTGTCGAGCCCGGCGCCGCGGCAGCGGCGGGCATCGGCGCCTTCCTGTCGCAGCAGCGGACGCCGGACCGCTCCTTGCAGGCCCTGGCCGAGATTCTGGGCGGCGGCGGCCAGCGCGCGGCGGCGGCACCGCTCGGGGAATGCGGCGCGGCGCTGGCGGAGGCGCGCGGCGGCACCGCCGGCCCGGCCCCCGCCACGGCCGTCGCGCCCGAACCCGCGGCGGCCACGCCGCAGCCCGCGGCACCCGAGGCGCGCCGCCCGGACCCGGTCGATCTCCTGCGCGGCCTGCTCGGCCGCTGACGGTTCCCAAGCCGGCGCGTCCGGCTTAGGAATGGCATCAGGGAGTGGCAAGATGGATCTGACCCGTGTCCTGGGCGCGCTTCTGGGTGGCGCCACGCGGTCGCCGCGCCGGCGGCGCCGCACGACCCAGCCTTTCGGCGGTGCCCTCGGCGGCCGCAGCAGCCAGGCGCAGATCGTCCGCGCCCTGGCCGGCCTCGCCGGCGTCGCGATCGAGGCGATGACCCGCAACCAGGGCCAGGCCTCCGCCCCGCCGCCCTCCCGCCCGCTGCCGGAATGGACGGGCGCCAGCCAGGCCCCCTCCCGCCGCATCCCGCAGACCGGTTCCCCCTACGTCGCGCCCGCCGAGGCGCCACCTTCTGCTGAAGATCAGGAAAGCCTGCTGCTGATCCGCACCATGGTGGCCGCCGCCAAGGCCGATGGCGCGGTCGACGCCACAGAACGCGCCGGCATCGCCGGCCAGCTCGACGCCGCCGACCTCACCGCGGAGGAACGCGACTTCGTCCTCGCCGATTTCGACACGCCGCTGACGCCGGAGGCGCTCGCCGCCCAGGCCGGCGACCCGATGCTGCGCGCCCGCCTCTACGCCGCCGCCGTGGCGGCGATGGGGGAAATCACGCCGCCCGAACGCGCCTGGCTCGACCGGTTCGCGAAGACCCTCGGCCTGGACCAGCGGGCCGCTTCAGCCATCGAGGAAAGGCTCGCCCCATGACGCCCACCGACGGACTGACGCCGGAGCAAGCCGCGCTGCGCGACCGCGCCCGCGAATTCGCCCGCGAGGCCGCGGCCCAGGCCGCCGAGACCGACCGCAGCGGCCTGTACCCCTGGCCGATGGTGCAGCGCATGGCGGAAGCCGGCTTCACCGGCCTGACCATCCCGCGCGAATGGGGCGGCCCCGGCGGGTCCGTGCTCGATGCCGCGCTGGTGGTGGAGGAACTGTCCAAGGCCTGCGCCGTCTGCGGCCGCATCGCGGTGGAGGCCAATATGGGCGCGGTCGGCGCCATCATGGCCTACGGGTCCGAGGCGCAGAAGAAGCTGGCCGCCGGGCTGGTCCTGGCCGGCGACAAGCCCGCCATCTGCATCACCGAACCCGATGCCGGTTCCGCCGCGACCGAGATGACCACCACGGCGGAACGCCGCGGCAATCGCTGGGTGATCAACGGACGCAAGACCTGGATCACCGGCGGCGGCGTCTCCCGCCTGCACCTGATCTTCGCCCGGGTGATCGAGGACGGCGCCTTCAAGGGCATCGGCGGCTTCCTGGTGGTGCGCGATGGCGAAGGCGCCCCGGCCGGGCTGATCGTCGCACGGCGCATCCCCTCCCTCGGCCTCTGCGGCATGCCGGAGGCGGAGTTGCAGTTTTCCGATCTCGAAGTGGCGGACGACATGGTGCTGCGCGCGCCGGGCGGCTGGCAGCGCGGCTTCGGGCGGCTGATCGATGCCTATAACGGCCAGCGCGTCGGCGCCGCCACGGTGGCGCTCGGCCTCGCCGCCGGCGCCTATGAACATGCGGTCGACCGCGCCAATGCCCGCACCCAGTTCGGCCGGCCGATCGCGGAATTCCAGGGCCTCGGCTGGATGCTGGCCGACATGTCGATCGAGGTGGAGGCCGCCCGCGCGCTGGTCCACCGCGCCGCCCGCAGCGCCGGCCCGGCCGGCTTCCCGGACCGCCTGGCCGCCGCCCAGGCCAAGGTCTTTGCGAGTGAAATGGCAATCCGGGTGACCAACAACGCGCTGCAGGTGTGGGGCGCGGCCGGCTATTCCAAGGACAACCCGATGGAGCGCTACCTGCGCGACGCCCGCATGTTCGCCATCGCCGGTGGCACCGCCCAGGTGTTGCGCACGCAGGTCGCCGAGCAGATCCTCGGCCGCAAGCTGCCACAGACCCGGGACGGCTTCCTGCGCATCATCGCGGCGGAGGGTGCGGCCGGGAAACTGGCGGCGGATTGAACCCGCCAAGGTTGACTCGGCGCGACCCGCCCCGTATCTGGCCCAGCCTTCCCAGGACCATGCAGATGAAAATTCGCAACAGCCTCAAGACCGCCAAGGTCCGTGACAAGAACTGCATCCTGGTGCGGCGCCGTGGCCGCACCTATGTGCTGAACAAGAAGAACCCGCGCCTGAAGGCCCGCCAGGGCTGAGGCGTCGCCGCTCCGGGTCTCCGGGGCGGATTGGTTCGTGCTTTCGCGCCGCGCCAGGTTCCCTGGCGCGGCGTCGTCTTGTTCCGCGAACCGCCCTCGACCGGTCCGGCCTATCGGGTGGCCCCGCCGCCGGAGACGGGCGTCGCGGTGCTGCCCGGTCCTGTCGCCTGGCTCGTCTGCCCGCGCGGGTCGTCCGCCGGGTCGATGTAGTCGAGCGCCCAGGGGCCGGTGCTGTTGAGCTGCACCACCGTCTCCTCCCGGGTGAAGGCGAAGTGCGCCATGCCCGGCGAGAAGGCGAAGAAGCTGCCCGCGGGCAGGGGTTTCGCCTCCTCGCGATTGATCGTCTCCCCGGTTCCAAGGTGGAAGGTGCCCGAGATCACGGTGACGATCTCCGGCCGCGGGTGTGTGTGCGGCGGAATCATGTAGCCCGCCGGCAGGCGCAGCCGAAGCGTGAAGAGCCCATCGGTGGATGGGTTGCCGTGCAGCGTCACGGCCTCCGCGCCCTTTGGCAGGGACGCCGGGCCGGGACCCCAGCGCATCTCCTCCGGCGTCTGGATCACGTGCTGTCGTGGTTGGGACTGCGCTTGCTGCGCCGCGGCTGAACCGCTGAAGGTGAAGAGCGCTGCAAGGCCGATGGCGGTTGCACGCAAGGCGGTCTTCATGGCGAGTCTCCCTTTCGGATGACCACGCATGACCAACGCCGGTCGGGCCGCCCGGTTCGTTCGCCCGATGTATCGGCGCCAGGCCACCTGCCGACTTGCCCGCCGCGCCCCGCGCCTCCATCTTCCCGGCCATGCCGAGGAGCCTCCGCCATGATCGCGCTGCCGCCGCCATTCCCGCATATCCTGGCCCGGCGCGCCGAGATCGTGGCCGCCTTGCAGGCGATGCTGCCGCCCGAGGGCGTGATCCACGAGGCGCTGCGCCTGCGTCCCTATGAGACCGATGGCCTGACCGCCTACCGCCAGATCCCCCTCGCGGTGGTGCTGCCCACCACGACCGAACAGGTCGCCGCCGTGATGCGCTACTGCCACGAGACCGGCATCCGCGTGGTCCCGCGCGGCGCCGGCACCAGCCTTTCGGGCGGCGCCCTGCCGCTGGAGGATGCGGTGGTGATCGGCCTGATGCGCATGAACCGCATCCTGGAGATCGATTTCGAGGACCGCCTGGCGGTGGTGGAAGCCGGCGTCACCAACCTCGGCATCACCAAGGCCGTGGAGCATGAGGGCTTTTTCTATGCCCCCGACCCGTCCAGCCAGCTCGCCTGCATGATCGGCGGCAACGTCAACATGAACTCCGGCGGCGCGCATTGCCTGAAATACGGCGTCACCGCCAACAACCTGCTCGGCCTGCGCATGGTCACCCCCACCGGCGACATCGTCGAGATCGGCGGCGACCACCTGGATGCCGCCGGCTATGACTGGCTCGGCCTGATGACCGGCAGCGAGGGCATGCTCGGCATCGTCACCGAGGTCACCGTCCGCATCCTGCGCGGCCCGGAAGGCGCGCGTGCGATGCTGGCTGCCTTCAAGGGCACGGAGATCGCCGGGGCGGCGGTGGACGCCATCATCGGCTCCGGCATCATCCCCGTGGCGCTGGAATTCATGGACAAGCCCTGCATCCATGCCTGCGAGGCCTTCGCCCATGCCGGCTACCCGCTGGACGCGGAGGCGATGCTGATCATCGAGGTCGAGGGCAGCGTCGCCGAACAGGACGCGCTGCTCGACCGCATCAAGGACATCTGCTCGCGCTTCGACCCGATCAGCCTGAAGGTGGCGCAGACGCCGGAGGAGTCGGTCGCGATCTGGAAGGGCCGCAAGGGCGCCTTCGGCGCGGTCGGCCGCATCTCGCCCGACTACCTCTGCATGGACGGCACCATCCCGACCGGCGAGCTGCCGCATGTGCTGAAGCGCATCGGGGAGATGAGCGTGCAGTACGGCCTCCAGGTCGCCAACGTCTTCCACGCCGGCGACGGCAACCTGCACCCCCTCATCATGTTCGACGCCAACGACCCCGCCAGCTTCCACAAGGCCGAGGCCTTCGGCGGCGACATCCTGAAGCTGTGCGTCGAGGTCGGCGGCTGCCTCACCGGCGAACACGGCGTCGGCGTGGAAAAGCGCGACCTGATGCACGTCCAGTTCCACCCGCATGAGCTGGCGCAGCAGCGCGCCATCAAATCCGCCTTCGACCCCGCCTGGCTGCTGAACCCGCACAAGGTGTTTCCGCTGCTGGACGCGGCATGATCGAACCCCACGACGAGGCCGCGCTCGCCGATGTGGTGCGCGCGGCGCGCGAGCCGCTGGCCATCGAGGGCAACGGCACCAAGCGCGCCCTGCTGCGCCCGGTGCAGGCGGCGGAGACGCTGAGCACCCGCGCGCTGACCGGCATCACCCTGTACAAGCCGACCGAGCTGGTACTCTCCGCCCGCGCCGGCACGACGCTGCCGGAGATCGAGGCGGCGCTGGCCGAGCACGGCCAGATGCTGGCACCGGAGCCGCCCGACCTGTCCGCCTTCTTCGGCGCGGACCAGCCCGCCACCATCGGTGGCATCGTTGCCACCAACCTGTCCGGTCCGCGCCGCATCACCGTCGGGGCCCTGCGCGACCACCTGCTCGGCATCCGCTTCGTCAACGGGATGGGGGAGGTGCAGCGCAGCGGCGGGCGGGTGCTGAAGAACGTCACCGGGCTCGATTTGTGCAAGCTGCTGGCCGGCAGCCACGGCACGCTCGGCGTGATGACGGAGGTGACGCTGAAGGTGCTGCCGGCGGCGCGCGACTCCGCGACGCTGTCGGTGGCCGTGGCGGGCCTCGCCACCGGCATCCGCGCCCTGTCCGCCGGCCTCGCCAGCCCCTACGGCGTCAGCGGCGCCGCGCTGATCCCGGCGCCGGACGGCAGCGCCACCGCGCTGCTGCGGCTGGAGGATTTACCGGACAGCGTCGCCTACCGCGGCGGCCGCCTGCGCGACGACCTGCTCGCGCATGGCGAGGTCACGCTGCTGCCGCGCGAGGAGTCGGAGGCGCTGTGGCGCCGCGTGCGCGATGCGGAACCCCTGGGTGCCGCGCCCGAGGAGGCCGTCTGGCGCATCTCCGTCCGCCCCAGCGCTGCCCCCGCCGTGGTCGCCGCCCTGGCCGATCCCACCCGGAAAATGCTGCTGGATTGGGGCGGTGGCCTGGTCTGGATCGCCGGGCCGGCGACGGAGGCCGCGCATGAGACCGTGATGCAGGCCGCACTGGCCTCCCGCGGCAGCTTCACCCTGTTCCGCGCCCCCGCGCCGCTGCGCGCCGCCGTGCCGGTGCTGACGCCGGAAGCTCCGGCGCTGTCCGCCATCGCCGCCCGCGTGAAGGCCGCGCTCGACCCGCACGGCCTGTTCAACCCCGGTCGCATGAGGGCCAGCCTGTGAATCCCCGCGTCGCCATCCTCGGCCTGCATCTCGAGGTCAACGCCTTCTCCCCGCCCACCACCCGGCTCGATTTCGAGCAGCAGAGCTGGGTCGAGGGCGAGGCGATCACCGAGGCCGGACGCGCCAAGGTCAGCGCCGTCCCCACCGAGATCCCGGGCTTCTACACCCGCATGGACGCGACCGGCGCATGGGAGCCGGTGCCGCTGATCGTCATCACCGCGCCCCCCGGCGGCATCATGGCGCCAGGCATCTTCCCGGAGTTCCTGAGGATCGCGCGCGCCCGCCTGGAAGCGGCCGGCCCGGTCGACGCCGTCTACGTCGCCAGCCACGGCGCCAGCCGCGCGGCGGAGGAGGCGGACACCGACGGCGCCATCCTCGCCATGCTGCGGGAGGTCGTCGGGCCGGATGTGCCGATCGTCGGCACGCTCGACCTGCACTGCAACGTCTCCGACCGCCAGATCGCGCTGTCCGACCTGCTGATCGCCTACCGCACCAATCCCCATGTCGACATGCGCGAGCGCGCCTCGGAGGCCGCCGGCGCCATTCGCCACATGCTGGCCAGCGGCGAACGGCCCGAAACCCACTTCATCCGCCTGCCGATGACGCCGCCCACCGTCACGCTGCTGACCGCCGAGGCCTCGCCCTATTCCGCCGCCATCGCGGAAGGCGTCGCGGCGCGGGAGGCGGACCCCGATCTGGTCGGCGTCTCCGTCACCGGCGGCTTCGCCTATACCGACATCCCGAAATGCGGCCTCTGCGTCTGGGCCTCGGCACGGCCGGGGCAGGGCGCCAAGGCGAAGGCGCTCGCGGAACGCCTCGCGGGTCGCATCTGGCAGGATCGCGCGGCGCTGAGCCGAACGCTGACCTCCATCCCCGATGCGGTGGCGCTGGCCGTCGCGGCCGGCGCCGATGCGGCCGTGCCACGCCTGGTGCTGGCCGACGTCGCGGATAATCCCGGCGGCGGCGGCGGCGGCAACACCACCGCGCTGCTGGCTGCCCTGCATCAATCGAGGGCCCGCGGCGTGGTGTTCGGCGTGCTGATCGACCCGGTGCTCGCCGCCGCCGCCCATGCGGCCGGGCAGGGCGCCCGGATGCAGGCGGTGGCCAACGCGACGCCCGGCCCCTTCGCCGAGACCTTCCGGACCGGCGCCACGGTCCGCGCGCTGTCGGACGGCACCGGCGTGGGACGCCGAGGCAGCATCGCCGGCCGCGCCTTCTCCATCGGCCCGGCGGCGCTGCTGGAACTGGAGGATAGCGGCCTGCTGCTGGCCGTGGGCAGCCTGCGTCGGCAGCTCCTGGACCCTGCGATGCTGGAGATCCTCGGCGTCGACGTCGAGGCGGCGCGCACCATCGTGGTGAAGTCGCGCGGCCATTTCCGCGCCGGCTTCGACATCTACGCGACGCCCGACCGGACCCTGGAAGTGGACGCGCCGGGCCTGGTCAGCCCGGTGCTGTCGCGCTTCGAATTCCGCGGCCTGCCGCGCCCGGTGTTCCCGCTTGATGCGGACGCCGCCTGGGGATAGCGGTGGCCGCGAATGGGCTCAGGCGGAGCGCCGGTCGCCCCTGCGCCGATCCTGCCGCGCCGCTTCCTGCGGCCGGCCGATCCGTAGCAGCGCCTGCTGGCGCGCCACCTCGGCAGCGCCAAGCCGGGCGACCTGGCCGGGCTGCGCCAGGCTGGTGGTCACCGGGCGGTGGCCGGCATCGGTCCGTGTCGGGTCGCGCATCCTGCGTCTCCTCGCCCTGGAAACCACGCCGCGGATGAGGGGCGTTCTGCAAGCGCCGCGGCAGCCCGGCGGTTCCCCATGCCCTGCATTCCGCGGCTTCCGGCCGGCCGGGCCAGACCCTATGTAGGACGCGGCGGGAGATCGAGATGCAGACCACCTTCACGGCCGAACAGCTGCGCGACCCGGATACGGCCGAGAGCAACCGCATCCTGCGGACCTGCGTCCATTGCGGCTTCTGCACCGCCACCTGCCCGACCTTCCTGCTGCTGGGCGACGAGTTGGACAGCCCGCGCGGCCGCATCTACCTGATCAAGGACATGCTGGAGAACGACCGGCCGGCGACGCCGGAGGTGGTGAAGCATGTCGATCGCTGCCTGTCCTGCCTGTCCTGCATGACGACCTGCCCCTCCGGCGTGAACTACATGCACCTGGTGGACCACGCCCGGCGCCACATCGAGGAAACCTACCAGCGCCCGCCCGCCGAACGCGCGCTGCGCCGCCTGCTCTCGGCCCTGTTGCCCTATCCCGGCCGCTTCCGCCTGGCGCTGCGCGGCGCCGTGTTCGGCCGCCATCTGTCCCGCTTCGTACCGGGCACCTCGATGCCGGCGCAGCGGCTGCGGGCGATGTTCCGGCTGGCCCCCGGAAGCGTGCCGCCGGCCAGTGCGATGGACCGGCCGGGCGTGCACCGGGCCGAGGGGCACCGCCGCGGCCGGGTCGCGCTGCTGACGGGCTGCGCCCAGAAGGTGCTGGCCCCCTCGATCAACGAGGCGACCATCCGCCTGCTGACCCGCATGGGCCTCGATGTGGTGGTGACCCGGGACCAGGGCTGCTGCGGCGCGCTCGACCACCACATGGGCCACCACGACCCGGCGATGCGCCTGGCCCGCGCCAATATCGGCGCCTGGACCGCGGAACTGGACGGGGAGGGCCTGGATGCCATCGTTGTCAACGCCTCGGGCTGCGGCACCACGGTGAAGGATTACGGCTTCATGTTCCGCACGCAGCCGGATGCCGACAAGGCCGCCCGCATCTCCGCCCTGGCGATGGACATCACCGAGGTCCTGCAGAAGTTCGACTACGCGCCGTGCCGGCCCAGGCCGGATCTCACCGTCGCCTACCATTCAGCCTGCAGCCTGCAGCACGGCCAGAAGATCACGACCGCGCCGAAGGAATTGCTGAAGCGCGCCGGCTTCGCGGTGAAGGAACCCGCCGAGGGCCATATCTGCTGCGGCAGCGCCGGCACCTACAATCTGATGCAGCCCGAGATCGCCGGCCAACTCCGCGACCGCAAGCTGGCCAACCTGGACCGCACCCGCGCCGACCTGATCGCCGCCGGCAACATCGGCTGCCTGACGCAACTGGCCGGCGGTGCGATGCCCACCGTCCACACGGTGGAACTGCTGGACTGGATGGCCGGTGGCCCGGAACCCGGCGCCGTGGCCACCGCCCGCTCGGCCCGTGCCACCGCATGAGCCGAAACGGCGCCCCGGGCACCCGATTCCGGAGGCTGTGACCATGATGCTCCGTGCCGCCCTGGTCCTGCTGCTCCTCGCGCCGCCCGCACTGGCGCAACCGGCCGCACGAACCCCGGCCGAGACCCGCCAGGCCCAGCTCGACCAGCTGTTCGAGGCGCTGAAGGCCGCTCCCGACACGCAAGGCGGCCAGCTCGTCGAGGCCCGCATCCGCGCGCTCTGGAGCCGCGCCGTCTCGCCCGCCGCCGCGCTGCTGCTGCAACGCGGCGTCCGCAACATCCAGTCGAATGCGACCGCGGATGCGCTGGAGGATTTCGACGCCGCACTGGTGCTGGAACCCGGCGCGGCGGATGGCTGGCTGCTGCGCGCCCAGGCCTATGCCCGCCTCGGCGACACGGCCGCCGCCGCGCGCGACCTGCAGGAGGCGCTGCGGCTGGAGCCGCGGCATTTCGGCGCGCTGGTCCAACTGTCCCAGCTCCAGGAGGAAACCGGCGACCTGCGCGGTGCGCTGCGCAGCCTCGACGCCGCCCTGGCGCTGCACCCGAAGCTGCCCGGCGGTGACCAGCGGCGGCGGGAGCTGGTGCGGCGGGTCGAAGGCGTCGCGCTGTAGGCGTTGCGCCGCAACCCGCGGATGGCGGCGGCGGGTGCTGCGGTGCCAATTTGCCCGACAACGCACTGATGTGGTGACCGCCATGCCCGAAGCCCCGCTCCCCGAGATCCTCGACGGCCTGCGCTGGCAGGCGGTGCTGGACCGCCAGGCAAACCCCGCCTGCGGCGGCTTCCTCTACGCCGTCACCACCCAGGGCGTGTTCTGCCGCCCCGGCTGCCCGGCCCGCCCGCCGCTCCGCCGCAACACGCGATTCTTCCCCGATGCCCCCGCCGCCGAGGCCGCCGGCTTCCGCGCCTGCAAGCGCTGCGACCCCAGGGGCGACCGCGCCCGCCTGCATGCCGAGGCCGTCGCCGCCGCCTGCGCCATGATCGAGGCAGCCGAGACCATTCCCTCGCTGGAGGCGCTCGCCGCCCGCGCCGGCTATGCCCGCCACCACTTCCTGCGCCTGTTCCGCGACATCACCGGCGTGACGCCGCGCAGCTACGCCGAGGGAGTCCGCGCCCGCCGCCTGCACGCCGCCCTCGCCGCCGGGGACCGGGTGGCGGAGGCGGTGGCCGGCGCCGGCTTCGGCAGCGAAAGCCGCGTCTACGAGAGCCCCGGCCGCCACCTCGGCATGACCCCCGGCGCCGCCCGGCGCGGCGGGGCCGGGGAGGTGATCCACATCGCCCATGCCGACAGCGCCATGGGGCCGCTGCTGGTCGGCGCGACCGGGGCCGGCATCTGCTACATCGGCTTCGCCGAGCCGCCGGAGTCCCTGGAAGGCGACCTCCGCGCCCGCTTCCCGCGGGCCCGAATCGCGCCGGCGCCGGACCACCTGGCCGCCTCGGTCCAGGCCATCGCGTCCTTCCTGGCCGAGCCATCCGCCGCGCTGGCCCTGCCCCTGGACCTGCGCGGCACCGCCTTCCAGCGCCGGGTGTGGGAGGCGCTGACGCGCATCCCGCTCGGCGAGACGCGCAGCTATTCCGGCCTGGCGGCGGAACTCGGCCAGCCCGCGGCGACGCGCGCCGTGGCACGCGCCTGCGCGCAGAATCCGGTGGCGCTCGCGGTGCCCTGCCACCGCGTGGTCGGCGCCAGCGGCGACCTCACCGGCTATCGCTGGGGCGTACCGCGCAAGGCGGCGCTGCTGGCCGGGGAACGCCGGGCGCGGGGCCGGTAGGCCGCTACTGCGGGGCCGGAGTCGCCGGCGGCGGCGCCGCGTCGGGCAGGGTGGCAGGCGGATCGGCGGCGGGCGGCACCGTGGCCGAAGGGTTCGCAGGCGCGGTTGCAGCCGGCGGTGCCGCGGCGGCGGCGGGCGGTGCCGCGGCGGCGGCGGGGGGATTGCGCGGCACCAGCCTTTCCCGCGCATTGGCAGGCGCGCCGATGATGGTCCACTCGCCCTCCATGCTGCCATCTGGGTTCAGCGCGTAGATGCCGATGCCCGGGCGGCGCGACAGGCCATAGGCCACCGCGATGGTGCGGCCGGAGGCGAAGCCCACGCCCTCCACCGCCTGGTTGCCGATGCGCCACAGGATGGTGAAGGAGGACAGCCCGACCTGCTGGATCTGCGCCACGCCGGTATAGCTGGTGCCGTCCAGGTTGGTGCCGGTCACGTCATACAGCCCCGCCTGCTGTGCGGCCGCGGGGGAGGCAAGGCCCGCCAGCAGCGGCAGGACGAGGGACAGGCGGCGCAGGCTCATCGTGGCAACTCCAGGCTACGGCCGCAGGGAACGCGCGCCTGCCGCCCAGGTCAACCGCGGCGCGCTATTTCACGATGGCGACGCGCAGCGCGTTGGTGGTGCCGGGCGTGCCGAAGGGCACCCCGGCCGTCACCACCACCTCGTCACCCGCCTTGGCGAAGCCTTCCTGGCTGGCGGCGCGGATCGCCTTGGCGACCATGTCCGTCATGGAATGCAGCTCCACCGTCATCATCGGGTGCACGCCCCAGACCACGGCCATGCGGCGCGCCGTCTGCATGCTGGCGGTCAGGCCGAGGATCGGGCAACTCGGCCGCTCCCGCGCCACGCGCAGCATGGTGGACCCGGTGGAGGTGAAGGTCGCGATTGCCTCCGCCTCGATCGTCTGCGCCACCTGCCGCGCCGCGGCGGCAATGGCGCCGGCCGAGTTCTTCTCCGGCGCCGGGCGCGCGGCATCCGTCAGGCGGCGCCAGTCCGGGTCCTGTTCCACCCGCGCCACGATGCGGTCCATGATGTTCACCGCCTCGAACGGGAACTGCCCGGCGGCGGTCTCGGCCGACAGCATCACGCAATCCGCGCCATCGAACACCGCCGTCGCGACGTCCTGCGCCTCGGCCCGGGTGGGGGAGGGCGCGGTGATCATGCTTTCCAGCATCTGCGTCGCCACCACCACCGGCTTGCCCAGCAGCCGCGCCGCGCGGACGATCTGCTTCTGGATCAGCGGTACTTCCTCCGGCGGGCATTCCACGCCGAGGTCGCCGCGCGCGACCATGACGCAATCCGCCTCCGCCAGGATGGCGTCGAGGTTCTCGACCGCCTGCGGCTTTTCCATCTTCACCATGATCCAGGCGCGCCCGGCGGCGATCTGCTTCGCCTCGATCACATCCTCCGGCCGCTGCACGAAGGACAGGCCGATGTACTCCACGCCCTGATCCAGCACGAAGTCGAGGTCGATCCGGTCCTTTTCCGTCAGCGCCGGGATCGGCAGCACCACATCCGGCACGTTGACGCCCTTGCGGTCCGACAGCGGCCCGCCGACCACCACCAGGGTCTCCAGGTGATCCTCCCGCTTGTGGGTCACGCGCAGGCGCAGCTTGCCGTCATCGAGCAGCAGCGTGGTACCGATGCCGGCGGCCTGGATGATCTCGGGATGCGGCAGTTGCACGCGGCGGACATCGCCGGGCGTGGGGGACAGGTCGAGCCGGAAGCTCTGGCCGGTCTGCAACTGCACCCGGCCGGCCTGGAACTTGCCGACGCGCAGCTTCGGCCCCTGGACGTCGGCCAGGATGCCGATCGGCCGGCCGACCTTCTCCTCCAACGCCCGGATCGTCGCGATCCGCGCCGCATGATCCTCGTGGCTGCCATGGCTGAAATTCAACCGGAACACGTCGGCCCCGGCGCGGAACAGCCGCTCGATCACCTCGGCCGAGGAGGAGGCCGGGCCGAGGGTCGCGATGATCTTGGTCCGGCGCCGGCGGCGAAGCGGTGGGCGGGTGGCCATGGGGCGGGCTGATCCTTCGCGGCGGGGAATTTCGGGCGGCGCCTCGGGCGCATCCGGCCGGACAGTGGCGGGTGGCACGCCCAGGGCACGTGCGACTTCCACCACCCGATCCTCCGGCACCCGTCGCCACTGCGAGACGGCGGCGGTGGAGATGCCGAGGGCGGTTGCGATACGGGTGACGGCGCCGCGCTGGATCAGCAGGGCTTCGAGGTTGGGGTCGCGCATGCCTTATGCTTAGGGGATATAAGCGCGCGCCGCAAATCCATTTCTTTTGCTTATGTTTGCTAAGTTATCCGGGGTGGAGCGTGGCTTCGCGGGCAACCTGCGGCATTCCTGCCACACCCCCTCCCAAAATAATTGGCCCATGCCGCCTTTCGCAGGGAACCGCGTTCAACCTGCAGGACGCCGCGGCCGGAGATCACCCGCCCCGGAACATTCGTCCGACCGGAGATACGATCGATGAGCTTCAGGAAGACCCTTCTGGCCGCCCCGCTTCTGGCGGTGCCCCTGATGATGCCGGCGGCGAGCCAGGCGCAGCAGGTCAACGGCTTCTACATTGGTGCCGGCGCCGGCCTGAACTGGCTGCAGGACACCGACATCTCCTCCACCGGCCAGCTTGCCGACACGCTGCGCCTTTCGGGCCGGCCGACCGGTGGCGAAGTGTCCTTCGACATGGGCTGGGTCGGCGTGGTGAGCCTCGGTTATGGCTTCGGCAACGGCCTCCGCGCCGAGATCGAGGGCAGCTACCGCGAGAACGAGGTCGACAGCATCAGCGGCTTCGGCGGCACCAGCCGCGCCGCCGGCACCGCGCGCAGCTACGGCGTGATGGCCAATGCGCTGTATGACTTCGATGTCGGCGCCAACTTCGGCGGCTTCTCCTTCATGCCGTATGTCGGCGTCGGTGCCGGCTACATCTGGCGCGAATTCGACGATGTCCGCGCCAACGTGCTCGGCGGCGCGGTGCGCACCGATGGCAGCGACGGCCGCTTCGCCTACCAGGCGATCGTCGGTGCGTCCGTGCCGCTGACGCAGTGGGCGCCGGGCCTGGCCTTCACCGCCGAATATCGCTTCCTCGGTACGCTGGAGCACGACATCAGCACCGAGAGCGGCGGCGGTGCCTTCACCGTGGCGCGTGGCGGCACGGAGTCGGAGAACTACAACCACTCCATCCTGCTCGGCATCCGCTACGCCTTCGGCCAGACCCCGCCGCCGCCGCCGGTGATGGAGCCCGCGCCGATGCCCGCCCCGGCCGCCGCCCCGGCGCCGGCGCGCACCTACCTGGTGTTCTTCGACTTCGATCGCGCCGACCTGACCGACCGTGCCCGCCAGATCATCGGCGACGCGGCGCAGAACGCGACCGGCCAGGGCGTGACGCGCATCGAGGTGGCCGGCCACGCCGACCGCGCCGGTACGCCGCAGTACAACCAGCGCCTGTCCGAGCGCCGCGCGGGTGCGGTGGCGGCGGAGCTGGAGCGCCGTGGCATCCAGCGCAGCAACATCAGCGTGCAGGCCTTCGGCGAAAGCCGGCCGCTGGTCCCGACCGCCGACGGCGTGCGCGAGCCGCAGAACCGTCGCGTGGAAATCGTCCTGCGCTAAGCCTCTCCCAAAAGCCCTCTCCCCCGAAAGGGGGAGAGGGCCGACGCAGTGCGTCGTCCGGGTGAGGGGGGGGGCCTACGGTTGTGAGGGGGCCTACCCCACCAGCACCGCCCTGAAGTCATTCACATTCGTCAGCGTCGGCCCGGTCTCCAGCAGGTCGCCGAGTGCCTTGAACAGCGCGTAGCTGTCATGCCGCCCCAGCACCGCCCGCGGGTCCAGCCCCGCCGCCCGTGCCCGCGCCAGCGTATCCGGCGCCGCGATCGCCCCGGCATTGTCCTCCGACCCGTCGATTCCGTCCGTGTCGCCCATCAGCGCCCAGATGCCGGGCGTGCCGTCCAGCGTGACCGCGCAGCCCAGCAGCGCCTCCCCGTTCCGTCCGCCGCGCCCGCCGCCCTCGGCGCCGATGGTCACGGTGGTCTCGCCGCCCGACAGCAGCACGCAGGGGCCGGGCAGCGGGTGGCCATGCGCGCGCGTCGACAGCGCGATGCCCGCCAGCACCTTGCCCACCTCCCGCGCCTCGCCTTCCAGCGCATCGCCCAGGATCAGCGGGGTGAGGCCCAGATCGCGCGCCTCGGCGGCGGCGGCTTCCAGCGCCAGGCGCGGCGTCGCGATGAAGCGGTAATCCACCTCGCCCAGCCGGGGGTCGCCCGGCTTCGGGGTTTCTTCCGCCGCCGCCGCCAGGTGCGCCGTCACAGCCGCCGGCAGGTCCATCCGGTAATGCGCGACCAGCGCCCGCGCCTGCGCGAAGCTGGTCGGGTCCGGCACCGTAGGTCCGGAGGCGATGGCGGCCGGGTCGTCACCCGGCACGTCCGAGATCGCCAGCGTCACCACCCGCGCCGGCGCCGCCGCCAGCGCCAGCCGCCCGCCGGAAAAGGCGGACAGGTGCCGGCGGATGCAGTTCATCTCGTTGATCGTGGCGCCGGAGGCGAGCAGCGCCCGGTTCACCGCCATCAGGTCCTCCAGCGTCAGGCCGGGGGCGGGCAGGGTGGTCAGCGCCGAGCCGCCGCCGGAGACCAGGAACAGCACCAGGTCGTCCGCCGTCAGCCCCGCCACAGCCTCCAGCACCACCCGCGCCGCCTTGGCCCCGGCGGCATCCGGCACCGGGTGCGACGCCTCCAGCACCTCGATGCGCCGGGTCGGATGGCCATGGCCATATCGGGTCACCACCACGCCGGACAGAGGCAGGTCCGGCCAGGCATCCTCCACCGCCGCGGCCATCACGGCGGCGGATTTCCCGGCGCCGACCACCACCACGCGGCCCGCCCGTGGCGGCTCCGGCAGGTGCCGCGCCAGCACCACGCGCGGATCGGCGCTCGCCACCGCCGCCTGGAAAAGTTTGGTCAAAGCCGCGCGGGCGTCGGTATCCGTCCAGGCCATCCGGGTTCCCCTTGTGGCAGCCAGTATGGCGAAGCGCCGCGCGATGGACCATCTAGCCCCGGTTAGACCAGGACAGCAGGAGACTCCGCCATGCCCGAGATCGACGCCGCCACCCGGACGGAACTCGAAGCCGCCGCCTTCCGCCGCCTCGTGCAGCACCTGCGCGAGCGCAGCGACGTGCAGAACATCGACATGATGAACCTGGCCGGCTTCTGCCGGAACTGCCTCTCCCGCTGGTACCGCGAGGAAGCCGCCGACCGCGGCACCACGATCTCCGACCCCGAGGCGCGGGAGATCGTCTACGGCATGCCCTACAAGGAGTGGCAGGCGCTGCACCAGAAGGAGGCCTCGGCCGAGCAGAAGGCGAAGTTCGCGGCGACGAATCCGGGACACTGAACGTCCCCTTGGCCCGGTTTGCCTGCCCGCGGCACCGCCGCTATACGCCGCGCCTCCCCATACTGCCTGGAGGCCTCGGATGAGTGATTTGGACGAACAGGAGGCCAAGGCCAGCCGCGACCGCCAGGAGAAGGACCCGGACCCCGAGGTCGGTGGCATTGCCGTCGACCGCCTGCGGTCGATCATCGAGCGGGTGGAGCGGCTGGAGGAGGAGCGCAAGGCGCTCGCCGGCGACATCAAGGACATCTTCTCCGAGGCCAAGTCGGCCGGCTTCGACGTCAAGGTGATCCGCGCCATCATCTCCCTGCGCAAGAAGGAACCGGCCGAGGTGGAGGAGCAGGAGACCCTGCTCGACCTCTACCGCCGCGCCCTCGGCATGTAGAAAAAGCCCTCTCCCCCTTCTACAGGGGGAGAGGATTGGGTGAGGGGGTCCGGGACAACGTCACCACCAGCACGTCCCGCGTCGCCGCCACCCCGGCGTCACGCGGGGCGATGGGCGTCACCCCGTGGCGGATGCGGTGGTCATCCAGCACCATCGCCTGGCCGGGTTCCGCCAGTTCAACCTCGGCCAGCATGCGGCCCGCCGCATCCTGGATCAGCGTCCGCCCGCCGGTCACGTTGCGGCGGCCGACCAGCATGATGAAGACCAGGTCGACGCCATCCCGGTGCACTCCCTCCGGCGTCGGCAGTCCCGGCGCACCCGCCTGGCCGAGGATGCGGAACTGGTGCACCTCGATCTCCCAGGAAGCGGGCGCGGGTTGCAGCCCATCCGCCAGGTCGCGGCAGAAGGCCAGGATGGGCGCGAGCGCCGGCTCCACCTCCGGCAGGACCGGTTCGAACCAGCGATCCACGTCGCCATTCAGCCGGTTGTGCATCAGCGCCTGTCGGTGCGGCCGGTGCGGCTGGCGCGCGATGCCGGCCTCGCCCGGCGCGGCGGCGAAGGTGGCGTGCCGGCGCAGGCGGTAGCGGCCGCCATCGCCCATATGCGTATCCAGCGCCAGGTCCTCGAAGCTCGCGGCGAAGCCGGGCGCCACCGGGCCGGCGTCCAGCAGCGCATGGCCCTGCCGCGCCACCTCCGCCCGGATTGCCGCCAGCCTGTCCCGCGCCGCATCCATCGTCGTTGCCTCCGCCTGAAGCCAGCATCGGCGCGTCGCGCGTCGCCGTCCCGGTACGGTGACAGCGGGATGACAGCGAACTGTTCGGCGCCCGCCCCGGTACAGTTGCGCCTTGCAGCCGTGACGCTGCGGCGCGACCTTGGCCGGGCATGCTGCCTTCCCCCGAACCGCCGCCCGCGTCCCGCACCCCCGGCACCAGCCTCGCCTTCACGGTCGAGCGTGGCGGCGCGGCCTCCGTCGCGGACCAGATCGCGACGCGCCTCGCCACCGCGATCCGGCAGGGGGAGGTCGCGCCGGGCGCCCGGCTGCCTTCCATCCGCGGCCTCGCGCGCCGGCTCGGAGTCAGCCTGCATTCGGTGGTGGAGGCCTATGACCGGCTGCAAGCCGGCGGCCTGGTCGTGGCGCAGCCCGGCTCCGGCGTCTTCGCCGGCCTGCCCGCCTTGCAGCCAGACCAGGGGCAGGACGTGGTCGCGCTGCCGGAGCCCGATACCGCGGATCCGCTGGGTCTCGCCCAGGCCGCGATCGATGCCCAGGGCACCGCGCTGTCCCCCGGCAATGGCTACCTCCCGCTGGAATGGGTGCGCGACGCCTGGACCGGCCCGGTGCTGGCCCGCTTCCAGCGCCGCCTGGCCGAAACCTTGCCGCACGCCGCCCCGCCGCAGGGAATCGAGGCGCTGCGCGAACAGATCGCGTCCCGGCTGGCGGCGCAGGGCATCGCCATCGGCGCGGATGGCGTGCTGACCACCTTCGGCTCCTCGCACGGGCTGGCCCTGGTGATCCAGACCTGGCTGCGCCCCGGCGACACCGTGCTGGTCGAGGACCCTGGCTATTTCCTGCTGTTCCCGATGCTGGAGCGCCACGGTGTCCGCATCCTGCCCGTCCCGCGCCACCCCGAAGGCCTGGACCTGGACGCCCTGGAGGCCGCCTGCCGGCAGCACCGGCCGAAACTGTTCTTCGTGCAGTCCGTGCTGCACAACCCGACCGGCTGGACCGCGACCCCCGCCAATTTGCACCGCCTGCTCGGCATCGCCGAACGGCACGGGCTGCTGCTGGTGGAGGACGACGCCTATGGCGACCTGCATCCCGGCAACCCGGTGCGGCTGGTGCAGCTCGGCGGCGGGGATCAGGTGGTCTATGTCGGCGGCTACACCAAGACGCTCGGCCCCGGCGCGCGGGTCGGCTACCTGGCGACGTCGCGGGCGCGCATCGCGGCGCTGCTGGAGACCAAGGCGCTGTCGGTGCTGACCGGCTCCTCCGTCGATGAGCTGCTCATCCTGGAGATGCTCGCCGGCGGCCAGTATCGCCGCCACCTCGACCGGCTGCGCCCCAGGCTGGCCGCCGCCCGTGGCGCCGTGGCGCAACACCTGGCGGCGCTGGGGATGGAGATCGGCGACGCCAGCGCCACCGGCCTGTTCATCTGGGCCCGCCTGCCGGCCGCCTGGCAGGCCGGGCGCCTGGCCGAGGAAGCCTGGCGCCGCGGCGTGCTGCTGGCGCGCGGCGAGTTGTTCCGCCCCGGCCGCCAGCCGAGCGACCGGCTGCGCTTCAACGTCGCCCGCAGCAACGATTCCCGCCTGCTCGCCCTGCTGCAGGACAGCGCTGCCGCGGCCTAATCCGATGCCGCCGCCATCTCCGCGAAGTGCCGCAGCATCCGGTCGGCATCCGGCGCCAGGCCGGTGAATAGCCGGAAGGCACCGACCGCCTGGAACACCGCCATGCCGCCGCCGTCCAGCGTGCGGCAGCCGAGCGCCCGGGCCGTGCGCAGCAATTCGGTCTCCAGCGGGAAATAGACGATCTCCGCCACCCACAGCGCGGCCCGCAGCAGCGCCGCCGGCAGTGGCAGGCCCGGCAGCTTCGCCATGCCGACCGGCGTGCAGTTCACCAGGCCATCGGCGGCCGCCACCGCGGCGGCGAGATCGGTGCAGGACGCGGCGCGGTCGCTGCCGAAGCGCGCCTGCAACCCCGCCGCCAGCGCCTCGGCCCGCGCCGGGTCGGTATCCGCCACCGTCAGCAGCCCGGTGCCCTCCGCCAGCAGCGCATGCGCCACCGCCGCCCCGGCGCCGCCCGCCCCCAGTTGCACAACCCGCGCCCGCGCCACACCCGGCAGCCCGCGCCGGAAGCCTTCCGCGAAGCCGGAGCCATCCGTGTTATGGCCGATGCGCCGGCCATCCCGCAGCACCACGGTGTTCACCGCGCCCAGCGCGCGCGCATCCGGGGAAAGCTCGTGCAGCAGCGGCACCACCGCCTGCTTGCAGGGATAGGTGATGTTCAGCCCGGCGAAGCCCATCCACTCCGCCGCCGTGAGCAACTCCTCCAGCGCCTCCGGCCCCAGGCCCAGCCGGTCCAGGTCGATCAGCCGGTAGACCAGCCGCAGCCCCTGCGCCGCCCCCTCCCGCTCCTGCATCGCAGGCGTGCGGGAGGCCTGGATGCCGCTGCCGATCAGCCCGGCCAGCAGGGAGGGGTGGTGGTCCCGGCTCGTCATCTCGCCTCTCCGACTCCAGGCCCCGCCGGGGCCGCACGGGCAGCACATACACGTTCCGCAGCGCCGCGGATGCTGCCGCGCCCGCCCTTCGCGCCCCGCCGCAGGCCTCGCCGCGAAAGGTTCGCCCGCGTGATTATTCGCCGTCGCGCGAAACCCGCCCAAGCCTCGATTGTTTTTCCCGCCAGCATGGCAACGGGGTGAAACCCCACCGCAGGGTCCTGCCGCGTCCCGACGTGGCACCTGCGTGCGAACACAGGTCGGGCGGATGAACACATCTGAACGAGAGGGCGAGCTTCAGCGCCAGCAGGAGGCCCTCGCAAAATTCGGCGAGCGTGCGCTGCGGCTGGACCAGTTGCAGGAGATCCTGCAGGAAGCCTGCACGCTGGTCCGCTCCGCGCTCGGGGCCGATCTCGCCAAGGTCATGGAATTGCAGGAGGATGGCCGCACCCTGCTGGTCCGCGCCGGCATCGGCTGGCCGCCCGGCGTGGTGGGCGAGGTCCGGGTGCAGGCCCATGCCGGCTCCTCCGAAGGCTACGCGCTGGATACCGGCGATCCGGCCATGTCGCCGGACATCGAGACGGAGGAGCGCTTCACCCACCCGGAATTCATCCGCGCGGCCGGCGTCCGCGCCCTGGTGAATGTCGTGATCCTGGGCACGGAGGATCACCCGCCCTACGGCATCCTGCAGGTGGACAGCCGGCATCCGCGCAACTTCGACGACCACGAGATCAGCTTCCTGCGCAGCTACGCCAACCTGCTGGCCGCCGCGGTGAACCGGCTGCGGATCGCCGCCGAGGGCCGCCGCGCCGAGGCCGCCCTGCGCGAAAGCGAGGACCACCATCGCGCCTCCGTCGAGTTGAATCCGCAGATCCCCTGGACCGCCGATGCCTCCGGCACCGTCACCGGCTTCAGCCCGCGCTGGCTGGACCTGACCGGCCTGCCGCACCGGGACGCGGTGGCCCGCGGTTGGGCCGGCGCCGCGCACCCGGAGGACCGCCCCCGCATGGAGGCCGCCTGGGCGCAGGCGGTGGCGGACGGCACGCCCTTCGACGTCGAGGCCCGGATCTGCACCGCCGACGGCACCTGGCGATGGCTGCGCGCCCGCGGCTTCCCGCGCCGCCCGCCCGGTGCGCCGCAAGGCCGGCCCATCGCCTGGTACGGCACGATGGAGGATATCGAGGACCGCAAGCGCCTCGAGACCCAGTTGCAGGCCGCGAACGAGGCCCTGGAACAACGCGTCGCGGAACGCACCGCGGCGCTGCGACGCGAGCAGGAGGAACGCGCGGCGGCGGAGGAAAAGCTGCGCCAGGCGCAGAAGATGGAGGCGGTCGGCCAGCTGACCGGCGGCATCGCGCACGATTTCAACAACCTGCTGACCGCCATCATCGGCAGCCTGTCCTTCCTCGAGAAGCGCCGCCTGCAGGGCCGCTTCGACGAGTTGGGCCGCTATGTCGCCGCGGCGCAGACCGCCGCCTCCCGCGCCGCCGCGCTGACGCACCGGCTGCTGGCCTTCTCCCGCCGCCAGACCCTGGATCCGCAGCCGACCGATCCGAACCGGCTGATCCTGGGGATGGAGGACATGATCCGCCGCACCGTGGGCCCGGCGGCCAAGGTCGAGGTGCAGCCGGAGCCCGGCGCCTGGACCACGATGGTGGACCGGAACCAACTGGAGAACGCGCTGCTCAACCTGTGCATCAACGCCCGCGACGCCATGCCGGATGGCGGCCGGCTGGGCATCGCCACCGCCAATGCGCGGCTCGACCGGGCGATGGCGGCGGACCAGGACCTGGCACCCGGCGAATACGTCCGTGTCAGCGTCACCGACACCGGGGCGGGCATGACGCCGGAGGTGGTGAAACGCGCCTTCGACCCGTTCTTCACCACGAAGCCGCAGGGCAAGGGCACCGGGCTCGGCCTGTCCATGATCTACGGCTTCGTGCGGCAATCCGGTGGCCAGGTGCGTATCGTCTCCGCACCCGGCCAGGGCACCATGGCCACCTTGTTCCTGCCGCGCCACAATGGCGCGGCGCGGGGTGCCGAAGCGGACGTGCCTCGGCGCGCCGCAGCCACGACGCAGCGGGGCAAGACCGTGCTGGTGGTGGATGACGAGGAAGCCGTGCGCACCCTGGTGGCGGAGGTGCTGGCCGAACTCGGCTGCGCGGTGGTGGAGGCACCGGACGGCGCCGCGGGCCTCGGGGCGC
The DNA here is from genome assembly GCF_051433195.1 of Falsiroseomonas sp. E2-1-a20. NCBI lineage: Bacteria > Pseudomonadati > Pseudomonadota > Alphaproteobacteria > Acetobacterales > Roseomonadaceae > Falsiroseomonas > Falsiroseomonas sp. E2-1-a20. The sequence continues at coordinate 109,943 of NZ_JBHMFT010000012.1, read as the reverse complement.
TGCGACGGGCGGGATCGGTCGATCTGCTGGTCACCGATGTCGGGCTGCCCGGCGGCATGAACGGCCGGCAGTTCGCCGACGCCGCAAGGCTCCTGCGCCCCGGGCTGCCGGTGCTGTTCATCACCGGCTTCGCCGAGGTGGCGGTGATCGGCGACGTGGCGCTGGAGCCGGGCATGGCGCTGCTGACCAAGCCCTTCGACATGGACGACCTCGGCGGCCGCGTCCGCGACATCCTGGCGCCGGCGTAACGCTCCGCGCCTCGTCATCCAGGCGTTCCGCGTCCGCCATGAACCTCCGGCGAGGGCTGCGTTGCATCTCCGCGGGGCCGCACCGGCCCACCATCGGGCGCGACAATTCCGGATGCCGCAGGCGTCCGGCGCGCCTCATCGATCGGAGAACGCCATGCAGCAGAACTACCGCGAGATCTATGTCGACGGGCTGGTCAATGCCCGCGCCCTCGAGACCCAGGCCATCCAGATCCTGTCGCGCCAGGTGGAGCGGCTGGAGAACTACCCCGAGATGGAGCAGGCGCTGCGCCGCCACATCCAGGAAAGCGAGGTGCAGCGGGACCGGCTGGACGAGTTGCTGGCCGGGCTCGGCACCTCGCACTCCGCGCTGAAGGACATGGCGACCGGCTTCATGGGCAACATGGCGGCGATCGGCCATGCGGTGATGCCGGACGAGGTGCTGAAGAACGCGCTGGCGAACTACGCCTTCGAGCATTTCGAGATCGCGTCCTACAAGTCGCTGATCACCCTGGCCGAACTCGCCGGGCACAGCGCCGCCCACGCGCCGCTCGACCTGTCGCTGCGCGAGGAACAGCGGATGGCGCAGTGGTGCGAGGACAACCAGGAGGCCGTGGTGCGCCGCTACGCGGAACTCCGCGCCCAGGGCGCCAAGGCCGGAGTCTGAAAGGCCGGGGTCTGGACCGCGGCCGGCCTCAGCCGCCGGCGGCCGGGGCCGGAAGCTCGATCCGCGCCTCGGTCCCCCCATCCGGCCGAGGCCGCAGGTCGAGCCGCCCGCCATGCGCCGCGGCGACGCGGCCGGCCAGCGCGAGGCCGAGCCCGGCGCCCGGCCAGGCCCGCGTCTTCGACATGTCCGCCTGCAGGAACGGCGTCCCGAGTTGGTCGCGCAGGCCGTCCGGCAGGCCCGGGCCGCGGTCGCGCACCAGCAGCACCGTGCCGCCCGAAGGCCCCCCCGTGCAGCCCAGTTCCACCGGAGTGCCGCCGGCGGAAGCCTTGATGGCGTTGTCCACCAGGTTCGCCAGGGCGCTCTCCAGCAGCCGCAGGTCGCCGGCCACGAAGTGCTGCGGCGCCGCATTCGTCAGCAGCGCGACGCCCGAGGCCGCCGCCGCCCGTCCCATCCGTGCCGCCACCCGCGCCAGCAGCCTGTCCGAAGGCTCCGCCACCGGCACGCCGAGCCCACGCCCGTGGTCGAGCGCCACGATGTCGAGCGCCGCTTCGATCAGCCACAGCAGCCGATCCGCGCCGTCATGGATCAGGCGGCCGAAGTCACGCACCTCCTCCGGCCGCAGCGCAGGGCTGGCCGACAGGATCTCGGAGAAACCGAGGATGGGGATGAGCGGCGTCCGCATCTCGTGCGAGATCACCGCCAGCAGGTCGCCGCGCATCCGCCGGCTGGCGGCCAGCGCCGACTCCGCATCATCGAGCCGCACCGCGGAGGCCGCGAGATGCTCGGACAGGCGCGCGCGCTCGGTCTCCGCCGCCTGGATGCGGGCCTCGACCTCGGCGATGCGCGTGGCGCCTTCCCGGCGCTGCCGGCTGCTTGCCAGGGCGCGTTCGACCACCAGCGCCACCTCGGCCAGCCGCAGCGGCTTCTGCACCAGGTCGAAGCTGCGCGCCCGCAGCGCAGCCAGGGCGACATCGGTGGTGGCGGCCCCGGTCAGCAGGACGACTTCCAGCGCCGACATCTCCGGTCGTTCCCGCAGCAGGTCCTCCGCCAGGGCGAGCCCATCCTGGCCGGGCATCCGCACATCGGTGAGCACCACCGCGATGTCCGGATCCTCCCGGACACGGGCCTTCGCGGCCTCGGCGCTGCCGACGCCCTGCGCCCGGTAGCCGCGTTGCGACAGCGACCGCAGCAGCAACTCCACGATCAGGCGCTCGTCATCGACCACCAGGATGCCGAGTGCCCCGGCCTCGGCCGCCGTGGCGCCGACGGTGAAACGGTCCGTCACCACACGAGCCGATAGCCCTTGCCGCGCAGGGCCGCGATGCTGATGCGGCCGCCCGACGCGCCGAGCAGCTTCTGGCGCAGGTTCGAGGTCAACTGGTCGACGCCGCGCTGTTCGGGCAGCAGCCTGCGGCCCAGCACCGCCTCCGAGATCGTGCCGCGATCCGCGAGATGCTCGGGCGAGGCGAGCAGCAGCGCCAGCAGCCCGGCTTCGCCGCCGGTCAACCGGGTCTCGGTGCCATCGGCCGCGACCAGCCGGAACCGTGCCGGCTGCAGGCGGGTGCCCTCCAGGGTCCAGCCCGCCGGACCGCCGCCCGGCCGCGCCGCCGGTGGCCGATCCTCCGGCTCGCTCGCGGCGGCCGGCACCGGGCCTTGCAGCGGCTCCGCCGGCACCGGGCCTTGCAGCGGCTCCGCCGGCCCGGGGCCTTGCAGCGGCTCCGCCGGCCCGGTCGCCACCACGGTATCGAGGCGGCGGCTGAGCGCCCGGATGCGCGCCACCATCTCGCGCAGTGAGAAGGGCTTGGTCAGGTAGTCGTCCGCGCCGACCTCGAGGCCAACGACGCGATCCACCTCGTCGCCCCGTCCGCTGATCACCATGATGCCGCGGCCGGGGCAGCCGGCGGCTTCGCGCACGAAGGCGATGCCGTTGCCGTCGGGCAACCCGAGGTCGACGATCACCAGCCGGGGATTGTCCCGGTGCAGGCGGACCCGGCCTTCGGCGAGGGTGCGGGCGGTGATGGTGGTCCAGCCATCCCGTGCCAGGGCGGCGCAGACGGTGTTCGCCACGGCAGCGTCGTCTTCCACCACCAGGACCGGTCGTGGCACGGCTGGCGTTTCGCGCAGGTCATGCGGAGCGGCGGTCGAGTCGGCGGCCATGGGCGCTCCCGGCAGGGCGGCAAAGAAGATGCGCCACATATATCTATCGCCCAGGACGCAGCTTTGGCAACCTTGGGGCGATTTACCCCCGCACGCCCCCGTTGCGGGCTTCATGTCCCAGTAAAATGTTCAACCCTCTGGTTCGTCCGGCACCCGCTCCAGCGCAAGGCGCAGCTTCTCCGCCAGGTCACGCCGGCGGTAGGGTTTGTTCAGCAGCAGCACGCCGGGGTCGAGCCGGCCGTGGTGCATGATGCCGTTCTGGGTGTAGCCGGAGGTGAACAGCACCCGCAGGCCAGGTCGCAGCCGGCGCGCCGCCTCCGCCAGGGCCGGGCCGTGCACAGCGCCCGGCATCACCACGTCGGTGAACAGCAGGTCGATGCGGGCGGGCGCGCGCAGTACCTCCAGCGCCTCGGCTGCGTTCGCTGCCACGATCACCTCGTAGCCGAGGTCGCGCAACTGCGTCGCGACGTGCGCGCGCACCATCCCGTCATCCTCCACCACCAGCAGGCGTTCCGCCCGGCCGCGTGGCGGCTCCGCCTCCGCCCGCCGGCTGCCGTGGCCGGCGCTGCCGCTGGCCCGCGGGAGGTACAGCTTCACCGTGGTGCCGAGGCCGGGCTCCGAATAGATCTTCAGGTGGCCGCCGGACTGCTTGACGAAGCCGAACACCATGCTGAGCCCGAGGCCGCTGCCCTGGCCGACCTCCTTGGTCGTGAAGAATGGCTCCACCGCGCGGGCCGCGACCTCCGCCGTCATGCCGCTGCCGGTGTCGGACACGGCGATCATCACGTAGTCGCCTGCCAGCACTTCCGCCTCGTGCCGGGCATAGGTCTCGTCCAGCGTCACGTTCGACGTCTCGATCATCAGCCGGCCGCCGGAGGGCATGGCGTCGCGGGCGTTGAGGCACAGGTTCAGCACCGCATTCTCCAGCTGCGGCGCATCGATCATGGCGGGCCACAGGCCTTCGGCATGCACCAGCCCCGTCTCGACATGTTCGCCGAGCGTCGGCCGCAGCATCTTGGCCAACTCCCCCAGCAGCAGCGGCAGGTCCACCGCCCGCGGGTCGAGCGCCTGGCGGCGGGAGAAGGCGAGCAGCCGGCCGGTCAGCGCGGCGCCGCGTTCGGCGGCGGCCATGGTCATCCGCGCCATTTCCGCCATCTCGACCTGCGCCGGATCGGGCGAGCCGGGAGCCGCCTGCAGCGCCTCGGCCAGCAGTTCCGCATTGCCCAGGATCACGGTCAGCAGGTTGTTGAAGTCATGCGCCACGCCACCGGTCAACTGGCCGATCGCCTCCAGCCGCTGCGCCTGGCGCAGCGCGCCCTCCAGCTCCAGCCGCGCCGTGATGTCCGTGTTCACCGCCAGGATGGCGCGGGGCGCGCCTGCGGCATCGCGCACCAGGGTCCAGGTGCCTTCCACCATCAGCCGGCTGCCATCCTTGCGGCGCTGGCCCACCTGGCCGGTCCAGGCGCCGTCCCGCAACACGGCCCGCAAGGCGTGGCCGCAGGCGACGGGATCGTCCGAGGTGAGCTCCAGCGCCGAGCGGCCCAGCACTTCCGCCCGGCTCCAGCCATACAGGCGCTCCGCGCTGCGGTTCCAGAACTGCACGCGATGGTCCTGGTCCACCACCAGGATGGCGTCGCTCGCCTGGTCCAGCAGCGCCGCCTGCTGCGCCATCTGCAACTCGGCCAGCTTCCGTTCGGTGACGTCGCGGAAATACAGGGTCAGCCCGTCCCGCGCGGGGTAGGCGGTGATGTCGAACCAGGTCTCCAGCGGCGCGAAGAAATAGGTGAAGTTGCGGGTCTCGCGCTTCGCCAGCGCGGTACGGTATGCGTGCTCCACCTCCGTGCCGATCACCTCCGGGAAGACATCCCAGATTTGCTGGCCGATCAACGCCGCGGCCTTCCGGCGCAGCAGCCTCTCCGCATGTCCGTTGACGTAGGTGAAGCGCCAGTCGGCGCCCATCGCGACCAGCCCGTCGCTGAAGCTCTCGAAGGTCGCGTGCAGGTCGGCGGCCAGCTCCCGCGCCGCGTTTTCCGCCCGCAGCCGCTCCGTCACGTCCATCACCACGACCAGGGAGGCAGGCTGGCCACGGAAGGTGATGACGCGCGACAGGATCTGCACCTGGCGTTCCGCGCCGGTCGCCGTGCGATGCGTCCAGGGGCCGGTCACGAGCAGGCCCTCGGTGAAGCCCTGCGCCGCCGCGGCGACACGGGCGCGCTCGGCTTCCGGCCGGATGTCCAGCAGGTTCATCCGCAGGAACTCCGCCCGCGTCCAGCCATAGGCCGCCACCGCCGCCTGGTTCACTTCGATGAAGTCCAGCGTGGACTTGTCATAGACCCACATCGGCGCCGGGTGGTTGTGGAACAGGTCGCGGAAGGCGGCCTCGCTTTCGCTCAGCGCCGTCGTCTCCTCCCGCTGCCGCGTCGTGTCGCGCTGGATCGCCATCCAGTGCGTCCGCCAGCCGGCCGCGTCGGTGACCGGGGAGATGTTCACCTCCGCCCAGTACAGGCTGCCGTCGCGCCGGCGGTTGCGGATTTCCTGCCGCACCGGCCGGCCATCCGCCAGCGCCTGCCGGATCGCCCGGCAGGCCTGCGGATCGGCCTCCGGCGCCAGCAGCAGGCGGGGGTTGCGTCCGAGTAGCTCCGCCGCCGCATAACCGGTCTGCCGCAGCAGGGCGGCGTTGGCGTAGATGATGCGCGGCCCGTCCGGGTGCTGCGTGCCGGCATCGGCCACCACGACCGGGTCGCCGCTGGCCTCGACCACGCGGCGGAACAGCTCCAGCTCCTCGGTGTCCCGCAGCCGGCGCAGCAGCGGGTGCAGCGCGCCGGCCGCATCCCGCAGCAGCGCGGCCACCTGGGCCAGGTCGGTGCGGCCGGGGCCGAAGCCGAAGGCGATGCAGCAGCGTTCGGAGGCCATGGTCACCGGCGTCAGCACCATCGCCGCCATGCCGCGCGTGGCGCCCAGCGCCGCGCCGGGCCAGCGCCGCAGCGCCGCGTCGTCGAAGCCCTCGACGATGATCTGCCGGTCCTCCAGCAGCGCCTGGCCGGCGCCGGTACTGTGCACGTCGAGGTCCAGCGCCCGCAGCCCGGCGACATGCGCACCGTCCGCGAAGGGCCCGCTGCCCTGGCCGCTGACCAGTTGCAGGCGGCGGCCATCCGGGGCCAGTCGGAAGAACAGGCACAGCAGGCTGCCGGTGGCGTCGCGCAGCATGGTCATCGCGGCGTCGATCGCGGCGGCGAAGCTCGGTGCCTCCGCCACGATGCGCAGCAGCGCATCGCGCGGCGCCGGCGCGGCAGGCAACACCGCGGAGATCGCCGCGGCACAATCCTCCAGCACCGCCCGCTGCGCCGCATCCAGGCCCGGGCGCGGCGGTCCGTCCAGCACGGCCAGCACGCCGATCGGTGCGCCCGACGCGCCTCGCAGCGGCACGGCCGCGCGGAAGCGCATCGGCAGGGCGGCGAGATCCGGCTGGTCCGTCGCATCGGCCTGCAGCCATTCGCCGCCGCGTGCGAAGGCCGCCGCGCAGAAATCCTCGGCGGCGGCGGCGTCGGGCCCTTCGATCGCCAGCATCCCGCCGTCCGCCAGCCAGGCCAAGGCGTGCGGCGCACCGAGGCCACGCGCCGCAAGGCGCAGCAGCGGGGCCAGCGCCGCAGGACGTCCTGTCTCGTTCGGGGCTTTGGCCGTTCGGGTCGGGTGCTGCACGGTGCTGTTCCCCGATGGGCCGGCGCGCCACGCGGGCGGCGACCGCCGGATCGTGACGATATCGCGTCGGCACAGCCGGTCAATCGCCTCATCGTGATGCCGGCCCGCTGCCCGTCGAAAACGTCCGCGAACGCCGCGGCCTGCCTGATGAACCGGTGTCCATCCAGGCCTTCGGGGCTGCGACGTGCTCGGCGCTTCGAGGCGAGCGCCGATTGCCGCCATGATTCGCCCTTCCGGTGGCACAAATCACGGCGAATGCTGGCGGCGGTCAGGATCCTTACCGCAGGACCTGCCCCGGCGGCGGAGCCGCCTGACACCTGCCTCGGCGGCGGAGCCGCCTGACACCTGCCTCGGCGGCGGAGCCGCCTGACACCTGCCCCGGCGGCCGAGCCGCCTGACACCTGCCCCGGCGGCCGAGCCGCCTGACACCTGCCCCGGCGGCGGAGCCGCCTGACACCTGCCCCGGCGGCGGAGCCGCCTGACACCTGCCCCGGCGGCGGAGCCGCCTGACACTGCCCGCCAGCGTAGCCGCCCTGAAGCCGATCTTCATGAAGTCCCGGAAAGGATGAGTCCCATGTCGAACCCCGCCAACCCCGCCTCCTCGCGCCGCCGCATGCTCGCACGGCTGGGTCTGGCGGCCGGCGCCGGCTACGTGGCGCCGACGCTGTTCGGGCTTTCGGAGGTCCGCGCGCAGCATCTGGCCAACGTCTCCCGCCCCTCGGCCCCCTCGCGCCCGTCCCGGGTGCGCGGTCCGCGCGCCTCGCGGCCCTCGCGGCCCTCCCGGCCGAGCCGCTAGCTGCGCGGGGACGTAACGGGGGTCATGCCGGTCGCGGAGTGGTTGCGACTGGATTTCCCTGGCCTGGCGCGGCCGGTGCTGCTGCCGGACGATGCCGGCCTGACGCAGGGCCTGGACCGGATCCTGCGCGGCTGGACCCCGCGCGTCAGCCATGCGGCGCACATCCCGGCCGATGCACTGGCCTGGCTGGTGCCGCAGGATGGCGGCTACCGCCTGCACTCCGCCCTGCTGGACGCGCCGCTGCCCGGCCTGTCCACCGCCGGCGCGCTGTGCGGGCTGGTGGCGGACCTGGCGCAGGGCTTCTACGAGCAGCGCCCGGGCAGCCTGGCGCTGCATTGCGGGGCCTTCCGCATCGCCGGCCGCCTCATCGCCCTGGCCGGCAGCGCCCATGCCGGCAAGAGCACGCTGGTCGCCCGGCTGGGTGCGGAGCCGGATCTCGAGATCTTCGGCGACGACGTGCTGCCGCTGCTGCCGGATGGCCAGGCCCATGCGCTGGGCATCGCGCCGCGCCTGCGCCTGCCGCTGCCCGCCGCATCCAGCGACGATTTCCGCGCCCATGTCGCCCGCCGGGCCGGGCCGAGCGATGGGCGCTATGCCTATGTGGCGACGCCGAACCTGGTACCGCACGGCACCCGCGCCGCGCTGGCCGCCCTCGTGGTGCTGCAACGCCGGCCGCGCGGGGCGGCGCGCCTGCACCGCGTGGCACCGGCCGAGGCGCTGCACCACCTGCTCGCGCGCAACATGGCCGGCACGCCCGACGCGGCCTTCGGGGCCGCGCGATCCCTGGCCGCCGGCCTGACCTGCGTGAAGCTGGTCTATTCCGGGCTGGAGGACGCCGTCGCGCTGCTGCGCCGGGCCTTCGGCCAGGCGGCGGCCGGACCGCCGCCCGCGCTCGGCCCGGAAATCCCGCCAAGCCCGACGCGGCTTGTGCCCGTGCCGCAGCACCAGACCTACCGCCGCGCCACCTGCGTCGTGCTGCGGCGGCACGGGGAGGCCGCCTTCCTGTGGCATGCCGGGGAGGCCGGCTTCTGGCAGCTCAACGCCGTGGCCCATGCCGTCTGGGCGATGCTGGAGGAGCCGGCCAGCGCCACGGAACTTGCGGATGCGCTGGCCGAGGTCTTCGCCGACATCCCCACCGACCGGCTGCGCCGGGATGTCGCCGCGCTGCTCGGCGGCCTCGCGCATCACGGCCTGATTGAGCCTGGCAAGCCCCTGTGACTTATCGTTCAGGTTGACTTGAACCCTTGGGCCGCTACGTCGTTGCCATAGCACATGCAAAACCCTGGCCCCTCCGCAACGCGGCACGTCGCACCAAGACCCGGTCCGACCGCCATCGCGGCGGGTGGCGAGATGGGTGCGCGCATCCGGGCACATGACTGGGCGGCAACGCCGCTCGGCCCGATCGAGGCCTGGCCGCAGGGGCTGCGCACCGCGCTCCGCCTGATGTTGACCACGCGGCACCCGGTGTTCATCTTCTGGGGCCCGGATCATCGCTGCCTCTACAACGACGCCTACGCCGCCTCGCTGGGTCCGGAGGCGCATCCCCGCATCCTCGGGATTCCCTTCCGGGAGGCGATGCCGGAGGCTTGGCCGCTGATCGGCTGGCAGGTGGACCAGGTGATGCAGGGCGGCGAGCCGACCTGGCACGAGGACCACCTGGTTCCGATCTGGCGCTTTGGCCGCCAGGAAGAGGTCTACTGGACCTACAGCTTCGGCCCGATCGACGACCCGGCCGCCCAGCATGGCGTCGGCGGCGTGCTGGTGCTGTGCCACGAAACGACCCGGCGGGTGCACGCACGGCAGGATGCCGAGGCGCGCTACAGCATGCTGTTCCAGGCGATCGACGAGGCCTTCTGCATTGTCGAGGTGCTGTTCGACGCCGAGGGCCGCGCTTGCGACTACCGCTTCGTCGAGGTGAACCCCGCCTTCCTGCGCCATACCGGCCTGCAGGACGCGGAAGGACGGACCGCCCTGGAACTGGTCCCGGATCTCGAGCCGTACTGGTTCCAGATCTATGGCGACGTGGCCCTGACCGGCGCGCCGACGCGATTCGAGAACCACGCGGCCGGCCTCGATGATCGTTGGTACGACGTCTATGCCTTCCGTGTCGGCGATCCGGCGCAGCGCCGTGTCGCGATCCTGTTCAACGACATCACCAAGCGCCGCCGCGCCGAGATGGCGCTGTCGGACCGCGAGGAACGGCTGCGGCTGATCGTCGAGGGGGCCCGCGACTACGCCATCTTCACCACTGACGCGGAGGGTCTGATCGACCTGTGGCCGCCCGGCGCCGCCGCGGTGTTCGGCCGGACCGAGGACCAGGCCATCGGCCGCCCCGCCGCCATCACCTTCACGCCGGAGGACCGGGACGGCCGGCAGCCCGAGCGGCAGCTCGCCCTGGCGCGCCGCGACGGCACGGCACCGGATGTCGGCTGGCGCCTGCGGCATGACGGCATCCGCGTCTTCATCGAGGGCAGCGTCTCGGCGATGCGCCACGCGGATGGGCGCATCCGCGGTTTCCTGCGCATCGGGCAGGACGTCACCCGCCGCCGCGCCGGGGAGGAACGCCAGGCCCTGCTGACGCGGGAGGTCGACCATCGGGCGAAGAACGCGCTGGCGGTGGTGCAGACCATCCTGCGCCTGACCCGGGCGGAGAATCTCTCGAGCTTCGCCAGCATCGTCGAGGGCCGTGTCGCCGCGCTGGCTCGGGCGCAGACCCTGCTGGCGGAGGAACAATGGGCCGGCGCCGACCTGGACACGCTGCTGCGGGGGGAACTCGCGCCCTTCCTCGGCGGCGCGCGCGTGCAGATGAGCGGCCCGCCGCTGGTACTGCCGCCGGGGATGGCGCAGCCGCTGGCGATGGCGGTGCATGAACTGGCGACGAATGCCGCGAAGCATGGCGCGCTGTCCGTCGAGGCCGGGCAGGTCCACATCACCTGGGAACGCTGCCCCCGTCAGCGTGACGATGAATCCGCGCGGCTGTGCCTGCAATGGCGCGAAAGCGGCGGCCCGGCCATCGCCGCCCCGCCGGGCCGGCATGGCTTCGGCGCGCGGGTGCTGGATGGGACGATCCGGCGGCAGCTCGGCGGATCGCTCTCGCTGGACTGGCGGGAATCCGGCCTGGCCTGCGGCATCGAGGTGCCGCTGGCCAATGAAGACACCGGGCTGGCGGATCAGCCCGTGGAGCCGTCCCAGACGGTGGCGGGGATGTAGACCTCGCCCTTCATGATGCGCCGCGCCGTGCGCAGCGTGCCGCCGCCGAGGATGGTGGCGCTGCCGTCTTCCGCGGTGCCGGTGGTGATCACGGCCTCCATCACCCCGGTCGGGTGTTCCAGCACCACCATCTCCCGCGCCGCGTCATCCACCACGGCGATGCCTGCGGCGACCGTGCCGGGCAGCTTGCAGGCGCTGGCGATGCAGATGCCGCCCGTCACCGCCATCGCCTCATGCGTGGCCAGCGGCGTGAAGTAGCGCGCGGCGACGCCGCGGCCGCCGGCGGGTTCGCCGACCATGGCGAATTTCGGCATCACCTTGCCCGCCACGTCGCCCATGCCCATGGCGAGGCCGGCGGCGCGGCGGATGCGCTCGATGCGGTCCATGAAGTCCCGGTCCGCATCCAACTCCTTCGCCGTCTCCCGCGCCGTCTTGCCGAGGTCGCGGGCACGGGCGATCACCACGGGCATCGCCACGTCGAGGCAGGTGACGTCGACACCTTCGATGTGGTCCAGGGGATTGCCCGTCGGCATCAGCTTGCCGGTGGCGCCGCCGACGGCGTCCGCAAAATTCAGCACGATGGGGGCGGCGGTGCCGGGCACGCCGGCGATGCTGGCATTGCCGTCATAGGTCACGCGGCCGCCTGGCGTCTGCACCACCGCCTCGATCAGCGCGCCGGTGTTGACGGCGCGGATCAGCACACGGGTCTCGCCATCCTCGGCCGGCACCAGGCCGCTTTCGATCGCGAAGGGGCCGATGCCGGCCAGCATGTTGCCGCAGGTGGGGCCCCAGTCCACGAAGGCCTTGTCCACGGATACCTGCGCGAACAGGTAGTCCACCTGCTGCTTCTGGCCGGGTTCCGCCAGGCTCACCATCACGGTCTTGCTGGTCAGCGTGGTGGACCCGCCGAGGCCGTTGATCTGCCGCGCATCCGGGGATCCCATCACCGCCATCAGCACGCGCCCCGCGGCGTCACGGTCCGCCGGCAGGTCGCCGCGCAGGAAGTAGGGGCCGCGGCTGGTGCCGCCGCGCATGAAGGTGCAGGGGATGGCGGTTTGCAGTGTCATGGGTGGTCCTTGCGGCGGTCTCAGCGGAACGGCCAGGGCAGGTCGTAGTACTCCTGCAGCAGCCCGCCGGGGAAGACCAGGTTCAGCGCGTTCGCCAGCCCGAGCATCAGCCCCGCCGCACCCGCCGTCAGCAGCACCGCCTGGAGCCAGGAGGAGCGCGCGATGATGCGGAGGAAGGCCAGGAAGAAGCCGATCAGGGCGGCGAAGAAGCCGACCAGGCCGATCGCGGCCATGAAGCCCAGGAACCAGAACAGGAAGCGCCAGGGACCACCATCCGTGGCGTTCGCCTCGCCATCGAAATTGGCCGACCCCGCCGCCACAGGCCCGCGCACCTGCTGCACCAGCAGCAGCAGCGCCGCGAGGCCACCGACCACGCCGACGCTGACCGGGAAGATCATCGCCAGGAACGAAACCTGAAGCCCCTGCTGGATGGCGAAGCCGAAGGCGCCGAGCGTGACCAGCGTGAAGACGATCTGCGGCGTCATGCGCTGCGCGACCGACGCGGCCGCCGAGCCCTCGGATTCGATCTTCGTCGCGCCCACCTTGGTGCCGCGCAGGCCGAAATAGATCGACAGCAGCGTGATCGCGCCGATCACCAGCACCAGCGGCCGCGTCACGAAGCCCCAGCCGTAGAACTGCACCGCCTGGTACAGATACCGCTCGCCACCCAGCGCCAGCACGAAGCCGATCAGGAAGGCGGGGCGGGACCAGCCGAAGCGGCGCATGAACAGGCCGACCAGCCCCATCGCCAGCAGCGCCATCAGATCCGCGAAGCTGCGCGTCGCCTGGAAGGCCGCGAAGCAGATCACCATGATCATGAAGGGCGCGATCAGCGCGTAGCGCACCGCCGTCAGCTTCGCGATGCCCGGCGCCAGCAGGATGCACATCGCGGTGCCGATGACGTTGGCGATCGCGAGCGACCAGATGATGGTGTAGGTGACGGACAGGTTCTCGTTCGCCATGCCGGGGCCCGGCTGGATGCCGAGCAGGATCATCGCCGCCAGGAAGATCGCCATCGACCCGGAGCCGGGGATGCCGAACAGCAGCGTCGGCAGCAGCGCGCCGGCGGCGGTGGCGTTGTTGGCCGATTCCGGCGCGATCACGCCGCGGATGTCGCCCTTGCCGAACTGCGACCGGTCCTTGCTGGTCTGCACGACGTGGCCGTAGGCGATCCAGTCCACCACGCTGCCGCCGATGCCGGGGATGGCGCCGATCAGCGCGCCGATGCCGGAACAGCGCAGCGTCAGCCAGATGTTCCGCAGCGTGTCGGACACGCCGCGGTACCAGCCTTTGCCGAGCGGCGCGCCCTGCGCGATCGCCCCGCCGCCACGCAGCAGGTCCAGGATCTCCGGCAATGCGAAGATGCCGAGTGCCACGGCCACCAGCGGGATGCCGTCGCTGAGGTACAGCAGGCCGAAATCCATGCGGTACTCGCTGGTCGCCGGCGCCGCGCCAACCAGGCCGAAGGCGAGGCCGAGGCAGGCGGAGGCGATGCCCTTCACCATGTTGGCGCCCGACAGCACGCCCACCATGGAAAGCCCGAACAGCGTCAGCATGAACAATTCGGCGGAGCCGAAGGACAGGATGATCGGGCTCGCCACCAGCACCGCGAAGGTCAGCAGCAGCGCGCCGAACAGCCCGCCGATCATCGACGCCGCGAAGGCCGCCGACAGGGCCCGCGCCGCCTGGCCCTGCTTGGCCAGCGGAAACCCATCCATCACCGTGGCCTGGGAGGCGGAGGAGCCCGGGATGCCCATCAGGATGGACGTAAACGTATCCGCCGTCGGCACGATGGCCAGCAGGCCGATCAGCATGGCGAGCGCGGAGGTCTCGTTCATGCCGTACAGGAAGGGCAGCAGCAGCGACAGGCCGGCGATGCCGCCCACCCCCGGCAGCACGCCGATCACGAGCCCCAGGCTGACGCCCGCCAGCATGTAGCCCATGTGCTGCAAGGTCAGCAGGCTGCTGAGCGTCGCGAAGAACAGGTCGATCATCGGGTGGGCAGCCTTCGCGTCGCGTGCCGTTATGGTCAGGCAGACCAGCGGGCGGGCGCCTTTGCGCCACGCCCGCCGGACGGCTCAGAAGCGGACGTTGTGGTTGGTCGCGAGGAAGTTCCGCACCCACTCCCGCGCCGCCGGCTGGATGGTGGTGGCGACGCGGTACACCGCGTCCACGTCATCGCCCACGGCCTGCTTGTACTCGCCGAGCACGTCGCCCTTGCGCGCCTGCAACTCCGGGTCCGCCACCGCATCGGCGAAGGCCTTCTTGTATGCGGCGACGATGTTGGCCGGCGTGCCGTTCGGCAGCATCGCCGGCTTCTGCCCGGCGAAGCCGGAGGCGAAGAAGGCGAGATAGGCGTCGAACTCCACGCCGGACGGCTTGCTGCCGTTCACCATCTCGAAGGCTTCGACGAAATGCGGCAGGTCGGGGAAGGACGGGTCGCGCTGCACGTTACCCTGGCCGTCCAGCACGCCCCAGGAGAACATCGGCACCGCCGTGCCGGCCTGCACCATCGGCATCACCTGCGTGATGTAGGCGGAGGAGGTCTGGTAATCGATCGTGATCTCGCCGCGCATCAGGCCGAGCCGTCCCTCGCCACGGCCGCGCATGCCGAAGACGTGGCGCACGTTGAGGCCGAGCAGCCGGAACGCCAGCATCGGCACCAGGTCGAGCGAGGTGGCACCCTGGCTGCCATAGATCAGCTCCCGGTCCCGCAGCCGGCCGATCTGGGAGACGTTCTCGATGCCCAGGCTCTTCGGCAGGTAGACCACGCCGCCGGTGGGGGAGACGTAGGTCGGGATCATCTTGGTATAATCGTAGCGCACCCGCGGGTCGCCCAGCAGGTAGGGGAACTGCGTCGAGCCGGAGGTGCCGATGAAGCTGAGGCCATCCGGCCGGGCGCGCTGGAAGAAGGTGTTGGTCCCGGTGATGGACCCGCCGCCCGGCGCGTTGCGGACGATGACGTTGGGCTGCCCCGGCAGGTACTTGCCGAGATAGGGCGCCATGAAGCGCGCCCACACGTCGCTGCCGCCGGCCTCGGCGAAGGGGATGACGAATTCGATGGTCTGCCCGGCGAAGCTCTGCGCCCGCGCGGCGCCCGGCAGTGCGGTCGCAACGCCGAGCCCGGCGCCCAGGCGCATCAGGTCACGGCGGCCGGACAGGAAGGGGGTGGTTGGACGTGTCATGGTGAGGTCTCCCGAGTCCCAGGCGGGTTCTCCCCCGCGCTAATTCCGTCTTTGTCGCAAATCGCGTCCTGCGTCCATCACGGCGTTCGCGGCCGCAAGGGTGACGCCGGCCCTGTCGCACGCCATCATGCCCAGGCAACGGCACGCACAGACGCGCCGGACCGGAGGAGACCACCATGAACCGACGCAACGCCCTGCTGCTGGCCGGCGCCGCGCTGACCGCGCCCCAGATCAACCCGGCCCGGGCGCAGGAGGCCTGGCCGGTGCGCCAGGTCCGCATCGTCATCCCCTTCGCCGCCGGCGGCCCGCAGGACATCCCCGCCCGCATCATCGCGGAGCGCCTGAGCCGTCGCATGGGTGCGACCTTCATCATCGAGAACCGGCCCGGCGTCGGCGGCGGGCTCGGCGCGCAGATGGTGGCGCAGTCGCCGGCGGATGGCGCGACGCTGCTGTTCATCTCCTCCTCCATCTCCATCCTGCCCACCCTGCAGAAGCAACTGAACTTCGACCCGCTGCGCGACCTGGCGCCACTGACCGTGGTCTGCGACGTGCCCGCCGGCATGATGGTGCGCGCCGACAGCCGCTTCGCCGATTTGCCTTCGCTGCTGGCGGAGGCGAAGGCGAACCCCGGCAGGCTGACCTACGGCTCGGGCGGCGTGGGGTCCGCCAACCACCTGGCCGGGGCGCAATTCGCGGCGCTGGCGGGGATCGAGACGGTGCATGTGCCGTATCGCGGCGTCAGCCAGGCGGTGAATGCCATCTACACCGGCGACATCGACTTCGTCTTCGGCAGCAGCGTCGAGGTTCTGTCCCACCACCGCCAGGGTCGCGCCCGCCTGCTCGGCATGACGATGCCGGAGCGTGTGCCGGCGGTGCCGGACATTCCCGCCATCGCCGAATACGTCCCCGGCTACGCCGCGCCGAACTGGTTCGCCATGTTCGCGCCGAAGGGCATGGCCCCGCCGATGATGGCGCGACTTGTCGAGGAACTGATGGCGATGAAGGACGACGAGACGCTGATCGCCCGCCTCGGCCCGGCCGCGGCGATCATCCGCATGGACGGCCCCGGCCCGCTGACCGCGCAATTGACCGCGGAGATTCCGCGCTGGCGCGCCGTGATCGAACGCGCCGGCATCGGCGCCGGCTGACCGGTAAGCCCTCTCCCCCCATCAGGGGGGAGAGGGTTGGGTGAGGGGGGCCGTGCCACCCTGCCTCCTCACGCCAGCGTCGCCGCCACCTTCACCGCGCTCTGTTCAGCCAGGATTTCCCGGATCGCCTGACGCAGCAGGCGCACGTCGCGGATGCGACTGAAGCCGGGGCGGTGGAACAGCGCCACGTCGCGCGCCATGCTGCCGTCGCCGATGCGGCGATAGGCCACCATGTCGTCCAGCAGCGCGCCGACCTGCACCGCGAGCTGCGGCATGAAGGAGACACCCACGCCGGCCGCGACCATCTGGCGCAGCGTCTCCAGGCTCGCCGCCTGCAATTCCGGG
This sequence comes from Falsiroseomonas sp. E2-1-a20, assembly GCF_051433195.1. Classification (NCBI taxonomy): domain Bacteria; kingdom Pseudomonadati; phylum Pseudomonadota; class Alphaproteobacteria; order Acetobacterales; family Roseomonadaceae; genus Falsiroseomonas; species Falsiroseomonas sp. E2-1-a20. The sequence continues at coordinate 93,424 of NZ_JBHMFT010000012.1, read as the reverse complement.
CGATCCTCCTGCAGCCGGGTCGGGCAGTAGGCCAGCGCGTGGTCGCGCAGGCAGTGGCCCTCGCTCAGCAGGATCAGCTCCGGCACCGGGATATCCTCCCGCCTCACCTGCTCGACCCGCGCCAGCGGGTGGTCGCGCGGCACCACCAGCACGAACTCCTCCCGGAACAGCTTCAGCTCCGTCAGGTCCGGCCCTGGCATGGGGGAGGCGGCGAGCACGGCGTCCAGCTCGCCTTCCTCCACCTGGCGCGAAAGCTGGCGGGTCAGCCCCTCCGACAGCAGCAGGCGCAGTTTCGGGAAGCGGGCCCGCAGCGGCTTCAGCAGGAAGGGCACGAGGTAGGGGCCGAGGGTCGAGATCACGCCGAGCCGGAAGGTGCCCTCCAGCGGCGCGGCGCCGGCGGCGGCGATCTCGAACATCCGCCGCGCCTCCGCCACCACCAGCCGCGCCTGCGCCACCAGCTCCGCCCCGCGCGGCGTCACCAGCACGCCGCGCGGCGCACGCTCGAAGCATTCGACCTGGAGCAGCTCCTCGATCTTGCGGATCTGCGCGGACAGCGTCGGCTGGCTGACGGCGCAGGCCTGCGCGGCGCGGCCGAAGCTGAGATGCTCGCCGACGGCCAGCAGGTATTCCAGGTCACGCAGCGACAGGCCGGCGAGGGTCATAGCGAGCATCCTGCCGCAACGATGCGGACCTGCACCAGATACGCCGGACGGCCGCGCAGGTCGAGCCGGATTGACCCCTCCGGAAGCGGCGCCTACGCCTTGCGCGGAGGAGATTCGGGTGGAACAGACAAGGCCTCAGAGCGCGAAGCGGCGGCGGGACTTCGACCCGGCGGCGCGCGGCGCGCTGGACGGCGTGCGGGTGGTCGATCTGTCCCGCCTCGTCGCCGGCAACATGCTGACCAAGGTGCTGGCCGACCACGGGGCGGAGGTGCTGAAGGTGGAGCCACCGGCCGGCGACAGCCTGCGCGCCTGGAAGGTCGGCGGGATCGAGACCGCCTGGAAGACCTGGTGCCGCAACAAGCGCAGCCTGTGCCTGGACCTGCGCCGCGCCGAGGCGGTGGAGGTGGTGAAGCGCCTGGCCGCCACCGCCGCCATCTTCGTCGAGAGCTTCCGGCCCGGCGTGCTGGAGGAGATGGGGCTGGGCCCCGACGTGCTGCTGGCGCTGAATCCCCGGCTGGTCATCGTGCGCGTCTCCGGCTGGGGCCAGACCGGGCCGTTCCGCCACAAGCCCGGCTTCGGCACGCTGGTCGAAGGCTATGCCGGCTTCGCCGCCCTGAACGGATTCGCCGACCGCGAGCCGGTGCTGCCGCCGATGTTCATGGCGGATGCCTATGCCGGCCTCTACGGCGCCTCCGCGGCGATGATCGCGCTGCACCACGCCACGGCGACGGGTGAGGGGCAGGTGGTGGACCTCTCCCTGTTCGAGCCGATCTTCGCGGTGCTGGAGCCGCAGATGGCGAATTGGCGCGTCAGCGGCCAGGTGAAGCCGCGCACCGGCAGCCGCAGCACCAACACCGCGCCGCGCAACGCCTACCGCACCCGGGACGGCGGCTGGCTCAGCCTGTCCACCAGCACCCAGGCGGTGTTCGTGCGCCTGATGCACAGCATCGGCCGGCCGGAGCTGGTGGACGACCCGCGCTTCCGCTCCAACCCGGATCGCCTGGCCAACATCGAGGTCATCGACGGCATCATCCGCGACGCGCTGGCCGGCATGGACCGCGACGAGGCGCTGGCGAAATTCGACCGGGACGGCGTGACCATCGGCCCGATCATGGATGTCGCCGACCTCGACGCCGATGACTACGTGGCGGCGCGGGAGGCGCTGGTGGAAGTGCCGGATGCCGAGATGCCCGGCGGCTGGCTGCCCATGCATGGCGAGGTGCCGCGCCTGTCCGCCACCCCCGGCATTTTCCGCAATGCCGCGCCGAAGCTGGGCGCGGACAATGATGCAATCCTGGCGCCGCTGCTGGGTGAGGCAGAACTGGCGCGCATGCGTGCGGCCCGAATCGTGCTGCAAGGAAGTTCGGAAAAATGACCCGCGCCTGGCGTTCCATGCTGTATGTCCCGGCCAACGTCCCGCGCTTCGTCGCCAAGGCGCCGGGCGCCGGGGCGGATGCGGTGATCCTGGACCTTGAGGACAGCGTGCCCGCCGACCGCAAGGCCGAAGCCCGCGCCGCGCTGGCCGAGGCGGTGCCGCTGGCGGCCTCCGGCGGCAGCGCCGTGCTGGTCCGCGTCAACCGCCCGCTGCGCCTCGCCTTGCCGGATATCGAGGCGGCCATTGCCGCCGGCGCCGAGGGCATCCTGCTGACCAAGGTGCTCGGCCCCGACCATGTGGTGCTCGCGGCGGAACTGCTGGCCGCGGCGCCGCGCCGCATGGTCATCGTCCCGGTGGTGGAGACCGCCGCCGCGCTTTTGCAAATCGAGGCGATCGCCCGCGCCCACCCCCTCATCGCCGGCCTGCTGGTGGGTGCGGAGGACCTCGCCGCCGAATGCGGCGCGCAGCCGGATGACGAGCTGATCGTGCTGGCCAAGCGCCGCATGGTCATCGCCGCGGTGGCCGCCGGCGTCGCCCCGCTCGGCACCCTCGGCACCGTGGCGGATTTCCGCGATGCGGCGCGCATCCGCGACCTGGTCGCCCGCTCGCGCCGCTCCGGCCTCGTCGGCGCCACCTGCATCCACCCGTCGCTGGTGCCGATCCTGAATGCCGGCTTCTCCCCCTCCGAGGCCGAGGTCGCGCTGGCCCGCCGCCACGTCGCCGCCGCCGAGGCCGCCGCCGCGGAGGGTCGGGGGTCCTTCACCGTGGATGGCATGATGGTGGACGAGCCGGTGCTGATCCGCGCCCGCCGGGTGCTGGCGCTGGCCGGCTGAGGAATGGCCCTCTCCCCCCAACGGGGGGAGAGGGTTGGGTGAGGGGGGGGGGCGCGTCGTCGAACCGAACGCGGGGCAGCCATGCGGCGTTGCGCCCGGGAATCCGTGCGCCGCGCGGCAGAATGAGCTAGGCAGCCCCCACAATGCCCTTTCCCGATCTCCCCGAACGTCTCGCCCAGGCCCTGGCCGAGCGTGGCTACGCCGAACCCACCCCCGTCCAGGCCGCCGTGCTGGACCCCGCCACCGCGGGGCGCGACCTGCTGGTCTCCGCCCAGACCGGCTCCGGCAAGACCGTCGCCTTCGGGCTGGCGATCGCCGAGCAGGTGCTGGAAGGCGGCCGCAGCCAGAAGCCGCTGGCCCTGGTCATCGCACCGACCCGCGAACTCGCGATGCAGGTGCGGGAGGAACTCGCCTGGCTCTATTCCGGCACCGGCGTCCGCGTCATCGCCTGCGTCGGCGGCACCGATGTGCGCGCCGACCGCCGTGCCCTGGGCATGGGTGCCGAGATCGTCGTCGGCACCCCGGGCCGCCTGCGCGACCACCTGGAACGGACCAACATGGACCTGTCCCAGCTTCGCGCCGCGGTGCTGGACGAGGCAGACGAGATGCTCGACATGGGCTTCCGGGACGATCTGGAAGCCATCCTGGAAGGCGCGCCGGAAGCCCGCCGCACCCTGATGTTCTCGGCGACGGTGCCGCGGGAGATCGTGGCGCTGGCGGCGTCCTACCAGCGCGGCGCCCTGCGCATCGCGGCGACGGCCGAGGGCGAGCGCCATGGCGACATCGCCTACCGCGCCATGCTGGTCGGCCCGCGCGAGGCCGAGGCCGCCGTGGTCAACGCGCTGCGCTGGTACGAGGCCGGCGGCGCGCTGGTGTTCTGCAACACCCGCGAGCAGGTGAACCGCCTGCATGGCAGCCTGGTGGAACGCGGCTTCTCCGCCGTGGCGCTTTCGGGCGAACTGACCCAGGCGGAGCGTAACCGCGCGCTCCAGGCACTGCGCGACCGCCGCGCCCGGGTCTGCGTCGCGACCGACGTGGCGGCACGCGGCATCGACCTGCCGGATCTCGGCCTGGTGATCCACGCGGAACTGCCGCGCGACAAGGAAACCCTGCAGCACCGCTCCGGCCGCACCGGCCGGGCCGGGCGCAAGGGCGTCGCCGTGCTGCTGGTGGCCCCCGCCCGCCGCCGCCTGGCCGAACGCCTGCTGTCCAACGCCCGCATCCAGGCCGAATGGTCCAACCCGCCCAGCGCCGAGGATGTCCGCGCCAAGGATCGCGAACGCCTCGCCATCCAGGCCCGCACCGCCGTCGATGCGGTGGCGGAGGAGGACGACCTGGAACTCGCTCGCGCCCTGCTGGCCGAGAAGTCGCCGGAGCAGGTGGCCGCCGCGCTGTTCCAGGCGCTGCGCTCCTCCCTGCCGGCCCCGGAGGAATTGTCCTCCCTGCCGCCGCCGGCGCCCCGCGCGCCGCGCGAAGGGGGCGGGGAGGGGGTGTGGTTCCGCCTGTCCATCGGCCGCCACGACCAGGCCGACCCGCGCTGGATCCTGCCCTTCATCTGCCGCCGCGGCGACCTGACGCGGCGCGATGTCGGCCGGATCGAGGTGATGGACCGTGAGACCCGGGTGGAGATCGCCCCCTGGGCCGCCGCCCGCTTCGCCGCCTCGGCGCAGACCGTGACGAACGACGAGGACGACCGCATCCGGATCGAGCCGATGGCGCACGCCCCGGCCCCGAACCGCGCTCCGCCGCGGGAGGCGCCGCGCACGCCGCGCGAATACCGCGGCCCGCCCCGCGCCGATCGCGGCCCGCCGCCCCACGCCCACCGCGGCCCCCCCCGCCACGCCGCCGCCGCCCCCCGCAAGCCCCGCGCCTGACAAAAGCCCTCTCCACCCAAAGCGGGGGGAGAGGGCTTTTCCCGCCGCTACTCCGCCGCCGCGAACTGTGCGTCGTGTAGGCGCCGGTACACTCCCTCCGCCGCCAGCAGGTCCCGGTGGCTGCCCTGTTCCGCGATGCCCTGTTCCGTCACCACCACGATGCGGTCCGCGTCCCGGATGGTGGCCAGCCGGTGCGCGATGACCAGCGTGGTGCGGCCGCGTGCGAGTTCCGCCAGCGCCTGCTGGATCGCCCGCTCCGTCTCGGTATCCAGTGCGCTGGTCGCCTCGTCCAGGATCAGGATCGGCGGGTTCATCAGGAAGATGCGCGCGATCGCCAGCCGCTGCTTCTGCCCGCCCGAGAGCTTCACGCCACGCTCGCCGATCAGCGTGTCCAGCCCCTCCGGCATCTCCGCGATCAGCGCGTCCAGCCGGGCGCGGCGGGCGGCGTCCAGGATCTCCGCGTCGCTGGCACCGAGCCGCCCATAGGCGATGTTCTGCCGGATGCTGCCGGCGAACAGGAACACGTCCTGCTGCACCAGCCCGATCTGCCCGCGCAGTGATTCCAGCGTCATCCGGCGGATGTCGAGGCCGTCGATGGTGATGCGCCCGGCCTCCACGTCGTAGAAGCGCGGCAGCAGGGAACAGATGGTGGTCTTGCCGGCGCCCGATGGCCCGACCAGCGCGATGGTCTGCCCCGGCTCCACCACCAGGTCCACGCCGCGCAGCACCGGGCGGCCCGGCGTGTAGCCGAAGCTCACGCCCTCGAACCGCACCGCGCCACGTAGCGCCGGCGCGGGCTGCGCATCCGGCGCATCGGCGATATCCGGCTGCGTCGCGAGCAGGTCGAGAAAGCTGCGGAAGCCGGCGATGCCCTTGGGGTAGGTCTCGATGACGGCGTTGATCTTCTCGAGCGGCCGGTAGAACACGCCGACCAGCAGCAGGAAGGCGACGAAATCGCCGATGGACAGTCGCCCGGCGACGATGAACCCCGCGCCCGCCAGCATCACCACCAACTGCACCAGCCGCATGCCCAGGTAGTTCAGCGTGATGCTGACGGCCATGATGCGGTAGGCGTCCAGCTTGGTGCGCTGGTATTTCGCGTTGTCGTCCGCGAACAGCTTCCGCTCATGCGCCTCGTTGGCGAAAGCCTTGACCACGCGGATGCCGCCGATGGCTTCCTCGATGCGGGCGTTGAAGGCGCCGACGCGGCCGAACTGCGCCTGCCAGTTCAGCGTCATCCGCCCGCCGTAATGCGCCACCACCCAGCCCACCAGCGGCACGATCGCCGCCGTCATCAGGGCCAACTCCGGGCTGACCAGCACCATCAGCGCGAAGGCGCCGAGGAAGGTCAGCACCGCGACCAGCAGATCCTCCGGCCCGTGATGCGCGACCTCCCCGATGTCTTCCAGGTTCTTGGTGACGCGGCCGACCAGGTGGCCGGTCTTCTGGTTGTCGTAGAAGCGGAAGGACAGCCGCATCAGGTGGTCGAAGGCGCGGCGGCGCAACTCCGTCTCGATGGCGATGCCGAGCACGTGGCCCCAATAGGTGATGATCGCCATCAGCGCCGCGTTCAGCAGGTACACCGCCAGCAGGGCGATGACGGCGAAGCCGATCAGCCGCATGTCCTGCTGCGGCAGCAGATGGTCGATGAAGCCCCGCACGGCCATCGGGAAGCCAAGCTCCAGCACTCCCGACAGCGCGGCGCAGCCGAAGGAGATCAGCGCCAGGCGCAGATGCGGGCGGTACAGGCGGATGAACTGGCGGAGCATTTTCGGGCGATACACCACCCGCTGCTGCGCCAGCAATCATCCGTGCGTTACGGCTGTGTCAGACCCGCCGCACGTTGATCGGCAGCGTCATCCCCTTCTGCGGCGTGGACAGGGTCTTCCGCCAGGCGCTGTCGATGAAGTACTGCCCGAGCGGGATGAACGGCACGTCCTGCCAGACCTGCGCCTGGATGCGCCGCGCGATGCCCTTCTGCTGGTCGAGCGAGCCGGCATCCAGCCACTCGTCGCGCATCGCCTCCAGTTCGGGGCTGGTCGGCCAGCCGAACCAGGCCTGGCGGCCATTGGCGCGCAGCAGCGGGTGCACGCCCGGGTTCGCCAGGTCGACGCCGCCGAACAGCACCACCAGCGCGTTCCAGCCGCCCTGCGCCGGCGGCTCCATCCGGCCGCGGCGCTGCAGCACCGTGCCCCAGTCGCTGGTGGCGCTTTCCGCATTGAGGCCCGAGCGTTTCAGCGCGTCGGTCAGCACCGTCGTCATGGTGTTGTTGTTCACCACGTCGGTCGGGTGCAGCACCGTCACCGGCTGGTTGGCGTAGCCCGCCGCCCGCAGCGCCGCGCGCGCCGCATCGAAGCTGCGCGGGCCGGTCAGCGCGCCGATGCCCTCGTCATTGGCCAGGGCGGAGGAGGTCGGGAAGGCGCCGATGCCGTCCTGCCACAGCGCCCGGTCGGTGCCCATGATGGAGGCCATGAAGTCCGCCTGGTTGATCGAATGCAGCAGCGCGCGGCGCACCGCCGCGTTGTCGAAGGGCGGGTGCAGGTGGTTCATGCGCAGCGAGGCCATCAGCCCGCCGGCATCAATGCGCTCCACCGTGATGTCGCGGTGGCGGGCGAGGATCGGCCGTAGGTCGGGCGCCACCTGCTCGTACCAGTCGACCTCCCCGGCCTGGAGTGCCGCGGCCGCGGTGCCGGCGTCGCTCATCACGCGGAACTCCACCCGCTCGAAATGCGCATGCTTGGCGCCGCCGAGCAGGTTGGGCGGGTTCGGGTTCGGCACGTATTCGGCGAATTTCCGGTACACCACCCGGGCACCCGAAAGCCGCTCATCCGCCACGAAGCGATAGGGTCCGCTGCCCACGACCTCCGTGAAGGGGCGCGTCGGGTCCACCGTGGCGAAGCGTTCCGGGAAGATGAAGCAGGGGTAGGCGGATGGCTTGCCCAGCGCCTCGATCATCGGGCCGAAGCGCTGCTTCAGGCGGATCTCGAAGCGCCGGTCGTCCAGCGCCGTCATGCTCTCGGTGCGCGCGCGCAGCGTCTGGCCCAGCGTGTCCCGCGCCGACCAGCGGGCGATGGAGGCGATGGCATCGCGCGCGCGCACCGGCTCGCCGTCATGGAAGCGGATGCCGGCGCGGAGCGTGAAGACCCAGCGCAGCCCGTCCTCCTCCACCACATGACCCTCCGCCAGCTGCGGATGCATGGTGAAGTCGCTGCCCGGGCCGTACAGCGTGTCCCAGCACATGTGGCCGTGGTTGCGGACGCCGTAGCTGGTGGTGTTCAGCGGGTCGAGCGTCGTGACATCCGCCTGCGGGATGAAGCGCAGCGTATGCGCCGCCTCGCCCTGCGCCAAAGCGGGCGCGGCGGGCAGCGCCAGGCCGGCGGCAAGGCCAGTCAGCAGGGTACGGCGATGCATGGCGATCTCCGGCTCGGGTCGGTTGTGCCGCGCAGCATGCCGTCCCGCGTCGCCGCCGCGCAATGGCGCAGCCGGGATCTTGAAGCCGCCGCGCCGCGCGGCCAGATGCGCGTCCAGGTCCGGGCCCCTCTGGCGCGCCGCGCGATGTCGGACCTCCCTTGCGGCCACGGCCGCGATCCGGAGGTTTCCCTGATGCACGACCTGATGGCTTTCCTCGTCTCCCTGTTCCTGCTGAACCCCTTGCAGGCCGAGATGCAGTCCCGCCTGGCGGAAGCCAGCGCCCCGCCCGCCGTGATGGCCGGCGTCGCCGCCTGCGCCGTCAGCGCCGGCCCGGCCCTGGTGCAGCGCGCCATGTCCGAACCGATCTGGGCCATCTCCACCGCCTTCCAGAGCTGGATCGGCACCGTGGAGCCGCAGGCGGTGCTGGGGCAGGCCGCACCCGGCTGCGTGCCCGCGATGGCGGCCGCACGCCCCTATCTGCTGCGAAGCTGAGCAGGACCGCTCCGGCCGCCGCGCAAAGCCGCCCCGGACCCGGTTGCAAGCCGGCCGGGACGGCGCGCATGATCGCCCCGCAGACAAACGGGGAGGCCCTCGATGGCCAACATCATTTCACGTCGCGGCGTCCTGCTGCTCGGCGGCGCCGCGCTCGCCACGCCCTTCATCCGCACCGCCCAGGCGCAGCAGACCCTGGAATGGGTCGCGGGGTCCGTGGGCGGCGGCTGGTACACCATGGCGGCCGGCCTGTCCTCCCTGATCGCGGAGGAGAACCCGGGCATCCGCATCCGCGTCGTCCCCGGCGGGGGCCTTGCCAATTCCACCCGCGTCAACAACGGCCAGTCGCCGCTCGGCTGGGGCATCGATGCCTTCACCGCGGCGGCCGCGCGGGGCGAGGAGCCCTACACCGCCAAGCATGAGAAGCTGCGCTCGCTCGGCACCGGCTACAGCCCGACCGAGCACAACCTGGTCCGCGCCGTGGGCTCCGGGCCGGAGGGGATGCGGGAGATCCTGACCCAGCGCGGCCTCAGGATCGCCTGCCCGCAGCGCTCCTCGACCGATGAGATGACCCTGCAGCGCATCCTGCGCTTCCTCGGCTCCAGCCCGGACAAGATCCGCGCCGAGGGCGGCCGCTACCTGAACGGCAGCTACGCCGACATCGCCGCCGCCTATGCCGATGGCCAAGTGGACTACCTGTACTGCGCGCTGGCCAAGCCGGCCGCGATCCTGACCGAGATCGGCCAGGGCCGCCGCGCCTCGCAGCTCGTCGGCTTCCCGGACGATGTCCGCAAGCACCTGGCGGACACCTACGCCTATGCCGAGGGCAAGCTGCCCGCCGGCACCTACCCGCAGCTGCAATCCGCCGACCTGATGGTGACGACGATGGACAGCGTCATCCTGGCGAACGAGGCGCTGCCGGCCGATGCCGCCTATGGCATCACCAAGACCCTGATCAAGAACCGCGGCACCCGGCTGACGCAGATCCACGCCAGCATGGGCGCCTTCGACCCGGCGGTGGCCTGGAAGTACAGCGGCGTGCCGCTGCACCCCGGCGCCGCGCGGGCGTTCCGCGAAGCCGGCGTGATGCCGGCCTGAGCGAAGACCCGGAAGTCGGACCGGGCCGGCGCGGCAGGATGCGGGACCTCGTCGGCCCACTGAAGTGGGTCTGTTGGGCGTGGGCGGCGGCCGCGGCGGCCGTCCACCTCTATTTCGGCGGCACGGGCTTCCCCGAGCCGATCCAGATGCGCGGCTTTCACCTGCTGGTGTTCACGCCGCTGCTGTTCCTGCTGTACCCGGCATCGAAGACGCGGTCGCCGAAGCATCGGCCCTCGGTGCTGGACTGGGTCTGGGCCGTCGCCTCCGGCGTTCCGCATGCCTGGGTGATGTGGAACTGGATGGCGGTCGCCGACCGCATGGAGTACGTCGACCCCTTCACGCCCACCATGATGGCGCTCGGCATCCTCGCCATCGTCACGCTGCTGGAGGCGATAAGGCGCGCGGTCGAACCCGGCCTCGCCATCATGGTCGCGATCTCGCTGGCCTACATGCAATGGGGCTGGCTGGTGCCGGGGATGCTCAACGCGCGGCCCTTCACGCCGGCCGAGATCGTCGAGGCCTCCTGGCTGGTTCCCACGGCCGGCGGCGTCTACGGGCCGCTGACCGGCATCGTCGCCACCATCATCGCCGTCTTCATCCTGTTCGGCAGCTTCATGCAGGGCAGCGGCACCGGGCGGCTGTTCTCCAACTTCGGCAGCGCCGTCGCCGGGCGGTATTCCGGCGGGCCGGCCAAGGTCGCCGTGGTGACCTCCGGCCTGTTCGGCACGATGAGCGGGTCCTCCGTCTCCAACGTCGTCACCACCGGGTCGATGACCATCCCGCTGATGATCCGCGTCGGCTACCGCCCGGCGGTCGCCGGCGGAATCGAGAGTGCCGCGAGCGTCGGCGGCGCGCTGATGCCGCCGGTGATGGGGGCGGCCGCCTTCGTCATGGCCGAGATCACCAACATTCCCTACGGCAACATCCTGGTCGCCGCCGCGGCCGGCGCCGTGCTGTACTACTTCGCCATCCTGTCCGCCGTGCATTTCGAGGCGAAGAAGCTCGGCCTCGCCCCCGTCCCGGCCGCGGAGATCCCCGCGTGGCGGGAGGTGCTGGCCGATGCCCACCTGGTCATCCCGATCGGCGTGCTGGTCTGGCTGATGACGGAACGCTGGTCCGGCAACTTCGCCGCCTTCTGCGCCACGCTGTCGATGGTGGGCGTCGCCTTCCTGCGGCGACGCAGCCGGATGACGCCGATGCAGGTGGTGGACAGCCTGGCGCGCGCCGGGCTGACCATGGCGCCGCTGGCCGTCACCATCGCCGGCGCCGGCATCGTCGTCTCCGCGCTGACCGCCACCGGCATGGTCGTGGCCTTCGGCGGCATCATCAAGGAACTGGCCGGCGGCAACCTGGCGCTGCTGCTGCTGTTCCTGGCGATCACCGTGCTGGTGCTCGGCATGGGGATTCCGACCACGCCGAGCTACATCATCGCCGCCGCCATCGGCGTGCCGCAGGTGCTGGAACTCGGCGCCTATCTGAACGTGGACATGCTGCAGGCGCACATGTTCGTCTTCTATTTCGCGGTGCTGGCGGACACCACGCCGCCCGTTGCCGCGGCGGCCTTTGCGGCGGCGGCGATCGCGAAATCCAGCCCCTCCATGACCGCGCTGCAATCCTCCCGCTTCGCCATCGCCGGCTTCGCGGTCGGCTTCGCGTTCATCTACGACCCCGGCATCATGATGCGCGGCGGCCTGGTGCAGATCATGCTGTCGATCTCCATCATGGCCGGCGCGCTGGTGCTGTTCACCTCGGCCTATGCGGGGTTCCTGCTGGCGCCGATGGGGACCATGCTGCGCCTGCTGCTCGGCGCGCTGGGCCTCGCGGTCGCCTTCCTGCACGCGATCCCGGACAGCGCCAGGCTGCTGCTGGCGCTTGGTGCGCTCGGCGGCGTCGCGGCATGGCAAATGGCGGCGGCCCGGACCGTAGGCCGGCTTCGGCCTCGCGGGTAGCCGCGAATCCCACTCCCCCTCGGGGGGGTTGAACGCATGCGTTCAACGGTGGGTCAGGGGGGCCGCGCCACCCTCATACCGCGCGCAGAAATCCTCGGCCTTCAGTCGCCGCATATCCGCCAGCCCCTCGGCCAGTTGCTCCCGCGTCCAGTCCCACCAGGCGATCCGCAGCAGGCTCGCCTGCACCTCCGGCGTGAAGCGATATCGCAGCACCCGCGCCGGATTGCCGACCGCGACGGCGAAAGCGGGCACGTCCTTCGTCACCACCGCCCCGGCGCCGATCGCCGCACCGGTGCCGATGGTCACCCCCGGCAGCACGATCGCGCCATGCCCGATCCACACGTCATGCCCCAGCGTCACATGGTGGTCGCGCCGCCAGTCGAAGAATCCGGCCTCGTCCTCCCCCAGGCCATAGGCGCTGGCGCGGTAGGTGAAATGGCTCAGCGCCACGCGGTCCAGCGGGTGGTTGCCGGGGTTGATCCGCGTGTGGCTGGCGATGGAACAGAACTTGCCAACCGTCGCGTAGATGATCTGGCTGTCGTTCACGACATAGGCGTAGTCGCCGAACACCGCCTCCGCGACGGAGGTGCGGGCGCCGACCTCCGTGTAGATCCCGAGGGTACTGTCCCTGACGCTCGCCGTCGGATGGATCAGCGGCGCCGCGCCGAGCTGCCGGCTCATGGCTGGATCAGCCGCAGGCGGATGCCGCGGCTCAGCCGGTCGATCAGCCCGACCGTCACCAGGATCATCAGCACGATGAAGGCGGCCTCGTCCCAGTCGTTCAGCCGGATGCGGTCGGCCAGCGCCAGGCCGATGCCGCCGGCGCCGACCACGCCGAGGATGGTGGCGGAGCGCGTGTTGCTCTCGAAGATGTACAGCAACTGCGTCAGCATCACCGGCGCCGCCTGCGGCAGCAGCCCGTAGCGGATGGCGTGCAGCCGCGACCCGCCGGCCGCCCGCACGCCTTCCACCTGGCGCCGGTCGGCGCTTTCCAGCGCCTCGGAGAAGGTCTTCGCGAACAGTCCGATATCCGGCACCGCCAGCGCCAGGATGCCGGCGAAGGGGCCCATGCCCACGGCCGAGACGAAGACCAGCGCCCAGACCAGGCTGTCCACCGCGCGCAGCCCGTCATAGCTGCGGCGCACCGTGAAGCGCAGCAGGCGGTTGCCGATGATGTTGCCGGCCCCGAACAGGCACAGTGGCAGCGCCACGACCGCCGCCAGCAGCGTGCCGAGGAAGGCCATGGCCACCGTTTCCGCGAGCGCGCTCAGCAATTCGGCCAGCGCGCCGCCGGGGGAGGGCGGCCACATCAGCGCCGCCAGCCAGCCCAGCTTCGCCGTGCCTTCCATCAGCCGGTCCGGCGCCGCATCCACCCGCCACAGCCCGAGCAGGAGCAGCGCGAAGCCGCCGGCGAAGACCCAGGGGGTGCGCAGTGCCATCATGCCGGCCGTACCGCCTCGGCGCCCAGGATGCGGTGCCGCAGCCGGCCGCAGAGCAGGTCGATCAGCGTCACCATCGCCAGCATCAGCAGCAGGATGGCGGAAATGTCCGGATACTCGAATTGCCGCACCGCCAGGTACAGCTCCTCCCCGATCCCGCCGGCACCGACGATGCCGAGCACGGAGGCCTCCCGCACGTTGATCTCGAAGCGCAGCAGGCCGAAGGACAGCAGGCCGGGCAGGGATTGCGGCAGCACGCCGTAGCGCATCGCCTGCGCCCAGCTCCCGCCCGCCGAGCGCACCGCATCGACGGTGCGCGGGTCCACATCCTCATGCACCTCGGCGAACAGTTTCCCGAGCGCGCCCATGGTGTGCAGCGCGATGGCGAGGACGCCGGCCAGCGGACCCAGGCCGTAGGCGTAGACGAAGATCAGCGCGAAGACCAAGGTCGGCACGGTGCGCGCCAACTCCAGGAAGCGCCGCACCAGCGTCACCACCCAGCCCGGCGCCAGCGTCGTCGCCGCCGGGAAGGACAGCAGCAGGGCCAGCGTGGCGCCGAGCACGGTGCCGGTATAGCCGATCAGCACGGTGTCCAGCAGCAGCCCGAGCCAGACGTCGAAGCCCCACATCCATTCGGCGATATCGGCGCCCAGCGTCTCCGCCCGCAGCACCGGGATGGTGCGGCCGATATAGTCCGCCGCCATCGGCAGCCCGGCCCAGAGCCGCGCCGCATCCACCTGCCCGACCACGGACGCCACCGCGACGGCACCCGCCATCAGCAGCGCGCCACCGAGCCAATGCAGGCGCCGCCGCCGTGCCGCGCGGTCCCACGCCCGGCCGGCCAGCGTGGCGGAGTTCAAGAACGACGGTCCCGCCGGCTCGCCTGGTTTTCCTCCGTCATCGCGATGACGTCGGCATAATCCTCGTGCCGCGCCGGCACGAAGCCGGTGGTGTTCGGGTTGAGCTGGCGCAGCGCCTCCGGAGCCTCCTGCGCCATCGCCTGCATCATCGCCACGAAGTCGCGCTTCAGGCCGTCCGGCAGCTCGGCGCGGGTGACGACCGGGGAGGACGGGATCAGCGGGCTGCGCCAGATGATGCGCGTGGCACCAGCCGGGATCATGCCCTTCTCGGTCATGCGCTGGATGTTGCCGCTGGCCTCGTTGTTCCAGAAGGTGGCCCCGGCGTCGAAGGTGCCGTTCAGCACGGCGACGACGGATTGCTCATGGCTGCCGGAAAACCCGGTGCGCCCGAAATGCTGCGCCGGCGCGAAACCCTCGCGCCGCAGGAAGTAGTTCGGCGCGGCGAAGCCGGAGGCGGAGTTCGGATCGGCAAAGGCAAACGACTTGCCGCGCAGATCGGCCAGCGACCGCGCCGGGCTGTCCGCCTTCACGAAGACGACGGAGTAGTAGCCCTCCGACCCGTCGAGGTTGCGGTAGCGCAGCAGCGGCTGCACCCGCTCGCCCATGGCGCGACGCGACAGCGCATAGGCGGCCGGGCCGAGATAGGCGAATTCGAGCTGCGAGGCCCGCAGCGCCTCCACCACCCCCGCATAGTCCGTGCCGCGGAACACCCGCAGCGGCACGCCGAGCCGGCGCTCCGCATAGGCCTGCAACCCGCCCTGCCGCGCGATCGCGTCGCGTTCGTTCTCCGAGGAAATGATGCCGTAGCGGATTTCCCGGAACGCGCCGCGCCAATCGGCTTGCGCCAGGGCGGGGGCGGCGAGGAAGGCGGCGGCGCTGGCAAGCGTGGTGCGGCGACGGATCATGGCGGCGTCCTCCGAGGAAGGTCGCGCCCCTCTAGCTTGCCTGGTGTTGCAGTCGCTTGACGCCCTGATGACCATGTGGCGACAGCCGCCCGATCCCGCGCCAAGCGGCCAGGTCATCCGTAGCACGGCCCGCCTGATTGTTATGGATCACAACAATTCGTCGCCTGCCCCGTTGCCAAGCCTGCCCGGCGCGGCACATACGGGCCAGGGACCAAGGAGACCCAAGGCGATGCGCACCCAGGTCGGCATCATCGGCGCAGGCCCCGCCGGGCTGCTGCTGTCCCACCTGCTGCACCTGGCCGGCATCGACAGCGTGGTGCTGGAAGCGCGGTCGCGCTCCTACGTTGAGGAACGCGTCCGCGCCGGCCTGCTGGAACAGGGCAGCGTCGACACGCTGACCGAGGCCGGCGTGGCGGACCGCCTGCACCGCCAGGGCCTGGCGCATCACGGCATCGAGCTGCGCTTCGACGGCGCCGGCCACCGCATCCCGCTGACCGACCTGACCGGCAAGGTCGTCACCATCTACGGCCAGCAGGAGGTGGTGAAGGACCTGATCGCCGCGCGGCTGGCCGCCGGCACCCGCTCCGGCAGCCCCGCCATCCTGTTCGACGTGGCGGACGTCGCGGTGCATGACGTCACCTCCGACACCCCGCGCATCAGCTTCACCCACGACGGCGTGGCGCAGGTGCTGGACTGCGCCTTCATCGGCGGCTGCGACGGCTTCCACGGCATCTGCCGCGGCGCCATCCCGGACGACATCATCCGCATCTACGACCGCATCTACCCCTTCGCCTGGCTCGGCATCCTGGCGCACAGCAAGCCGGTGTCGGAGGAGCTGATCTACGCCCGCCACCAGGACGGCTTTGCCCTGGCCACCATGAGGTCGGAGACGGTGACGCGGTTGTACCTGCAATGCGCGCCGGACGAGGACCTCGCGCTGTGGCCGGATGCGCGGATCTGGGCGGAACTGCACAAGCGCCTTGGCTGCGGCGCGGAACTCCAGGAAGGCCCGATCTTCCAGAAGGGCGTCACCGCCATGCGCAGCTATGTGGTGGAGCCGATGCGCCATGGCCGCCTGTTCCTGGCCGGCGACGCCGCCCACATCGTGCCGCCGACCGGCGCCAAGGGCATGAACCTGGCCATCGCCGACATCCGCGTGCTGGCCCGTGGCCTGGAGCGTTTCTTCGCCAAGGGCGACGCGACGCTGCTGGAACAGTATTCGGACATCTGCCTGCGCCGCATCTGGAAGGGCCAGCGCTTCTCCTGGTGGATGACCTCCATGCTGCACCGCTTCGATGGCGAGGACCGTTTCGAGCATCGGGTGCAGGTGGCGGAACTCGACTACGTCTCCACCAGCCGCGCCGCCATGACGACGCTGGCCGAGAACTATGTGGGCCTGCCCTACGAGGTTTAACCGCTGCGCAGCCGGATCGTCATCTCCAGCCGCGTGCCGCTGTTGTCGCTGGTCCAATGCACGGCGGAGCCGAGCTGCCGGCCGAAACTGTCGATCATCCGCATCCCGCTGCCGCCCGTCTTCCGCGGCAAGGGCAGGCCGTGGCCATTGTCCCACAGGCTGAGCTTGGCCCGCTGGGTCGATTCGGCCTCCAGCCTCAGCCCGACACGGCCCGGCCCATTGCCGAAGGCGTGCTTCAGGCTGTTGGTGATGAACTCGTTCACCGCGAGGCCCAGCGGCGCCGCCTGGTCCGGGGAGGCGATCAGCCCGTGCTGCACTTCCAGCACCAGCTGGATGCGCGCCGCCCCGCCCTCGTGGAAGCCGAGCAGCCCGGCGCTGAGCTGCGCCAGGTATTCACCGAGGTCGATCTGGTCCACCTCGCCGGACAGATGCAGCTTGTCGTGCAGCAGGCGCAGCGCCTCCACCCGCCGCGCCACGCCGCGCATCGCCGCCTTGCTTTCCGGCGCGCGCAGCTGGCGCGATTGCAGGTCCAGCATCGCCACCATGACCTGCAGGTTGTTCTTCACCCGGTGCTGTAATTCGCGCAGCAGGCGTTCGTTGTCCTCCGCCTTGCGGCGCAATTCGGCACTGGCGCGCAGCCGGCCGACGGCGGAGGCCAGCATGTTGGCGTAGGTCTGCAGGAAGGAGATATCGGCCGGCCCGAACGCCTCCCCCCGCCGGCTGTCCACCTGCAGCACGCCATAGGGCGGCGTGCCGTCCACGCCCATGATGACGACGCAGACCGCCGCCTGGCTGCCATGCTCGCGGACGAAGTTCGGGATCTCGAAGCGGTCCTCCCGGGTCAGGTCGGGCGAGACCACCGCCTGGCCGGTGCGCAGCGCGAGACCCTCCGGCCCATGCGCCATGTCGGTGCGGACCTCGCCCACCACGCCGGGCTGCCAGCCGACCCCCTCCCGCACCAGCAGCGTCAGCCCATCGGGCTGCAACTCCACCACCTTGGCGAGGTCGGTGCCGAGCGCCTCGCCGACCAGGCGGCAGGCTTCGTGCAGGATGTCGCCGAGGTCGTCGCATCTCAGCGCGAATTCGCCGAAGCGGGCCAGCGCCGCCTGCTGGGCCAGCAATTCCTGGGGGTCGGCCTGGGTGTTGGTAGACATGCCGGCCAAAAAGCCTGGATCGGCAGGAGGTTGCCTCTCCGGCCGCGTCAGGAATCCGTCATCCGGGCTTGGCGGATGGTCAGCCGCACATATGGAACCCGCCGCCGGGCAGCGGCACCAGGTCCAGGATTCCCAGGACCTCGAAGCCGTTGCCGAGCGGCCGCAGCACCAGCGCCGCCCCCTCCGGAAAGGCGCGCCCGCCGACCGACTCGCCGGCCACCATGATGGCGGGCGTCCGGTGGCCGACCAGGATGCGGTTGCCGCCGGGTGAAACAGGCGCGGCGAAAAGCCGCCGGTGTTCGGCCAGGACCCAGGCCAGGCGGCCGCCCGCATAGTCGTCCGCCAGAAGGCTGTCGGTCACCGCAACGTGTTCCGCGCCGAAGGCGATTTCCGCGGTATCCCGCGCCCGGAACACCGGCCCCGCCAGCACCGGGCGGCTGACCGGAATGCCCAGTTCAGCCAGGGCAGGTCCGATCCGCGCCGCCTGCGCCCGGCCCTCCGGCCCGATGTTGCGCTGGCCGGCGCGGTCGCCGATGCGGTAGCTGCGGTCGCAGTTCTCGCCGCGCGTGTCGGCGTGGCGGAAGAACATCACCAGCCCGCCGCCACGCAGCGCCTCGACCAGGGCCATGCCCTCGGGGCTGTCGACGCGCCGCGGCACCAGGCGCTGCTGTGCATGTGCCGGTGCCGAGGCCAGCAGGACTGGCACCAGTGCCGGCAGCAGGGCGCGTCGCTCAACCGCCAAGGATCGCCTCCACCACCTCCTGCACCTCCAGCGCCTCCCGCAGCGTCGCCAGATCCTGCGGCTGGCCGCGCGTCAGGGCCGCCACCTTGTCGAGCTGCCCGCGCAGCACCATCGGCCGCATCCGCTCATTCGGCAGCGCGTCGGGCGCCGGGCGGAAGGCGCCATCCGCCTCCAGCCGCTCGGCCAGCGACCAGTCGCGCAGGCGGATGCTGCCCGCCTCACCCTCCAGCCGCCATTCATTGGCCTCGTCGCGGTCGGTGCCGCCGACCCGGCCCTCGACCGTCACCGGCACGCCGCCTGCCGTAAGCCGCGCCCGCACCGCCGTCTCGGCACCGTCGCCGGCCGGGAAGGTGGCGTCGCGCTCCAGCAGTTCCAGCGGGCCGAGCTGCCGGCGCGTCAGGAACAGGAAGTGGGAGAGAACCTCCCGCGTGAAGCCACCCTCCGCCCGCTTCGCCAGCCACCCGGCCGCGCCCTGCTGCCAGCCGCGCGGCCAGGTGGCGAACGCCGCCCGGATGCCCAGCGCGCGCGGCGCGCCCATGCCCGCGCGCCAGGCGGCAAGCTGGGCGACGGCCGGGGAGGACGCCATCGGGAAGTTCACCGCCGCCCGCGCCCCGCTGGCCTCCGCCGCCGCCACGAAGCTGCGCGCCGCGGCCAGATCCGCCGCCAGCGGCTTTTCCAGGAAGGCCGCGCGCCCGGCGGCGAAGGCCGCGCCGGCATGGTCCAGGTGCGAACTGGGCGGGGAGGCGACGTACAGCGCCTCGCAGGCCGCGATCACCGCCGCCGGGCTGTCCAGCATCGGCAGCCCCGGCGCCACCTCCGCCAGCCGCGCGGCCGCGGCCGGGGAGGGATCCCACACCGCGACCGGCCGGATCACCGCCTGGTCATGCGCCAGCGCGGCCCGCAGCAGCCGTTCCCCCATGATGCCGAAACCGACGATGCCGAGCGTGACAGCCATGCTGCGCTTCCTTAATTGCCGCAGCCGGTTTAGCTGGTGGCGCCGCGCCGTCCACCCCACAGCACCAGCAGCGACACCACCGCGAGCAACCCGCAGCCCACCAGGAAGGGCAGCACCCAGCTTCCGGTGGCGGATACCGTCCAGGCGAAGGCGGCAGGCGCCGTCAGGTAGCCCAGGAAGCACAGCAGGATGGCGCCGGAGGAGGCTTCCGCCACCCGGTCCGGCGGCGAGACCCGCGCGACCTCCGCCAGGAAGATCCCGTTCCAGCTGGCCGCAGTGAAGCCCGACGCCATGGCCAGCAGCAGCCCGAGCCAGCCCGGCCCGCCCGGCCCGGCCAGCACCCAGGCCGCCGAGAGCGCCGCCGCCACCAGCCCGTGCACCGCCAGGCTGCGCGTCGCATCCCCCAGCCGGTCCGCCGCCCAGCCCAGCACCAGCCGCCCGGCCACCCCGGCCAGCTGCATCGCGGCGAACAGGCCGCCCGCCGCGGTCAGGCTGGCGCCGTGTTCCTGCACCAGCCAGGTCACGGTGAAGCTGAACAGGCTGCCCTGCAACGCGGCGAAGGCGAAGGCCTGCAAGGTGAGCCGTGGCAGCACGGGGTGCATCCGCAGCGCCGCCAGCGGCGCGCCGAGGCGTTTCAGC
This sequence comes from Falsiroseomonas sp. E2-1-a20, assembly GCF_051433195.1. Lineage (NCBI taxonomy): Bacteria > Pseudomonadati > Pseudomonadota > Alphaproteobacteria > Acetobacterales > Roseomonadaceae > Falsiroseomonas > Falsiroseomonas sp. E2-1-a20. The sequence goes on along the minus strand of NZ_JBHMFT010000012.1, from coordinate 73,622 downwards.
GCGAAGGCCTCCCGCAGCGGCCGCGCCGGGTCCCGCTCGGCATCCAGCGTGGCGCGCATCGGCTGGATCGCGACGGCGCAGGCCAGCGCCACCACGATGCCCACCAGCAGCGCCGCCTGCCAGCCATACAGCGCAGCCACGGGTGCGGCGATGAAGCCGGCCAGCGCGCCGCCCGCCGGGGCGCCGGCCTGCTTGATGGAGAAGATCAGCACCCGGTGCCGCGGCGGCGCGGTGGCCTGCAGGATGCGGCTGCCGGCCGGCCCGGTCGGGCCATAGCCCACGCCCATCAGCAGCGCCGCCAGAGGCAGCAGCCAGACCACCCCGCCCGCCGCCGCCGCCAAGGCCAGGCTGCCGAGCAGCGCGCCGCCCTGCAACATCCGCAGCGGCCCGAAGCGCGCCACCAGCGGCGTGCCGAACAGCAGGAACAGGATCGCACCCAGGGTATTCAGGCTGGAGAAATTGCCGATGCTCTCCGGCGGCAGGCCCAGTTCCGCCGTCATCAGCGGCGCCACCACCGGCACCGCCTGGCTCAGGAAGGTGCCCACCGTCTGCATCAGCAGCGTGGCCGAAAGTGCCGCGACCCAGGGCTTGAACAAACCAGGTTTCGCCACGCTGAGCGACGCCGGCTCAGCGCCGCAGGCGGAGGTCCAGCCCCTTGGCCATCCAGCGCTGCTCGATGCCATCGAGGTCGGTGAGGCCGGAGGGCCGCGCCTTGGAGGGCTGGTCGCGCAGCCCCGGCGCGCGGTCGCGCAGCCAGATGCCGTACAGCCGGCGCAGCTCGACCAGCGGCAGCGCATGGTCATCGACGCGCAGCGACAGGTCCGGAAAATCCTCCGTGGTCGTCAGCACCAGCGCGGCGGACTGCCGGCCGCGCCGGTCGCCGCCGGCCGCCTCCCCGGCATCCAGCGCCGCCAGCAGGCGTTCCGCCAGCACCAGGTCGGGGTTCGCCACGAAGGCCGCGTAGGTATCCGCCAGCACCGCCGGCCCGGCCAGCATGTTGCCGGCGAAGGAGACATGGGCGGAGGTCACGTCGCCGCACCACTCGACGCAGTTGCCACCCGTATAGGCCGCGCTGCGCCCGTGCCGGTCCACCGCATGCACCTGCCGCAGCCCGCGCCCCTCGTCGCCCGCCAGCGCGCCCTCGATCGCCGCGGCCGGCGAAAGCCCGCGCGCCAGGCCATCCAGCACCGCCGGGCCCAGGTAGCGGTTGGTCATGGATTGCGTGGACACCGCGCCGACCCCGGACCGCACGAAGGGGCAGGAGGCGCCGACGGCGAAGGCGCAGGTGGTGACGGCCACCGCGAAGGCACCGGTTTCCGGGTCATGGGCGACGATGGACCAGGTCATGGCAGGGCTTCCGATTCCCGAGGCGGACCCCACTACAGGGCGTTCCGCGGTTGCGCGCCAGTCCAGGCTGGGTCATTTTGCTTCCAATATCTCAAGGGAGGAACGAAACATGTCGTCCAAGCTGTTGCGTCGACACGTCCTGGTTGGTCTCGGCGCCCTCGCGGCCCCGGCGATCTCAAGCGGCGCCGCGCGCGCCCAATCCCCCTGGCCGGACCGCCCGATCCGCCTGATCGTGCCCTTCGGCGCCGGCGGCGCCATCGACACGCTGTCCCGCACCGTCGCCGCGAAGTTCCCGGAAGTGACCGGCGGCCAGACCCTGGTGGTGGAAAACCGCGCCGGGGCCGGCGGCACCATCGCCGGCGCCGTGGTGGCGCGGGAGAAGCCGGACGGCCTGACCCTGATGATGGCCGATGTCGGCGCCAACGCGATCGGCAAGGAGTTGATCCCGAGCCTGACCTATGACCCGCCCACCGCCTTCACCCCCATCATCCACCTGGTCAACCTGCCCGCCGTCCTCATGGCGCATCCCAGCGTGACCGCGAAGGACATGCGGGAGGTGATCGCCCAGGCGAAGGCCCGGCCGGACGGCTTCACCTATTCCTCCGCCGGCAACGGCAATGGCAGCCACCTGTTCATGGCGCTGTTCCTGAAGGAGGCCGACATCAAGATGGTGCACGTGCCCTACCGCTCGGGCGCGGAGATGGTGACGGCGCTGATCCGCGGCGATGCGCAGTTCGGCTTCCCCACCGTCTCCTCCGGCATCGGCCAGATCCGCCAGGGCAATGCCCGCGCGCTCGGCATCGGCAATGCCAGCGGCACGCCGCTGCTGCCCGACGTGCCCGCCGTGTCCACCGTGCTGCCGGGCTTCGAGACCGCGGTGTGGCACGGCATCGTGGCCCCTGCCGGCATGGAGCCGGCCCTGGCGCAGCGGATCAACGAGGTGTTCGGCCGCATCGCCGCCATGCCGGACGTGAAGCAGCGCATCTTCGACACCCAGGCGGGTGCCGTGGTCGGCGGCAGCCCGGCCGATTTCGCGGCGCATATCGCCCGCGAGGTGGCGCGCTGGACGCCGATCATCCGCGAGGGCGGCATCGCCTCCGGCTGAGGCAGACGCGGCCTGCTGGCGCGCCCATTGATCGAGACCTGCGGCCGAATGGCCGCCGCCGCAAATGCGGCGAGCCGAGCAAAGCGCCGGCGCCTGAGGTCGAATCGGTCACGATCCGCGGAATTTGATTTCAGCCTTTCCGCGCCAGCAGCACGAAGGCCAGCGCGTGCTCCGGCCCCGCGCGCCGGCCGAGCAGCCGCGCCGCCTCGATGAATTCCGGGTCCTCCTCCAGCGCCGTCAGCCCCGGCGCCGCGCCCGGCAGCGCCCAGCCTGGCGAGAGGAAGCACCCATCGCTCCGCACCACCGCAAGCCCCGCGGCGCGCAGCATCCCGGTGAGTTCCGCCACGCCGAAGCCGACCTCCGCCGTCGCCAGCCCGAGGCGGCGCTGCGCCCGCAGCGCCAGGCTGTCCCGGTTCGTCGCGCTGAGCATCAGCCGCCCGCCGCGCGCCAGAACCCGCGAGGCCTCCGCCAGCACGGCGGGCAGGTCGGCCAGCGCCTCCACCGTGTCGATCAGCAGCGCCGTGTCGAAACTGGCTTCGTCGAAGGCCATCCGCGCCGCATCCATGCGCGTGAAGCCGAAGGCCGGCAGCCCGGCATGGCGGGCCTGTGCCGCCGCGATCGCGGCAGGCGAGAGGTCGATGCCCGTCACCTGCGCGGCCTGCGGCAGCAGTGGCGCCAGCCGGCCGGCGCCGCAGCCGATATCCAGCACCGCCTCCCCCGCCGCCGGGCCGAGGTAGTCCACGATCAGCCGGTCCAGCTCCGCCTGAAATGCATTTTCGCGCGCCGCGCCCGGCTCGCCGCCGGGCACCAGCCAGGGCCGCGGCGGCACGTCGGCGATGCGCGGCGGCGGCCTTGCCGGCCGTGGCGCCCGCACCGGCGCGGGGAGCGGGCGCGGGGCGGGGGGCGGTGCCACCGGCTCGGGCGACGCTTCCGCCAGTTGCAGCACCGGCTCCGGCGCCGGCGGCAGCGCCTGGTAGTTCACCTGGAAGGCGCGCAGGTGGTCGGTCTCGGTCAGGTCGGCGAGGCCGGAGCCCTGGGCGAAGACCACGAAGACCGCATTGGCGAAAACCGGCGCCGCCTGCACCACCAGGGCATCCAGGAAAAGGCGCGGCAGCCGGTCCAGCTCGCCCTTGTGGACCACGACCCAGGCGAAATCCGCCGGCGCGTGGCCGTCGATGGAATCGAAGCGCTCGGCGCGCGGGATCGCCCAGCGGAACGGGTCCGGCGCCACCACCCGGTCTGCGGGCGCCATGCGGCTGCGCAGGAAGCCGGCGGTGTCCGCCCAGGCGGCGTCGTCATGCGGGAAGGACATGTAGGGTCGGGAGCCTGCCGTGATGCGCCGCCAGTGTCGCGGCGCATCAGGCCGGTATCAAGCGGTGCAGTCCAATTGGTCGGCCAGCACCGGGAAGCTTTCCGCCACGAAGTCCCAATCCTGCGCCGGCGCCAGGTCCTTGTCCTGCCCCGGCCCGTGCTCGGTCGGCCTGGGGATGAACGCCGTGCGGAACCCGGTCTTCCGCGCCGCCGCCAGGTCCCCGTTATGCGCCGCCACCAGCATGCACTGCGCCGGGGCCAGCCCGAGCACCTCCGCCGTGCGAAGATAGGCGGCCGGGCTCGGCTTGAAGGCCTGGGAGACCTCGGAACCCAGGATCGCATCCCAGGGCAGCCCGGCGCGCTTGGCCATGTTCAACAGCAGCGCGATGTTGCCGTTCGACAGCGGCGCGATGATGAAGCGGGACCGCAGGCGGTGCAGCCCCGCGACGCTGTCCGGCCAGGGGTCGAGCCGGTGCCAGGCGCGGTTCAGCCCATCCAGCTCCGCCTCCGCGATGCCGGTCGGGTCGAGGCCGTGGTCGCGCAGCACCGCCTCCAGGTTCTCCCGGTGCAGCACATCCAGCCGCACGAAGGGCCGCGCACCACTGCGCACCTGTTCCATCGCCGGCTGGTAGCGCCGGCGCCAGGCATCGGCGAAGCCCGCCGGGTCCACGCCGGGCAGGTGCTTCGCCAGGAACGGCGCCGCCTCCCGCGCCACGCCGCTGCGCCAGTCCACCACGGTGCCGAAGACGTCGAACAGCAGCGCCTTCACGTCGTTCATTCTGCGGCCTTCGCCGGCAGGTTGCCCGCCGCCTCGGCCCATTTCCGGTCGAACTCCCACACATCCGGGAAGCCCATCAGCTCGCACATGCGGGCGAAGCTGTAGGCGTCGTTGACGCCCATGTTGTTCGAATGCCCATCGGCCTTGAGCTGCCCATAGGCCTTGGTCAGCGCCGCGGCCACGGTCAGGAAACCCACCGCCGGGTAGATCGCGATGCGGTAGCCCATGGCGTGCAGCCGGTCCGCCGGCACGATCGGCGTGCGGCCGCCCTCGACCATGTTGGCAAACAGCGGCTTCCTGATCTGCCGGCCGACCTCGGCCATCTCAGCCTCGCTCTCCGGGCTCTCGATGAAGATCACGTCGGCGCCGGCTTCCGCGAACATCTTGCCGCGCCGGATCGCCTCCTCCAGCCCCAGCGAGGTGCGCGAATCGGTGCGGGCGATGATGAGGAAATCCTCGCTGCGCCGCGTCTCCGCCGCGACGCGGATCTTCAGCGCCATCTCCTCCGCCGGGATCACCTTGCGGCCGGGCGTGTGGCCGCATTTCTTCGGAACCTCCTGGTCCTCCATCTGGATCGCGGTGACGCCGGCATCCTCGTAGCCGCGTACGGTGTGGCGCACGTTCAGCAGCCCGCCATAGCCGGTGTCGGCATCGGCGATCACCGGCGTCGTGCAGCCCCGCGCGATGGTGCCCATGCGGGACACCATGTCCGTATAGGTCGCGATCCCCGCATCCGGCAGCCCGAGATGCGAGGCCGTGACGCCGAACCCGGTCGCGTACAGCGCCTTGAACCCCATGCCGTCCGCCACCTTGGCGGAGATCATGTCGAACACCCCCGGGGCGAGGATGAATTCATCGGCGGCAAGCGCCTGCCGCAGGCTGGGGTGGGCCATGTCGCAAGGATCCTTCAGGCTTCGATGAGGAGAAAGGGCACGCCGGCGCGTTCGCCAATGGCGCGGATCTGCGCCTCCAGCGCAGCCGGGATGGGAATGCCGCCGGCCAGCCGCGCCGCATGCTCGGCGCGCTCCGGGTCGCCCGGCACCAGCACCGGCTGCGCCGGGTCGGCCGCCGGCGTCGCGCGCAGCACGTCCACGGCCTGGTCGAGGTCCTGTTCGAAATCGCCCTCCGGCCGGAAGGCGGCGGGATTCAGCGCCAGCATGAAGTGGCCGATATCGTCCGGGTCCTCCAGCCGCTGCGTCTTCACCCGGATCGGGGAGAACGAGGCACCGGACAGCGTGGCGCCCAGGATATGCGCCATCAGCGCCAGGCCGTAGCCCTTGTGGCTCGCCATGTCCGGCGTGCCGCCCACCGGCGAAAGCCCTCCCTCGGCGCGCTCGAACACCTGCGCCACGGCGGCGGCACCCTCGGTCACCGGCCGGCCCGCGCCATCCACCACCCAGCCCTCCGGGATCGGCTTGTTGCGCATGGCGCGGGAGCGCACCTTGTTCGCCGCCGTCGTCGTCGTCGCCATGTCCAGCACCACCGGCGGGTGCCGCTGGCCGGGGGCGGCGAAGGCGATGGGGTTGGTGCCGAGCACCGGCATGGCGCCATGCGTCGGCACCATCGCCATGGTCCGCGTGCCGCTGGTCACCAGCCCGACGCAGCCTTCCCGCGCCGCCAGCTTCACATACCAGCCCGCCGCGCCGAAATGATGGCTGTTGCGCACGGCGACCGCGCCCACCCCATGCTGCTTCGCACGCTTGATCGCCATGCGCATGGCGTAGGCCGCCGCCGGATGGCCGAGCCCCGCGCCGCCATCCACCAGCGCCACCGCGCCGCCATCGCGTTCGATGCGCGGCCGCGCATTCAGCTTGACCTGTCCCGCCCGGCGCATCGCCTCGTAGCTCGCCAGCATCCCGATCCCGTGGCTGTCAACGCCCGAGAGGTCGGTGTCCACCATCACCTCGGCGGTTTCCGTCGCCAGGTCCCCCGGCATGCCCCAGGCTTCCAGGATCGCCAGGATCTGCGCCCGCACGCTGTCCGCCGTCGCCCGCATGGTCTGCTGCTTCCCCCGAGCCGATTTGCGCAAGGGGTGGACCGGGCGCGGCGCCCAGTCAATCAGGCCGGACGTCATGCAATCCTTGAAACCGCCCCCGTCACCCTGCCACCATCGCGGGAGGAGGGCCGGGTGAATGCCCGCGCCATCGGGAGGAACAACATCATGACCATCGCCATCATCCTGCACCGCAAGGGCACGACGGTGATTTCGGTCGGCGCCAATGACGACGTCGGCAGCGTGGCGCGCGTGCTTGCGGAGAACCGCATCGGTGCCGCGCTGGTGCGCGATTCCGCCGGCGACGTGCTCGGCATCGTCAGCGAGCGCGACATCGTCCGCGTCGTCGGCGAACACGGCGCGGCCTCTGTCACCATGCCGGTGGCGGAGTTGATGACCCGCGCGCTGCACACCGTCACGCCACGCACCCGCATTCCGGAGGCGCTCGCCCTGATGACCGACCGCCGCGTGCGTCACTTGCCGGTGATGGAGGAGGATGGCAGCCTCGCCGGCATGGTCTCGATCGGCGACCTGGTGAAGGCGCGGATCGAGGAAGCACTGCACGAGGCCGAGGAATTGCGGCACTACGTCGAAAGCGCGGGGTGATCCGGATGCGGCGTGTCCTGTTGGCATTTGTCTTCTCCCTCGGCCCGCTGGGGGCAGGGGCCCAAAGCCTCACCGTCGCGACCGCCGCGCCGCCCACCTCCGTCGATCCGCATTTCTACAACGCCGCGCCGAACTTCGCCCTGTCCATGCACATCTTCGATCGCCTGGTGGAACGCGACGCGGAGGTGAAGACATATCCCGGCCTCGCCGCATCCTGGGAGGCGGTGGCACCCACCATCTGGGAGTTCAGGCTGCGCCCCGGCGTCACCTGGCATGACGGCCAGCCCCTCACGGCGGAGGATGTGGCGTTTTCCGTCGCGCGCCCGCCGCTGGTTCCGAATTCGCCCGCCAGCTTCAGCCCCTTCGTCCGCGCCATCCAGCGCACCGAGATCGTCGATGCGTTGACCGTGCGCTTCCACACCGCGGCGCCGCATCCGCTGCTGCCGGTGGAACTCGGCTCCATCGCCATGGTGGCGAAGCATGCGGTGGAAGGCCGTGGGACGGAGGATTTCAACGCAGGCCGCGCCGCCATCGGCACCGGCCCCTTCCGCATCACGGGCTCCACCCCCGGCGACCGCTTCGAACTGACGCGCAACCCCGCCTGGTTCGGCGACCGGCTGCCGTGGGAACGGGTGACCTACCGCATCATCGCCAACGACGCCGCGCGCGTCTCCGCGCTTCTGGCCGGCGATGTCGACCTGATCGACCAGGTGCCGTCGACCGACCTCGCCCGCCTGAAGCGCGACCAACGCGTCAGCGTGGCCGAGGTGCAGGGCCTGCGCCTGATCTTCATCGCCTTCGACCGGTCCCGCCGCGGCGCCCCGCCGCAGGTGACGGACAATGACGGAAGGCCGCTGGAGGCCAACCCCTTCGACGATGTCCGCGTGCGCCGCGCGCTGAACATCTCGGTCAACCGAGAGGCGCTGGTCGACCGTGTGATGGAAGGCGCCGCCGCCCCTGCCGGCCAGTGGATGCCCGCCGGCACCACCACCCACGCGCCGGAGGTGCCGGTGCCTGACTTCGACCCGGAGGGCGCGCGCCGCCTGCTGGCCGAGGCCGGCTTCCCGCAGGGCTTCCGGATGACCCTGTTCACACCGAACGACCGCTATCCCAACGATGCCCGCACGGCGCAGGCGGTGGCGCAGATGTGGACACGGATCGGCGTCCGCACCGCGGTGGAGGCGCAGCCCTGGTCGGCCTATTCGGCCCGCTCCGCCCGGCAGGAATACCCGATTCGCCTCGCCGGCTGGGGCAGCAGCACCGGGGAGGCGGGCAGCTTCCTGATCAGCGTGCTCGGCACCTTCAACCGCGCGGCGCAGCGCGGCGCCGCCAATGCCGCGCGCTATTCCAACCCGGAACTCGACGCGCTGACCGACCGCGCGGCGACGCTGCTGCAACTGGAAGACCGCGCCGCCGTGCTGCGCCAGGCGATCCGGCTGGCCACCGACGACGTGGCGATGGTGCCGCTGTTCAACATCTCCAACAGCTGGGCGACCCGCCGCGGCCTCGTGCATGAGCCGCGGATGGATGAGCGGACCGTTGCCATGGGCACGCGACCGGCACGTTAAGGGGTTGCCGTGCCTGGGCTTTGGAGGCGATGCTGAACCCACGGAGATCAACATCCGGGGGACAGCTTCACCATGATCAACCGCCGCCACCTCCTCGCCGCCACCGGCGCCGCCCTTGCCATGCCCGCGCTGACGCGCGGCGCCGCGGCGCAGACGCGCTGGCAGATGGCCACGCCCTACCCGGACGGCAATTTCCACACCCGCAACATCCGCCAGATGCTGACCGACATCGAGGCCGCCACCGGCGGCCGGCTCGGCATCCAGATGCATTCGGGCGGCTCGCTGCTGCCGATGCCGCAGATCAAGCGCGGCGTGCAGACCGGCCAGGTGCAGGCCGGCGAGATCCTGCTGACCGCCTACGCCAACGAGGACGTATTCTTCGACGCCGACGCGATCCCGCAGCTCGTCACCAACTTCGCGCAGGCGAAGAAGCTCGCCGACCTGCAGAAGCCGTATATCGAGACGCGGCTCGCGCGCCAGGGCCTCAGCCTGCTGTACATGGTGCCGTGGCCGCCGGCGGGCCTGTATGCGCAGAACCCGGTGCCGACGCTGGAAGGCCTGCGCGGCCTGCGCTTCCGCACCTTCAGCCCGGCGACCAACCGCTTCGCCGCGCTCGTCGGTGCCCAGCCCACGCTGGTGCAGGCCGCCGAACTGGCGCAGGCCTTCGCCACCGGCGTGGTGCAGGCGCAGATCACCTCCGCCGCCACCGGCGTCGACACCGCCGCCTGGGACTACGCCAAGGTGTTCACCCCGCTCGGCTTCTCGATGACCAAGAACGCCGTGCTGGTGTCCCGCCGGGCGCTGGAAGCGCTGTCCGCCGCCGACCAGGCCGCGGTCCGCGCCGCCGCCGCCACTGCCGAGACCCGCGGCTACGAGATGAGCGCCGAGGCGCAGCGCAGCACGGAGGCGACGCTGGGCCAGCGCGGCATGCAGATCGTGCCGCCGACCGAGGAATTCCTCGCCGGCCTGCGCCGCGTCAGCGCGACGATGACGGATGAGTGGGTGGCCCGTGCCGGAGCCGACGGCGCCAAGCTGATCGCCGACTACAAGGCCTGACCCTGAGCCCTCTCCCCCCACCGGGGGGAGAGGGTTGGGTGAGGGGGGCCAGCGCGGCCTTCCAGTTCCTGGCCCATTCCCGCGCAGCACCGGCCGAATTCCGCCCTTGCCTTGGGCAATCGCCGGCCGGCCGGCCGATCCACCCGCCCAGGGCCGCTTCCGCCAAGGCCCACGCCGCGCTTTCATCAGCCCGTCCTGCGAAGGAGGCCGCGCCACCATGCCCAGTCCTGCTCCCGGTCCTGCTCCCTGTCCCGCCTGCGGGGCGCGATCCTGATGCGGCGCGGTCTGGACCTGCTGTATCTCGCCGGCGGCATCGCCGGCGCCCTTTCGCTGTTCGCCATCTTCGGCCTGATCACCGCCCAGGTCGTCAGCCGCCAGTTCGGCGCGAACCTGGAAGGCGTGGACGACCTGACGGCCTTCGCCGTCGCGGGTTCCGCCCTGCTGCCGCTGGCCTATGCCTTCCGCCACGGCGCGCATATCCGCGTCGACCTCATCATCGGCCACCTGAAGGGCCGCGCCCGCACCGTGATGGAGGCGGTGGCGCTGGTGCTCAGCGCCGGGCTCGCCGCCTTCCTCGGCTGGTCGGTCGCCGACCTCGCGCATGATTCCTGGATGTTCGAGGATGTCGCCCAGGGCACCGTGCCCTGGCTGCTCTGGGTGCCGCAGGCCGCCTGCGCCGTCGGCTGCGTGTTGTTCGCGGTGGCACTGCTGGACGACCTGGTGGTCCACCTCGCCGGCGGCACGCCGTCCTATCGCCGCGCCGCCGAACTCTCCGCCGTCGAACGCGCCGCAGGGGAAATCTGAACATGGACCTCGCGCAGACGGAGGCCGGGCTGCTGCTGCTCGGCGTGCTGTTCCTCATCCTCGGCCTCGGCGTCTGGATCGGCCTTGGCCTGCTGATGACGGGGCTGGTCGGCGTGGTGGCGATGCCGCTGCTGATGTCCGGCATGGCGAGCTTCCCGGCGGACAAGGTGCTGGGCAGCGCGGTCTGGGGCTCGCTCGCAAGCTGGACGCTGGCGGCGCTGCCGCTGTTCATCTGGATGGGGGAGATCCTGTTCCGCACCCGCCTGTCGGACGACATGTTCCGCGGCCTCGCACCCTGGGTGCAGTGGCTGCCGGGGCGGTTGATGCATGTGAACGTGATCGGCTGCGGCATCTTCGCCGCCGTCTCCGGCTCCTCCGCCGCCACCTCCGCCACCATCGGCAAGATGTCGCTGCCTGCGCTGACCAAGCGCGGCTACCACGTGCCGATGGCGATCGGCTCGCTGGCCGGGGCGGGCACGCTCGGCCTGCTGATCCCGCCCTCGATCGTGATGATCGTCTATGGCGTGGCGGCGGAGGTCTCGATCGTCCGCCTGTTCATCGCGGGGCTGGTGCCCGGGCTGCTGCTGATGCTGCTGTTCAGCGGCTATATCGCCATCTGGTCGCTGCTGAACCCGAAGCTGGTGCCGCCGGCCGATCCGCCGATGCCGTTCCGCGAAAAGCTGCGGGTCAGCGGCCAGTTGATCCCGGTGCTGGTGCTGATCGGCTTCGTGATGGGCAGCATCTATTTCGGCTGGGCCACGGCGACGGAGGCCGCGGCCTTCGGCGTCGCCGGCGCGCTGGCCCTGTCCGCCTTCGGCGGCACGTTGACCCGCAAATCCTTCACCGCGAGCCTGATGGGTGCCGTGCGCCTGTCCTGCATGATCAACCTGATCCTGGCCGGCGCCGCCTTCCTGACCAAGGCCATGGCCTATTCCGGCATCCCGGCGGCCATGGCCACCTGGGTCGGCAGCCAGGGCTTCAGCCCGTTCATGATCATCGCCGTGCTGACGCTGATCTACCTGGTGCTGGGCTGCTTCATCGACGGCATCAGCATGATCGTGCTGACCGCGAGCGTGGTGCTGCCGATCATCGCGCAGACCGGCTTCGACCTGATCTGGTTCGGCATCTTCGTGGTGCTGGTGGTGGAGATGGCGCAGATCACGCCGCCGGTCGGCTTCAACCTGTTCGTGCTGCAGGGGCTGACGGGACGGCCGATGATGACGGTGGCGCGCAACACCATGCCGTTCTTCTTCCTGCTGGTCGCGGCGGTGGCGCTGGTTACGCTGTTCCCGGGCCTCGTGACCTTCCTGCCGAACACGATGATGGGAAGCTGATCCGGCCATGAAAAAGGGCCGGGGGTTGCCCCCCGGCCCGAGACGCCGTGCGCCAGGATCAGCGGCGCGGAATGCCGGTCGCGCCGCCGCCCGAACCGCCGGTGCCGCCGGTGCCCGGATCGGCATCCGTCGCGCGCCCGCTCCGCTCCAGCGGGCCCCCGGCCGCGCTGGGGGAGGCGGAGACGCCCGGACCACGCGGCATGCCGGTGGAGCCACCGCCGGAGCCACCCGTGCCGCCGGTTCCCGGATCGGCGCCGGTCGCCGCGCCGCGCCGTTCCTGGTCGGTGGTCGGCGTGGTGCCGCCGTAGTTCGGGCTCTGCGGCGCGCGCGCACTGCCGCCCGATCCACCGGTGCCGCCGGTGCCGGGGTCGGCGTCCGTCGCCACGCCGCTGCGGTCCGGATTGGTCATGCGCTGGCTGGTCTGCGTCCCGCCCACCATGCCGCCGCCCATATAGGCGCCGTTGCGGTTGGAGGAGCCGCGCATGCTCTGCTCGCCGCTGACGTTCAGCGCGGAAAGCGTCTCACGGTCGAGGCGCCCGGTGGCCGGCAGGTTGTTGGATTGCTGGAACTCGCGCACCGCGCGGCTGGTCCGCGGGCCCATCACGCCATCCACCTGACCGACATCGTAGCCGCGGGAGTTCAGGGCGCTCTGTGCCTGGCGGGTGGTGCTGGCGCCGTAGGAGCCGCCGCCGCCGGCCGCCGCGCCTGTGGCCGTCGTGCTGCCGCTGTTGGTGACGCCGGGGATGCGCGCCTGCGGGTCGTTCCAGACCGGCCGGCCCAGGTTCACGTCGCTCGGGTCGGTGGTGGCACCGGTCACGGCGCCGACGCCGCCGCCGATTGCAGCCCCGGCGAGGACGCCCGGAGGCCCGCCCAGGGCACCGATGCCCGCGCCTGTCGCCGCGCCCGCGGCCGCGCCACCCGTGGTCCGTTCACGCGGGTCGGTGCCACAAGCCGCGACCATGAGGCCGAGGGCGGCAGCGCCCAGCAGTTTCGTCTTTGCGTTCATTGCATCGCTCCTTCCGTTGCTGCCGCCCTGTTGAACCAGTCTCGCGACGATCCGGCCGGGGCGGCTGATGGAAGGGAAACGCTACGAGGGCTGAAATGGTTGCGACGGAGACGACGGGCTCGCCTTCACGAGGCGTCGCTATCGCTGCCGCTCCGTGCCCGCGTGATCAAGCCGAGCACCACGGCAATGACGGCGGCGACCACCGCGACACCGATCAGGGCCAGCGAGATTCCAAGCTGCAGCACCCGCGCGACAAGCGCCAGCAGCGTCAGCGCCACGGCGATTCCAACCACCCATTTCAGCATCGTCTGGTCATGTCCCGGCTGCGCATCACGATGCAGCGCGCCGGGACGTCGAGCGTTCCGTCAGTTCACCCGGCCGAGCATCCCGCGCAGGATCACCTGTGCCTGGATCTCCGCCGCCCCCTCGAAGATCGACAGGATGCGCGCGTCGCACAGCACGCGGCTGATCGGATATTCCACCGCATAGCCGTTGCCACCATGGATCTGCAGCGCGCAATCCGCATTGGACCAGGCGACGCGCGCCGCGAGCAGCTTCGCCATCCCCGCCTCGATGTCGCAGCGCCGGTCGGCATCCTTCTGCCGCGCCGCGAAATAGGTGAGCTGCCGTGCCATCATCGTCTCCGCCACCATCCAGGCCAGTTTTCCCGAAACCCGCGGGAAATGCTGGATCGCCTTGCCGAACTGCCTGCGGTCCCGCGCATAGGTCGCGCCGAGTTCGATGGCATTCCGGGCAACGCCGAGCGCGCGCGCCGCGGTCTGGATCCGGGCGCTTTCGAAGGTTTCCATCAACTGCTTGAAGCCACGCCCCTCGACGCCGCCGAGGAGATTGGCCACCGGCACTTCGAAGCCGTCGAAGGTGATTTCGTATTCCTTCATGCCGCGATAGCCGAGCACCTCGATCTCGGTGCCCGCCATGCCGGCGGCGGGGAAGGGGTCCGCATCCGTGCCGCGCGGCTTCTCCGCCAGCAGCATCGAAAGCCCCTGGTAGCCCGGCACGCCCGACTCCGTGCGCACCAGCAGCGTCATCAGGTCCGATCGTGCGCCATGCGTGATCCAGGTCTTCGCGCCATACACCTTATAGGTGTCGCCCTCCCGCACCGCGCGCGTGCGCAGGCTGCCGAGGTCGGAGCCGGTGTCCGGTTCGGTGAACACCGCCGTCGGCAGGATTTCACCGGAGGCGATGCCGGGCAGGAACCTGGCCTGTTGTTCGGGCGTGCCGCCGAGCCGGATCAATTCCGCCGCGATCTCCGACCGCGTGCCAAGCGAGCCGACGCCGATATAGGCGCCCGACAGCGCCTCCGACACCAGGCACATCGCCACCTTGCCGAGGCCGAGGCCGCCATGTGCTTCCGGCACCGTCAGCCCGAACACGCCCATCTCCGCCAGCTTCTGCACGACGGGCAGTGGAATCAGCTCGTCCTTGCGGTGCCAGTCCTGCGCGTAGGGGGCGATCTCGGCGGCGGCGAAGCGCAGGAACTCCGCCTGCGTCGCCTCCAGCATCTCATCCTCCAGGTGGTCGGCGCCGTGCCGGCCCTCGCTGGCCTCCGCCGCCAGCAGCGTGCGCGCGGCCTCCAGCGCCGGCAGGTCGGACAGCGCCGCGATGGCGGGCTCGGCGGCGAAGCGCGCGACCGCGGCGGGCGGCACGCCCATGTCGGAAGGCCGCACCATCTCCGCCTGGCTCATCGGGATGCCGCCGGCCAACTGCGCCATGTATTCCGCGAAGCCGAGGCGGAGGATGCCCTGTTCCAGCGCGCCGAAGCGCCCCGCCTGGTCCAGCCGCTGCGCCCAGCGCAGCGTCTCCCGCAGCGCCGCGACATAGGTCGCCTGCCAGGCGAGGCCATGGCCGGCGAGCTGGTGCCGCTCCAGCAATGCCGCATCGACTTTCCCGGCCGGGGCCAGCAGCGTGGCGATGGCACGGCGGCTTTCCTCATGCAGCCGCTCGGCGGCGGCCAGCGCCGCACCCGCATGGCCGAACAGGTCGCGCGCGGTGCCGATGGTGGCGACGATCTGGTCCATGTCAGACTCCTCCGGGGCCGGCGATTGTGCCGGCATCATGCAGCTTGCCGATGGCTGAGGTGGTGAGGCCGAGCACCTCCGCCAGCACCCGATCGGTATCTTCGCCAAGGCGCGGGGCCGGCGCCGCCGGCGCATTCTCCGCCATGCCCAACGGCACGCGCGGCGCCAGGATGCGCCCGACACCCGCCTGTTCGATCTCGGAGAACATCGGGTTCGCCTTGGAGCACCGCGCATCCTCCCGCACCAGCTGGGCGAAATCCTGGTAGGGGCCCCACAGCACGCCGCTGCCGGCAAAGGCTTCTCCGATCTCGGCCAGCGTGTGCCGGGCGAACCACGGCGCCAGCACCGCATTGATGGCGTGCCGCGCCTCGAACCGCCCGCCCTCGTCGTTCAAATCGACGTCGAGCATCGGCCCGATCATCGCGATCTTCCCGGCGAGCCCCGTGGCCTTGCCAACCGCCGCCCATTGCCGGTTGGAGATGGCGCAGACCATCACCCGGCGGCCATCCTTCGTCGGAAAATCGCGCCCCCAGGCGCCGTACAGATCGTTGCCCATCGCCGGCCGCACCGCATCGTTCACCTGCACATCGGCGACGTAGCCGAGCGTCGCGACGGAGGCGAGCATCACGTCGGACAGCGCCAGCGTCACCTCGCGCCCCTGGCCGTCCCGCCGCCGCGCGCGTTCCGCCGCCAGCAGGCCGGTCGAAAGGTACAGCCCCGCGGCGATGTCCCAGGCCGGCAGCACGTGGTTCACGGGCTCGGCGCCCGTGCCCGTCGCCATCGGGAATCCGCTGGCGCAGTTCACCGTGTAGTCCACGGCGCCGGAGCCATCATGGTTGCCGGTCAGCCGCAGCATGATGAGGTCGGCGCGGTCCTTCGACAGCGCCTCATGGCTCATCCAGCCACTGGCCGGCAGGTTGGTCAGCAGGATGCCGGCATGCTCGCCCGGGGCGCAGATCAGCGCACGGGCGATCTCGCGCCCCTCCGGCTTGTGCAGCGCCAGCGCCACGCTGCGCTTCGACTTGTTCAGGCCGGTCCAGTAGAGCGAGGTGCCGGAGGGGGCGAGCGGCCAGCGGCGGTAGTCGATGTTGCCGCCGATCGGGTCGATGCGGATCACCTCCGCCCCCATTTGCCCGAGTGTCATGCCGCCGATGGGCGCTGCGATGAAGGCCGAGACCTCGACCACGCGCAGGTCGCTCAGGATGCCGGTCATGCGAATCTCCCAGTGTCGCGTGGGTTTAGAACCGCAGCAGCAGCCGGGTAAACACCGCCTCCTCCGCAAGCTGGCGCACATTGGCGCCCTCGGGGGTGCGGGTGATGCGGTGCAACGCCTCCAGCTCCAGCTGCGCCGCCTCCGTCAGTTGCAGGCGGAGGCCGCCGCCGACCGAGGCCAGGCGCCGCGCCTCGCCCCCCGCATCGCGCGCCCGTCCCTCGTCGCGGAACAGGTAGAACTGCGTGCCGAGCCCGCCCAGCGTCCCGGCCAGTTGCAGCTCCAGCGTCCCGGCCAGCGCCCGGTCCCCCGCCACCTGCCCGGCATGGAAGCCGCGCCCCAGCCGGTTGCCGCCGAGGTAGAACTTCTCCGCCGGCGGCAGCACATCGTCGCTCCACTGCACCGCCCCCGCGACGTTGGCGGACAGCATCCAGCCCGGCAGCGGCAGCAGCAGCGGCTGGGTCCGCGAGGCCTCCGCCACCACCCGCGTGAAGCCGAAGTCGCTGCCGAGACGGGCGCTGGTGCCGTGGCGGCCGTCGCTGGCGCCGAAGGCCTCCAGCCCCCGGCTCAGCCGCAGCGTCAGGGTGCTGACGACCGCCGCCGGGGCCCAATCCACCAGGGCATCCCGCGCCTCGCCCTCCAGCCCCAGGCGCAGCGCCCGCACGGCATCCCGGCTGGCCCGCTCGCGCGGTGCCTCCGGGGCCGGGCGCAGCCGCACCAGGCTTTCGAAGGCATCGAGTTGCGCCGTCAGCGTCAGGTTGCGCGGCCGGGACCGCACCAGCGGATGCGCCAGCGCCACCCCCGCCACCCGCGTCTCCCCGGCATAGCCCAGCGCCGCCAGCGTCCCGCCCGGCGCCGCCCGCCCGGCGCCCACGAAGCCGCGCAGCCGCAGGCCGGAGCCGCCCAGGAACATCTCGGCGCCCGCCTGGCCGAAGCTCTGGCCATGGCCATCGGTCTGGAACAGTGCGAGTTGCCCGCTTTCGCCCCGCGACCCCCGCGCGTTGGCCTGCCCCACCAGCAACCCCTGCCAGGCGCCCGTCGAGGCATGGCCCCGGTTGTCCAGTGTGGCGAAGCCGGAGACGGCGCGCCGCGCCAGCCGCACCACCAGTTGCAGCGCGCCGGGGTCCCCCTCCGCCGGCCGCAGCAACCCGCTGGCCTCGATGCCCGGGATGTCGCCGGCCAGCAGCAGCGCCCGTTCCAGCGCCGCGTGGGGCAGGGGGCGCTGGCCGACCAGGGGCTCCAAGAAGCGCCGCGCCTGCCGCTCCGCCGGCCCTATGTCGCCTTCCATGGCCAGCCCGGCGATGAACCCCTCCGTCACCGTCAGCACCAGGTCGGCGCTGCCGGAGGCGTTGGCGGTCAGGCCCGCCGCGACGGCGACATAGGCGAAGCCGGCGGCGCGATAGGCGGACAGTACGGCCAGCCGCGCCGCCTCGATCTCCGCCAGCGTCGCGATCCGGTCTTCAAGCCCGGCAAATCCTGGCCGCAGCGCCGCCGCATCCAGAGCCGTGTTGCCGGCCAGCCGCACCGCGCCCAGCCGCACGCCGCGCTGCGCCCCCGGCCCGGTGGTCGCCCTCGGTTCCGGCGGCAGCAGCGCCGGGCCGAGCGCCGGGGCAGGGGCGGGCGCGATGCGCTCGATCAGCCCCGGCTGCGGCGGCGGCGTGCCCTGGGCGAAGCCCGCGACCGGCAGCGCCAGCGCCAGCCCGAAAACCCCGCGAACGCCCCGCGCCTTCACCCGACCCCCACAATCCAGGCGGGATCACCCTTGCGGATTTTCTATCCTAGCGTCAACGCCACATCCTGGGCCGCATCCTGGCCGGCCAGCAACGGGATCGGCCCGAGCCCCGGGACATGGCGGAAGGGCAGGCCATAGACCTGTTCCAGCAGCGCGGGGTCCAGCGCCGCGGCCGGCGGCCCGCAGGCGACCAGGCGGCCCTGCTCCAGCAGCGCGACCCGATCCGCCACGAAGGCGGCCTCCTGCAGGTCATGCAGCACCACCAGCACCGCCAGGCCCCGCCCGGCCAGGCGCCGCAGCCGGCGCAGCAGCGCGGCGCGGTGCCCGGCATCGAGGCTCGCCGTCGGCTCGTCCAGCAGCAGCGCCGCCGGCATCACCGCGCCATCGAGCTGCGCCAGCGCGCGCGCCAGGTGCACGCGCTGACGCTCGCCACCGGACAGCGTCGCATGCGCCCGGCCCGCCAGATGCGCCACATCGGCCTCCCGCAGCGCCGCCGCGATGGCCTGCGCGTCGCGCGCCGCCTGCGCCGTGCCGTGCCAGGGCAGGCGGCCCAGCGCCACCACCGCCCGCACCGGCATTGGGAAGGCCAGCGCCACATGCTGCGCCAGCACGGCGCGCCGCCGCGCCAGGTCCAGCGGGCGCCAGTCGCGCAGCCTCAAGGCGTCCAGCGTGGCGGTGCCGGATTGCGGCGCCAGTTCCCCGGCCAGGACCTTGAACAGAGTCGATTTGCCGGCGCCGTTCGGCCCGGCCAGCACCAGCACCTCGCCGGCGCGGACCTCCAGCGAGACACGGTCCAGCAGCGCCCGGCCGCCGGCCCGCACGACGATGTCCCGCGCCGCGATCACGCCCCGGCCCGCCGCAGCAGCCACAGGAAGAAGGGTGCGCCGAGCAGCGCCGTCACCACCCCCACCGGCAGTTCCGCCGGTGCCGCCAGGCTGCGCGCCACCAGGTCCGCCAGCACCAGCAGCGACGCGCCCAGCAGCGCCGACCCCGGCAGCACCAGCCGGTGGCCGGAGCCGAAGCCGAGCCGCAGCAGATGCGGCACCACCAGGCCCACGAAGCCGATCAACCCGGTGAAGGCGACACCCGCCGCCACCGCGACGGCCGCCAGCAGCACCGCCACCCGCTTCACCCATTCGACGCGCTGGCCCAGGTGAAACGCCTCGGCCTCCCCCAGCAGCAGCGCATCCAGCGGCCGCGCCAGCGCACACAGCCCGAGCACCGGTAGCCCGACCAGCAGCGCCACCACCGGCACCTGCTCCCACCGCGACCCGGCCAGGCTGCCGAGCGTCCAGAAGGTGATGTCGCGCACCTGGCGGTCATCCGCGGTGAAGATCAGCAGCCCGGTCAGCGCGCCCGCCAGCGCATTCACCGCGACGCCCGCCAGCAGCAGCGTTGCAACCCCGGTGACGCCGCCGACATGGCCGAGGCGGACCATCACCAGCGTCGCCGCCAGCCCGCCGCAGAACGCCGCCACCGGCAGCAGCCACAGCCCGAGCGCGCCCGCCGCCGCGCCGAACACGGTCCCGCCGAAGACGATGGCCGCGACCGCCGCCAGCGCCGCGCCGGCGGAAACGCCGATCAGCCCGGGGTCCGCCAGCGGGTTGCGGAACAACCCCTGCATCGCCGCCCCCGCCGCGCCCAGCCCCGCCCCGACCAGCGCCGCCATCAGCACGCGCGGCGCCCGGATCACCCCCAGCACCGCCGCATCGCGCCGGAACGCATCCGGCAACTCGGACAACCCCAGCGCATCCGCCAGCACCGCCGAAAGCCCGCCGGGCGAGATGCCCGCCGGCCCCAGCAGCACGCCCGCCGCCATCGCCGCCACCAGCAACAGCGCCCCACCCCCCAGCACCAATAGCCCTCTCCCCCCGATGGGGGGTTCGACGCATTGCGTCGAAGGTTGGGTGAGGGGGACCGCCCGAGCCGTCACACCCAGTCGCGCGCCGGCAGCATCGGCAGCACGGCACCCGGATGCAGCAGCGCCGCCAGATCCCGCCGCGCATGCGCCGCCCGCGGCCCGAAGCCCAGCATGTAGCCGCCCTCCAGCGCCACCACCCTTCGCGCCGCCGCCGCCGGCGTCACCGCCAACGCCGTGATCCGCAGCACCGCATCAATGCCGCCCGCCTCGGCCAGCGCATGGTCCATCATCACCACCGCCTCCGGCGCCAAGGCGGCCGCCGCTTCGGCGGACAGCGGCCGGTACCCGCTGTACTCCCGCACGCAGTTCTCCGCCCCCACCGCCCGCAGCAGCGCATCGGCGTGGGTGTCCCGCCCCGAAACCAGCGGCGCGCCGCGCGACGCCGACAGCACGAAGATCGCCCGCACCGGCCGCAGCGCCGCCATCGGCGCATCCAGCGCCCGCCAATCCTCGGCCACCGTCGCCGCCAGCGCCGCGCCATCGCGCCCGAGCGCCCGCGCCACCGCCTCGATCTTGCGCACCACCGCCGTGCCACCGGCGCCATCCGGCACCATGGACAGCGGCGCGCCCGCCGCCCGCAGCACCGCGAGTGCCTGAGGCGGCCCGGCCTCGTCCGACAGCAGCAGCAGGTCGGGGTCGAGCGAGATCAGCCCCTCCGGCGCGAGCGACCGCAGGTAGCCGATCTGCGGCAGGCGCTGCACCGCCGCCGGGAAGCGGCTGGTGCTGTCCACCGCCACCACCTGCGCGCCGGCCCCCAGCGCGAACACCGTCTCCGTCACCGCGCCGCCGACGCAGACCAGCCGCGGCAGGGCCGCGCGCGCCGCCACGGGCAGCGCCAGCGGCACGGCCAGCAGCGCGCGCCGCCGCATCATGCCGCGCGCTCGGCGGGCCAGGGAGAAGCGGCGACCGAGGCCACCAGCTCCCGCCACTCCGGCAGTTCCGGCTTGCCCGGCTTGCGGGCGCCGAACAGCATCGCGATGACCTCGCCATCGGCATCCATCAGCTCGATGGAGGTGACGTCGCCATCCTCCGTCGGCTTCACCACGCGCCAGGCCTCGGCCACGCCGGCCTCGCGCAGGTGCAGGTTGAAGGTGGGGTCCAGCACGTTGAACCAGCCGGGCGTCGCGCGCAGGCGGGTCACCGGGCCGGTGTGGATCTGGATGGCGCTGCGGTTGCCGACGAAGACCATGATCGGCACCTCGGCCTCCGCCGCGCGTTGCAGCGTGGCGATCCCCGCCGCCGCCGGCAGCTTCAGCGCCAGGTCCTCGCCCGCATTCAGGAAGGCCTGCCGCCGGCTCGCCTTGTGCCGGCGCAGCAGCGTGATGAAGTCGTGCGTGTCCCGCAGCGCCTGCCATTCGCCGCGCAGCGCCGCCGTATCCACCGGCGTCTCCGCCGGCTTCGCCACCGGCTCCGGCGGCGCCATCGGCGGCAGCGCGGCGAGCGGCGTGGCGAATTCCGCCACCACCCGGTCCCATTCCGCGCGGTCGGTGTCCGCGGTCGCGAACACCTTGTGCACCGCCGTGCCGTCGCGATCGAAGATCTGCAGCGAGGGTCGCTCGCCGCCCAGCGCATAACCATGCGCCCAGCGCCCGGGGAACAGCCGCAGGTCGATATCCGGCCCCAGCACCAGGATGTGCCCTGGCCCGCTGGTCACGTCCTGGAAGGCGCCGTGCCGTTCATGCACCGCATTCTCGTTCCGCGTCAGCGCCATGATCCGCCCGAGCCGCGGCAGCGCCGCGAACAGCGCGCCCCAGTCCGGCCTCAGCGCCGTGGCCGTGCCGGTGGCGCCGGCCGCGACCAGCGCCGCCTCCGTCGTGCCGAGGCGCTGCGCCGCATCGCGCGCACGGATTGGTCCCTGGCCGGCCGGCCCGTTCCGCAGCAGCTCCGCATGGCGTTCGTTCAGGCTTGGCATGATGAAGATCCCCCGGTTCAGAAGCTGACGCGCAGCGCGCCGCGGATGTTGCGGCCGACATCGTAGAAGGGCGGCGCCGGGTCGCTGTTCCAGTTGGACCGCCGGTAGGCATGGTCGAACAGATTGTCGACGGCGACCGACAGCCGGACATTCGGCGCGAAGGTCGGCGTCCAGGCCGCATGCAGGTCGACCAGCCCGTAGCCGGAGGTCTGCTGCGCCACGCCCGGCCGGTTCGGCGCCCGGTCCTGTTCCGCCGCCGCCGTGATCCGCCCACCGACCGTCACGCCCTGGTCGAGGAAGCGGTAGCCGGCGGACAGCGTCACCCGGTGCGCCGGGATGGAGGCCAGCGGCTCATCCGTCACCAGGTTGTCGCCCTTCAGCGCCGCCGCGCCGAGGCCGACATACCAGAGCCCCGCATCATACTGCGCCTCCGCCTCCACGCCCTCGATCCGCGCCTCCGCGACGTTGGCGGAGACGGTGGTGCTGCGGAGCACGGTCTGCTCGATGAAGTCGTCCAAATCGTTGCGGAACGCCGCGACCCGCACCCGCAGCCGGTCGCCCGGCTGCATCACGTCGGAGAAGCGCAGGTTCACGCCGGCTTCCTTGTTGCGGGAGACCTCCGGCCGCAGGTTCGGGTTCGGCACGAAGGTGTTGCCCGGGAAGTGCTGCCCGGCGACGTAGAGTTCCGTCAGCGACGGCGCCCGGAACCCCTCGGCATAGCTGACATAGGGCTGCAGCCAGGGCGTCACCTGCCAGGCCAGCGCCACGCGCGGCGAGGCGCGTTCGGAGCTGCGGTCGTTGCGGCCGTCCGGGCTTTCCTGCTCGAAGCGGTCCAGCCGGACGCCCGGCGTCAGGGTGAAGGCGCCGAGGCTGATCTCGTCCTGCACGAAGAAGGCGGTGACGGATTGCTCGGCGGAGGGGAACTGCGCGCGCGCCAGGCCATTGGCGCGGCCTTCCTGCTCGTCCCGGTAGATCTCCGTGCCGAAGGTCAGCGCATGCCGCGTCGGGCCGAGCCCGAAGCGGGAGGTGTTCTGCGCGTCGAGGCCGATCGTGGTCAGCTCCGTCCGGTCGCGCACCCGCGCCCCGGTCAGCCGCTGCTCCGTCAGGTCCACATGGGTGCGGTACAGGACAAGCTGGGGCGCAAACAAGGGCAGCGCCTCATCCTCGTAGGACCAGCGGAAGGACAGGTTTTCCGAGACCGTGTCGCGATCCGTGATGCCCGTGGTGGTCGCGGTGTTGGCCGAGATCGGGATCTGGTGGTCGTCGCGGAAGCGCAGCGCCGAGAGCTGGAAGCGGTGGTTGCCCGGATTCCAGCCCAGCTTGCCGAGCAGCGACACCGCATCGTCGCCCGTATAGGGAATGGTGGTGCCGCGCCCGTCCGTGAAGTTGCCGTTGGTGAAGCCCGCAACGGCGCCCAGCAGCGAGAAATCACCGGCCCGCGCACCCAACGCCAGGCTGCCGCGCGGCCCGCTGCCCTGGCTCTGCCAGCCAGCGCCGAGCGTGCCGCCAAAGGCCGCGCCCGGCTGCAGGATGTCCTCCACCTCGATCGTCCGCAGCGAGATCGCGCCGCCGAGCGCGCCGGAGCCATACAGCGTGCTGGCCGGCCCGCGCAGCACCTCCACCTGGCGCAGCAGGTCCGGGTCGACGAAGGTGCGGCCGCGATGGCCGGCGTTGAAGTTGTTCCGTGCGCCATCGGTGCGCAGCACGATGCGCTCGTCGCCCAGCCCGCGGATCACGGGTTGCAGCGCGGTGGTGCGCGGCACGCCGGAGGATTCGACGCCGGGGATGTCGCGGATCAGATCCACCACGCTGCGCGCGTCGCGCCGCTCGATCTCCTCGCGCCCGACCACGGTGACCGGCGCCGCGACATCGCCGGAGACGGCGCGGGTGCGGGTGGCGGTGGTGGTGATGGCATCCAGCGCCGTGACGGCGCCGGGAGGATTCGTCTGCGCCCCCGCCGGTGAGGCTGCCAGCGCGAAGATCGCCGCGCTGAGGGTGGAGGAAGCCAGTCGTGCGAAAGCCATGCGGATGCTCCGGGCGGAGGGTGGCCTGGCTGGCGCTGCGGCTGGCTTGGCGTGGGGGCAGGGAGGTGGGAGGCGGGCGGGCGCTACTTGGTCAGGATCAACTTGTCGTTGCTGGTCAGCCGCAGGCGATAGGTCTCGCCCTGGTGCAGGATCAGCAATTCCCGCGCCCCGCGCAGCAACTCGCCGCTCGGGACGCTGCGGGGCGGCGGGTCGGGCAGGTCGGCGGGTCGGTCGGTCAGGGTCTGGCTCATCGGGCAAATGCTCCTGCCGCGCCTATAACGCAACTGAGAGGCATTCGCAACACGCCAAAGCGAAACGGCCCGGCCCCCGGGGGAGGCCAGGCCGCCGTAACGCCAGCTTCAGCCGCCGCGCGGGCCCCGCGGCCGTCCGCGCCGGATCACCTGCGCCCCACGCCCGCCGCGGCTTTCCGCCGCCAGCGCCAGCGTCGCGGAGGCATCCGCCGCCTCCGCCTCCTGCAGGGTCTCGGGCGGCGGCGCGGCCGGCTCGCCGGCGGCGGCCCCCAGCAGCGGCGTCAGCGTGCCATGCGTCTCGTAGAAGCCGCTGTCGGCGCGCTGCGCCAGATGCGGCACCCCGTCGATGCGGAAGATGCGGCGCTGCATGGTGAGGCGGGCCACCTGGTCGTCGGTGGCGGGGAGGAAGGCGCAACCCGCCGCGCGGGCTGCCCTGACCTGGTCGGGGGAGAGATCCATGCGCGCGGCTTAGCGCATCGCGGCGGCCTTGTCTTCCGGGCAGGTCGGAAACAGCGCCTCCGCCAGGTCCAACGCCAGCCGCGTCGCCTCGGTCTCCCGCTCCGCATGCCAGGCGAGCGCCACGCCGACCGCATGGATCGGGCCCGCCAGCGCGCGGAACGCCACCCCCGGCGGCCGCAGCCGCGCCATGCCGGCCGAGACCAGCGCCACGCCCAGCCCCGCCGCGACGAAGCCGAGCTGCGCCATCGCCGAGCCCACCTCGCGTTCCGCCCGCGGGGCGAAGCCGGCAGCGCGGCAGGCCGCGACCATCGCGTCCGAATAGGCCGGGCTGATCGCGCGCGGCAGCACCAGCATCGGCTCATCCGCCAGCGCCGCCAGGTCCAGCGGCGCGTCCTGCGCCGCCAGCGGATGCGCGGCGGGCAATGCTGCCGCCAGCACGTCCCGCCCCAGGCTGCGCAGCCGCACCGGATGCCGGTCGCGCTCCAGCCGCAACAGCGCGAGGTCCACCTCGCCGCGGCGCAGCGCCTCCACCGCATCGGCCGTGTCCATCTCCCGCACCACGATGGCGGAGGAAGGCCGCGCCGCCTGCAGGCCGCGCACCAGCGGCGGCAGGTAGTCGAACAGCGCGGAGGTGACGCAGGCCAGCGCCACCGGCGCGTGGCGCCCGGCGCGCAATTCCCGCGCCAGGGCTTCGAGCTGCGCCGCCTCCTCCGCCAGCCGCCGCGCCAGCGGCAGCAGCGCCTCGCCCTCCCGCGTCGGGCGCGCGCCCTTGCCGGTGCGGTCCAGCAGCTTCACGCCGAGCTTGCGCTCCAGCGCCTGGATCTGCGCCGTCAGCGGTGGCTGGGAGATGCCGAGCCGCGCGGCGGCGCGACCGAAATGCCCTTCCTCCGCCACGGCAAGGAAGTGGCCGAGCCGGCGCACCAGACGGAAATCCATGGCGTTGAGGCCCTGACGCGATACCGAAACCCTATCGCGTTGCCACACCAATCGGAATGGACGATGACGCAACCAGGGTTCACAAGACCCAGCCTGTTCATCACGGCAGTTCGAGGAAAACACGAATGAAGATGCATCCCGTGAAGGTCCATCCTTCCAAGGCGCTGCTGGCGCGCGAGGACCAGCTGGCCTGGAAGATGGCCGGCGTCGCGACCGACAAGGTGGCGGTGCCGAAGGACACCGCCGGCATGATCATCAACCGCATCATCGACAATGCCAGCGTCGCCATCGCCGCCATCAACCGCCGCCCGGTGGTCTCCGCCCGCGGCATGGCGCTCGGCCACATGAAGAAGGCCGGCGGCGCAACCGTCTTCGGCGTGAAGTCCGGCCAGACGGTGTCCCCGGAATGGGCCGCCTGGGCGAACGGCACCGCGGTGCGCGAGCTCGATATGCACGACACCTTCCTGGCCGCCGACTACTCCCACCCCGGCGACAACATCCCCCCCGTGCTGGCGGTGGCGCAGGCGATGGGGCGCAGCGGGCGCGACCTGGTGCGCGGCCTGGCGACGGCCTACGAGCTGCACATCGACCTGGTGAAGTCGATCTGCCTGCATGAGCACCGGGTGGACCACATCGCCCATCTCTGCCCCGCCGCCGCCGCCGGCATCGGCACGCTTCTCGGCCTGAAGCAGGAGGTGGTGTTCCAGTCGATCCAGCAGGCGCTGCACACCAGCGTGTCCTTCCGCCAGTCCCGCAAGGGCGAGATTTCGTCCTGGAAGGCCTATGCCCCGGCGCACGCCGGCAAGCTGGCGGTGGAAGCCGTGGATCGCTGCATGCGCGGCGAAGGCGCGCCGAGCCCGATCTACGAAGGCGAGGACAGCGTCATCGCCTGGGTCCTGTCCGGCCGCACGCAGGCCGACAGCCAGGGCCGCAAGACCGTCTTCGACCCGGTGTACTACGAGGTGCCGCTGCCCGAGGCCGGCGAGCCCAAGCGCGCCATCCTGGACAGCTATACCAAGGAGCATTCCGCGGAATACCAGTCCCAGGCGCTGATCGACCTGGCCTTCCGGATGCGGGAGCAGATCGGCGACTTCGACGCGATCGAGAAGATCATCATCCACACCAGCCACCACACGCACTACGTGATCGGCACCGGCGCCAACGACCCGCAGAAGATGGACCCGAAGGCGAGCCGGGAGACGCTGGACCACTCCATCATGTACATCTTCGCCGTGGCCCTGCAGGACGGGCGCTGGCACCACGTGGACAGCTACGCGCCGAGGCGCGCCGGCCGCGCCGACACCGTCCGCCTCTGGCACAAGATCGAGACCACCGAGGACCCGGAGTGGACCGCGAAGTACCACTCCCGCGACCCGGAGGTGCTGGCCTTCGGCGGCCGCGTCGAGATCATCATGAAGGACGGCTCGAAGCTGATCGACGAACTCGGCGTCGCCAACGCCCACCCGAACGGCGCGCGCCCCTTCGGGCGGGAGGAGTACATCAACAAGTTCCGTATCCTGACCGAGGGCATCATCACGACCCGCGAGCAGAACCGCTTCCTCGAACTGGTGCAGGACCTGCCGAAGCTGACGGCCGAGGAACTGGCCGGGCTGAACGTGGTGCTGCCGGCGGGCACGCTGGCGGATGCCAAGCCGGGCATCTTCTGATGGCCGGGGTGGCGCTGCGGGACGCGGTGGCAGGAGATGCGGCGGCGCTCGCCCGCATCTACCTGGCGGCGCGGCAGGCGGCGCTGCCCGGCCTGGTGGAACGCTTCGACCCGACGCAGGTGGCCGGCTGGCTGGCCGGGCACCTGATGGCGCACCACGCGGTGCGGGTGGCGGAAGCGGATGCGGTGCCCGTGGGCTATATCGGCCACGGGACCGATGACCGGCACGGCCCGATGGTGTTCCACCTCTACCTCGACCCGGCCTGGCATCGCCGCGGCATCGGCACGCTGCTGCTGGCGGAGGCGTTGGCCGCGCATGCCGGGAGCCTTTCGCTGTTCTGCATCGCGCGCAACGCGGGCGCGCGCAGCTTCTACGAGACGCATGGCTTCCGCATCATCGGCGGGTCCGATGGCGCGGATACGGAAGAAGCGGAGCCGGACCTGCTCTATGCGGTCGCTCCCACGCCGAAACACGGAGAAACCCAATGACCGAACCCACCCTCTACAAGGGCCTCGTCGGCGTCTATGCCGACGTCTCCGCCGTCTCCAAGGTGATGCCGGAGACCAACAGCCTCACCTATCGCGGCTATGCCGTGCAGGACCTGTGCGAGGAAACCGACTTCGAGCAGGTCGCCTGGCTGCTCTGGCATGGGGAACTCCCGACCGCGGCGCAGCTTAAGGAATTCCAGGCGGAGGAGCGTGCGAACCGCGCCCTGTCGCCCGCGCTGCTGCGCGTGCTGCGGGAGTTCCCCCGGGAGGCGCACCCGATGGACGCCATCCGCACCGCCGTGTCCTTCATGGGCATG
This sequence comes from Falsiroseomonas sp. E2-1-a20, assembly GCF_051433195.1. Classification (NCBI taxonomy): domain Bacteria; kingdom Pseudomonadati; phylum Pseudomonadota; class Alphaproteobacteria; order Acetobacterales; family Roseomonadaceae; genus Falsiroseomonas; species Falsiroseomonas sp. E2-1-a20. Next base: position 45,758 of record NZ_JBHMFT010000012.1, on the reverse strand, counting down.
GAGGATCCGGAGGCCGCCGACGTCTCCGACGCCGCGCAGCGCCGCAAGGCGATGCGGCTGCTGGCCAAGCTGCCCACCGCGGTCGCCGCCACCAACCGGATCTCGAAGGGGCTGGAGCCGATCGCACCCGATCCCGCGCTGCCCTTCTGCGAGAACTTCTTCCACCTGGTCTTCGGGAAGGTGCCGCAGCCGGAGGTCATCAAGTCCTTCGACGTCTCGATGATCCTCTACGCCGAGCACACCTTCAACGCCTCCACCTTCACCGCCCGCACCGTCACCTCGACCGGCGCCGACCTTCACGGCGCCATCGCCGCCGCCATCGCCGCCCTCAAGGGCCCGCTGCATGGCGGTGCGAACGAGGCGGTGATGCACATGCTGAAGGAGGTCGGCTCGCCGGAGGCGGCGGTGGACTGGCTGGAAGGCAAGTTCGACCACCGCGCCCTGGTGATGGGCTTCGGCCACCGGGTCTACAAGTCCGGTGACTCGCGCGTGCCGACGATGACGAAATACGCCGAGAAGATGGCGGACGTCGTCGGCGACCGGCGCTGGATGGAGACCAGCCGCGTGCTGGCGCGCCAGATGCTGGAGCGCAAGAACATCCACCCCAACCTCGATTTCCCGGCAGGCCCCGCCTACTACCTGATGGGTTTCGACATCCCGATGTTCACGCCGATCTTCGTCTGCTCCCGCATCACCGGCTGGGCTGCGCATGTCTTCGAGCAGGCCGCCGACAACCGCCTGATCCGCCCGCTGTCGCATTATGTCGGGCCGGAACAGCGCCCGGTGCCGCCGATCTCCGCACGCGGCTGACCACTTCGCGTCGCGCCGGCTCTGTCTGGCGCGACGCTTTCGCGCGGTCGCGCGGCACGCCGCGCATCCTTCAAGCCACCGTCGCTGCACAGGCATTGCACAAGCGTGCACGGCTTTCGTGCGATTCCGTTTGACACGCAGCATGCGCACACGGATAGCGTGACGTTGCACGCATCGCTTGACGCGATTCGCGCAGCGCCCCGCAGCCATCACGGCGACGGGCGCTGCGCCGCACGCAGGCGAGGCACGCACAGGAAGGATCGGTCCATGGACCGCAGGCTCGTGGAGCAGGGCATCGTGCAGCGCACGAACCTCTCCGCACCGCCGCCGGATGCCATCACGGTAATCCGGCTCGGCGGGAGAGAGGCCGAGAGGACGCCGCGCGACATCACGTCGCAGCAGCGTCCCACCGGCGCCGGCGCGAGACGGACAGCGGCTGCGACGGCAAGGCGCGAGACGGGAATCGCGCCCTCCGTGGAAACCGGACGTTCCGACCTGGCTTCTAAAGTGCGGCGCGGCGCAAGCCGGGCGGCCCGTCTGCACCAACGAGACACCATCACCGGAACCGAGCGGAGACCCTGACCACCATGACCGACATCAACGACACGATCGCGACGGACGAGGCCGCGCCGCGCGCCCAGCCGATGGCGATGGCCGCCGCGCGCAAGACGGCGAAGAAGCCGGCCGCGAAGAAGCCCGCCGCCAAGAAGCCGGCCGCGCGCAAGCCCGCCGCCAAGGCCGCGACGACGCGCAAGCCCGCCGCGAAGAAGGCCGCGCCGAAGAAGGCTGCGCCAAAGAAGGCTGTGACGGCGAAGAAGGCGGCGCCGAAGAAGGCCACGACAGCGAAGAAGGCCGCGCCGAAGAAGGCCGCGAGCGCGAAGAAGCCGGCCGCCCGCAAGGCCGCCGCGCCGAAGAAGGCCGCGCCGCGCAAGGCTGCCGCCGCGAAGAAGCCGGCCGCCCGCAAGGCCGCCGCGCCGAAGAAGGCCGCCGCCGCGAAGAAGGCGGCTCCGCGCAAGGCCGCAGCCGCCAAGAAGCCGGCCACCCGCAAGGCCGCCGCGCCGAAGAAGGCGACCGCCGCGAAGAAGGCCGCGCCGCGCAAGGCCGCCGCACCGCGGCCGACCGCCGCCGCCAAGGCCGCGTCCTCCGCACGCTCGGAAGCCGCCCGCAAGGGTGCGGCAACCCGCGCCGCGCGCAAGGCCGCTGCCGCCGCTGCGGCCTCGGAAGCGCCGGCCGCGCCCGCGACCGAAGCCAGCACCTGAGGCTCTGGCGTTCATCGAAAGGCGCCGTCCGCATCCGCGGGCGGCGCCTTTTTCATGTCCAGGTACAGACCGCATGAGCACCCGCATCCACTTCCTGCCGCCGCAGGACCGGCACCGCCTGGCGCCGCTGCTGGCGCTTTACGCCGCCGAGATGCGAGGCGTGCTGGCGGGCGCCACCATCGCGACGCCGGAGGCGCAGGCGGCGTTGCTGGCCACGCACCCGGCGGCCGAGGTGCTGCTGGCCGAGGATGAAGCCGCCACGCCGCTCGGCTTCGCCATCCTGTTCGACCTGCCGGAGGTGGTCTTCGCACGGCGCTGCGGCATGCTGGACGACCTGTTCGTCCGCCCCGCCTCGCGCGGCCAGGGCCTCGCCCGCGCGCTGATCGAGGCCGCCGTCGCGGAAGGCCGTGCACGCGGCTGGAGCCACCTGCGCTGGATCGTGCCGGAGGATGATGCCGCCGCCATCGCGCTGTACCAGCGCATCGCCACCCGCGCCGAGTGGCGCAGCTACGTCATCCGGCTGGATGCTGGCGCGTCGCTCTAGCTAGCCAAAGGTCGCCAGCAGGTCGTCCACCTGCGCCGCGTTCAGCGCCCGCACGCCCGGCACGCCGCGCAGCAGCAGCGCCAGCCGCGCCGCCTCCTCCAGCTCCTCCGCCGCATGCACCGCCTCGGCCAGGCTGGCACCGCTCACCACCGGCCCGTGGTTGGCCAGCAGCAGCGCCTTCGACTCGCGCGCCGCCGCATGCACCGCAGGCTCCATCGCCGCATCGCCGGGGCGGTAATAGGCCACGCAGGGCAGGCGGCGGCCGATGCGCATGACGAAATAGGGCGTCAGCGGCGGGATTTCCGCATCGCCGCCCTCGGGTGCCAGGCACGAAATCGCGGTGGCGTGCGTCGAATGCAGGTGCACCACGGCGCCCGCCTCCGGCCGCGCATCCAGCACGGCCCGATGCAGGAACACCTCCTTGGAAGGCCTGTCGCCCGAGAGATGCGCCCAGTCCGGGCCGAGCTTGCTGATCCGCTCCGGGTCCAGCCGGCCGAGGCAGGAATTGGTCGGCGTCATCAGGTAGCCATCGGGCAGCCGCACGCTGATGTTGCCGGCGGTGCCGACGCTGTAGCCGCGCTCGAACAGGCTTTTCGCGAGTTCGCAAAGCTGCGTCCGCAGCAGGATCTCACGCATGCTCGAAGGCCTTCAGGAAGAAGTCGCGGCCGCCGAAATTGCCGGACTTCAGCGCCAGGTGGATGCCGGTCGGCGCCGCGAAGGTCCACGGCACGCCCGGGTCGATCTCCGCGCCGATGCGCAGCTGCTGCACGCCGAGCCGGGAGACCACGGCGCCGGAGGTCTCGCCGCCCGCCACCACCAGCCGGCCGACGCCGCGCGCCACCAGCCCGGCCGCGACCGCCGCCATCGCATCCTCCACCAGCACGCCCGCCGCGTCGCGGCCCAGCTTCGCCTGCAACGCCGCGACCTTGTCCGGCGGCGCGCTCGCCGCGATCACCACGGGCCGGTCGGCCGAGAGCTTCCCCTGCACCCATTCCAGCGCCTGCGCCGCCAGCGCCGCGGCATCCGGCAGCGCCAGCGCATCCAGCTCCAGCACCGGCACGTGGTCCCGCGCGAAGCCGATCTGTCCGAGCGTCGCGCGCGAACAACTGCCCGCCACCACCGCGCACATGCCCTGCGGCGCCGGCAGGGATGCCGCATCCGGCCGCTCCGGCAGCAGCCCGGCGGCGCGGAAATTCGCCGGCAGCCCCATGGCGATGCCGGACCCGCCGGTGATCAGCGGATGCTTCGCCGCCGCCTCGCCGATCGCCAGCAGATGCGCGTCGGTCACCGCATCAATGATGCCGTAGCGCCGGCCGCCCTCCGCCAGCCGCGTCATCGCATCGCGGATCGCACCGGCACCACGCTCGACCACCGCGAAGGGCACCAGCCCCACCGAGCCTTCCGTCTGCCGCCCCAGCACGCGCACCAGGTTCGGGTCGCGCATCGGCGTCAGCGGATGGTTCTCCATCCCGCTCTCGCTCAGCAGATGGCTGCCGGCGAACAGATGCCCCTGGTAGATGCTGCGGCCATTCGCCGGAAAGGCCGGGCAGGCCAGCGCAAAGCCGGCGCCCAGCCGCTTCAGCAGCGCATCGGCGACCGGGCCGATATTGCCCTCATCCGTGCTGTCGAAGGTGGAGCAGTATTTGAACAGCAGCTGCGTCGCGCCGGCCGCCAGCAGCGCTTCCGCCGCCGCCAGGCTCTGCGCCACCGCATCCCCCGCCGGGATGGTGCGCGACTTCAGCGCGATCACCACCGCATCGGCCTCCGGCAGGGCGCCATCTGGGACGCCGATGACCTGCACCGTGGTCATGCCGTGCTTGACCAGCATGGAGGCGAGGTCGGTCGCGCCGGTGAAGTCATCGGCGATGCAGCCGAGCAGAAGGCTCATGGTTTCACTCCCCAGGCGATTACTTCGGCGGCGGCAGGCACAGCACGTCGGCGTGGCCGATCCGCACCGCCAGCCGCTGTAGCCCCGCCTGCGCCCGCCGGTCCACCGCCCAGTCCAGCAGCTTCAACCGTTCCCGCCGCTCCCGGCTCATCGCCGCCTGCGCGTGGCCGCTGGCCACCGCCGCCGCCATCTCCGGCGCGCGCCGCGGAATGCGCCAGTCGCTCGGCGCGCGCTGCACGGAGTATCCGTGCGCCGCGAAGGCCGCCGCGATGACAGCGGGCGCCCGTGCGCCGAGCGCGATGCCGCCGAACCCCTTGTCGCGCTGCTGGTCGCGCGCGAAGCCGCGATTGACCAGCGCATCGGCGGGATGCGGCGGGTCGAAGCGCTCCCGCCCCGTGACGTTCAGCGCGGCGTAGAAGGGCAGGCGGTGCGCGGCGCAGCCTGCGGCGATCCGGGCCATCCAATCCTCGGACACCAGGTCGCACAAGGCCGTGTTCACCACCGCATCCACCTGGTGCAGCGGCAGCCCGGCCGGCGCATCGCGCAGATCCGCGATCAGCCCCTCCACCCGCCAGGCGCCGCCCGGCGCATGTACCAGCAGCGTCTTGCGGGAGGCGAAGGTGGCGGGCCAGCCCTGGTCCTCCGCATGGTCCGCGGTGGTGGCGAAGGCGCGGCTGAGCAGCCCGCCATCCGCATCCACCAGCGTCCAGGCCTGCGCCCGCCCGATCACCGGCGCCAGCCAGCGCAGCAAGGCCCCGGTGCCTGCGCCGAGGTCCATGATGCGCGGCCGCGCCGGCAGCACCGCCGCCAGCGCCTGTGCCAGCCCCAGGTTGCGCGCGGCCGCGTCATGCGGCTCGCGCAGTTCCAGCCAATCCCCGTCGAAGCTCTCAGCCATGCTCAGCCCGTGGCCTTTTCGAGTTCGGCCAGGAACGCCGCCGCGCGATCATCCCAGCGCGGCAGTTTCTGGCCGGCTGCCCAGGCGGCTTCCGCCATCTCCGCGCGCAGGTCCGTGTCGAAGATGGCGCGGCGCATGGCGCGGGACAGGGACACGTGATCCGCCGGCGGCGAGACGACCCCCGCCTCCATCGGCACCACCTCCGCGATCGCGCCGCCGGCGGTGATGGCGACCGGCACCCCGCGCGCCAGCGCCTCCGCCGCCGCCATGCCGTAGCCTTCCCAATGCGTCGCCAGCGCGAACAGGTCGGCGCCCGCCCACAGCGCGTCCAGCGCCTCCCCGGTCACCTCGCCCGCGAAGGCTACCCGAGATGTCAGCTTCAATTCCTCGACCAGCGCCAGCAGCCCATCGGCATGCACCTTGTCGCGCGGCGGGCCGACGATGGTCAGCGTCCAGTCCAAATCCGGAAGCAGGCCCAGTGCGCGCAGCAGCACGTCATGGCCCTTGCGCGGCACCAGCGTGCCGATGGCGAGGATGGCGCAGCCTGGCCCGCCGGACCCGGCGCTGCGTGGCGCCGCGTCGGTACCGGGCTCCACCACGCCGACGCGCGGGGGGTCCACGCCGAATTCCGGCTCCAGCCGCCGCGCCGTCAGGTTGCTGGTCGCGACCAGCCGGGCGAGGCGCGGGAACATCGCCTGCTCGGCCTCGCGCAGCGCATCCCGCACCGGCCCCGGATTGCCATGTTCCAGCGCCGTCGGGTGATGGATCAGCCCGACGGCACGGCGCCGCTCCAGAACATCGATCAGCGGCGCGAAGGCGGGCAGGCCAAGACCGTCGATGACGACGCGCGCTTCCGCGGGCACCGCATCCAGCGCATCGCGCGCGGCGGCCAGCGCCGCCTCGTCCGGCAGCGGATGCGCGCCGGCCAGTTCGACCACGCGCACCTCATGCCCCAGGCCGCGCCAGCCGGCGACGAGGCGCCGGTCATAGCCATAGCCACCCGAGATCGCCTCGAACGGCGCCGGGACGAGAAAATGGATCAGCAAGGTCAGACCGGTCCTTCGAACGCTGCCCAGGCGACGTGGCTTTCGCGCAGCAGGATCTTCAACCCGGTGACCGCCTTGCCGCCATCGCCCAGCACGCCGGTGCGGCAGGCCTCGGCCAGCAGGCCGTGGATGTGCAGGCACAAATATTCGGTGGTGGTGTTCTTGCCGGCGAAGACCGGCTCGGCATCCAGGTTGCGGTAGTCCATCGGCGCCAGGATGGCGCGCAGATGATCCTTGGCAAGGCCGATATCGACCAGCAGGTGCAGGTCATCCAGCTTCGGCGCGCGGAATTCGGCTTCCACCACGAAGGTCGCGCCATGCAGGCGCTGCGCCGGGCCGAAGGCCTCCCCGCGGAAGGAATGCGCGATCATGATGTGGTCGACGACCGTAAGGCTGAACATGCGGTGACTCACTCTATGGATAGATGACGACGGGGCAGAGCGGCTGATGTGCCCCCGATGGTGGCGACAGCAAGGCACCGAGTGCATGCGGCAGATCGGCGAAGGCGGTCTCCGGCCCGAGCAGCGCATCCAGCCGCGCATCCGCCAGCAGCGAAAGCGCCAGCGCCAGGCGCTCGCCATGCGTGCGCCGCCCGCGCATCGCCGGTGCCACATGGCCCACCTGCGTCGAGATCAGCACCAGCCGCTTGGCATGGAACGCCTCGCCCAGCGGCAACTCCACGCCGCGATCGCCGAACCAGGAGGCCTCGACCACCCGCCCCTCGAAGCCGCAGCGCGACAGCGCCAGGCGCAGGCCGTCGGCGCTCGCCGAGGCATGGATCACCAGGTCCCGCTCCGCCGGTGCATTCTCGGGCGCGCAGAACGCCGCGCCGAAGCTTTCGGCGATGGAGCGGCGGGAGGCATCGAGATCGCAGACATGCAGGTCGAGCCCCGGCATCCGGCCGAGCAGGTAGGTCACCAGAAGCCCCACCACGCCGGCGCCCACCACCAGCACGCGTTCGCCCACCAGCGGCCGCGCATCCCACAGGATGTTCACCGCGGTTTCCATGTTGGCGGCCAGCACCGCGCGCCGGTCCGGCACCGCATCCGGCACGGGGACGCACATGGCCGCCGGTGCGACGAAGGCATCGTGGTGCGGGTGCAGGCAGAATACGCGCCGTCCATGCAGATGCGCCGGCCCCGCCTTCACCATGCCGACCGCGGCATAGCCGTAGGACACCGGCGCCGGAAACTCGCCGTATTGCAGCGGCGCCCGCATCGCAGGCCACTGGCTTTCCGGCACGCGCCCAGCGAACACCAGCCGTTCCGTCCCGCGCGAGATGCCGCTGGCCGCGGTGACCACCAGCGCCTGGTCGGGGCCGGGAATCTCCAGCTCGTGCTCGCGCAGCTCGGCCTGGAACGGGCCGGTGATCCACAATGCCTGGGCCTTCATGCCACCTGGTTCCCCGGCTTGACGCGATCCAGCGCGATGTCGAACAGCATGTCGTCCCCGATCACATGCGGTGTCCAGCGGAAGCGCAGCCCGTCGCCGATGCAGGCGGCCTCGGGCAGGGTGAAGGCGGGAATGCCGGAGCCCAGGATCACCGGCGCCACCGTCAGGTGCAGCCGGTCCAGGCAGCCGGCGGCGAGGAAGGCCGAGACGGTGCGCCCGCCACCCTCCACGAAGATCTTTCCGAGTCCGCGTGCGGCAAGGTCGCGCAGCAGCCCCGGCAAATCCGGCTGCACCACCACCTCCGCCTGGCCATGGCGCGCGGCGCCGGGCAGGGAGGTCACCAGCAGCGTCGGCGCCGCACCGTCCGAAAACACCTTGTGCGTCACCGGCAGGCGGCGCTGCGGGTCCAGCACCACGCGCACCGGGTTCGGCCCCGCCACCTCCCGCGTCGTCAGCCGCGGGTCGTCATGGTGCACGGTGCCGGCGCCTACCAGCACCACGTCGCACAGCGCCCGCAGCCGGTGCGTGTGCAGGATATCGCCGCGCCCGCCGATCCATTGCGAGGCGCCGTTGGCGCAGGCGATGCGCCCATCCAGCGTCTGCGCCAGCCGGCCGATCACCACGCAGCCATCCGCCGCCGCGGCCGGCACCAGCAACGGCGCGAACAACGCGGCCAACGGCCCGGCACCGGGCACGCCACGGTGCCGCGCCTCCAGCAGCGCGGTCCATTCGGCGTCGGCAAGGGCGGAATCATCAGGCATGCGCGGGGCATCCCATGCCGCAACGGCAGGATTACGGCAATCTCACCGCGCGGCGACGCCGGGGAACAGCGGCAGCATCGCCTCCGCCGCCAGCCCCGCCAGCAGCGGCAGGCTGAAGCTCGCCGCCAGCCGCAGCAGGATGAAGCGCCCGCCGAGGATCGGCAATTCCCACGCCAGGGTCCGGTGCAGGCCGAGGATCGCCCAGCCGGAAATCAGCGCCACCATCTGCGACGGCCCGGCGCCGGCCTTCAGGAACCCCAGCACCAGCGGAAACGCCACGAACGGCCCGCCCGGCATCAGCCCGCCCGCCAGCGAGGCCAGCACGATGCCGCCGACGCCGCTCTCCGGCCCGAGCCAGGTTTCCGCCCAGCCCGCCGGGATCAACTCCGCCACGAAGGCCGCCATGGGCAGCGCCATCAGCATCACCGGCAGCACGCGCCCGAGCCCGCCGGTGGCATCCTGCACCGCGCGGCGTGCGACGGACGGGCTGCGCCGCAGGCACATCGCCAGCGCGCCCAGCGCCACCACCCAGATCGCGATCACGCCGAAGGTCATGGCGCCTGGTCCTTGAGCGGTGCGGCCTGCAATCCAGGCGCATCCGCCGGCGTCCAGCGAATCGGCAGCCAGCGCGCGAACAGCCCGGCCAGCACCGGCAGCGGCAGCCCGCACAGGAATCGCAGCAGGGCGAAATCAGGGCCGAGGATCGGCAGTTCCCACACCACGATCCGTTGGAAGCCGTTCAGCGACCAGGCCAGCACGAAGGCGATCAGCGCGCCGCGATCCGCCCCCGCCTGCGCCAGCACCAGCACGACGGGAAAGGCGGCCACCGGCCCGCCCGGCATCGCCATGCCCGCGGCCGTCGCCACCAGCAGCCCGCGCAGCCCGCTTTCCGCCCCCATCCAGCGCGCCAGCGCACCGGGCGGCACCAGTTGCCGGAGCGCAGCCGACAGCAGCAGCCCGCCGAGGATGGAGGGCAGCACCGTCAGCATCAGGTCCCAGGTGGCGCCCAGCGCATGCCACACGGCGGACTGGCCGCGCAGCAACAGCACCGCGATGCCGGAGGCCAGCGTCAGCGCGGAGATGACCAGGAATGTTGCATTGCGGCGGAACATGCGGGACCGCCAAGCTGCGCCCCCCCGTCATCCGCCGCAAGCCGTGCCCTCAGGCGCGGGAGGAGAGGGACAGCGGCCCGCCCCGCCCCTCCCGGTTCCGCCCCTGGTCGCCATAGGTGCCCGGCCCCTTCGGCCGGCTGGCCCCGGCGATGGTCTCGATGACGCGCGACTGCAGGTCGATCGCGCGTTCCAGCAGACGGCGATTCTCCGCCCCCAGGTCGCGCAGGCCGCCGGCCAGGGCTTCCGCCTGGGCGCGTTCAGCGCCCTCGGCGCGCGTGTTGGTCCGGCTCGCCGCGGCATAGGCGGCGGCGAAGGCGTCGGAGGCCTGCTGCTTCGGCAGCGAAAGCGCCCCGGCACGATTGAGGTCGAGCCGCGCCAGCGCCTCGTTCTCCGCGCGCAGGGCTTCCGCGAGGCGCTGGGCGGCGACGATCAGGGGCTGCATCATGGGGATGGTGTCTCCGTGTTCTGGGTCGTGCCGGGTTGCGCGCCGGCGATCCGCGTCAACTCGCGCAGCACCGCCTCGCCGATGCCGAGGCCGCCGATGCGCGAAAGATCTTTCGCGATGGCGTCCACCAGCATCGGGCGCCACTGCGCCTCCGCCGCGCCGCCACCGAAGGTGCCGCTGGTCCGGAGGCCCTGGAACATCGGCTGCAACAGGGCGCCGAGCGCCTGCGCCTCGAAGTTCCGGGCCGCCTGCCGCATCGCGGCGGGGCTGTTGCCGGCTGCGGGAAGTCGGACGGGTGCGACATCCATCAGCGCACCTCCAGCTCGGCCTGCAGGGCGCCCGCCGCCTTGATGGTCTGCAGGATGGTGATCATGTCCCGCGGCCCGACGCCCAGCCCGTTCAGCCCGCGCACCAGCTCCTCCAGCGTCACGCCGCCGCGCAGGATGCCGAGCCGCCGTTCCGCCTGGTCGTCCACCTGCACGTCGGTACGCGGCACCACCGCGGTCTGCCCGCCGGCCAGCGCATTGGGCTGCACCACCTGCGGCGTCTCCGTGATGCGGATGGTCAGGTTGCCCTGGGCGATGGCGACGGTCGAAAGCCGGACATTGGCGCCCATGACGATGGTGCCGGAGGCTTCCTCGATCACCACCCGCGCCACCTGGTCCGGCACCACGCGCAACTGCTCGATCTGCGCCAGGAAGCCGATGGAATCCCGCCCCGCCAGCGCCAGGCTGACGGTGCGCGGGTCCGTCGCGGTGGCAACCGTGCTGCCGGCGCTGGCGTTGATGGCGGCCGCGATGCGCCGCGCCGTGGTCAGGTCCGGGTTGCGCAGCGAAAGCCGCAGCTGGCTGGTGGCGGCGAAGCGGAACGGCACCTCGCGTTCCACCGTCGCGCCATTGGCGATGCGCCCGGCCGTCGGCACGCCGCGGGTGACGGACCCGGCCGCGCCCCGGGCGGAGATCGCGCCCGTCACCACCGGCCCCTGCGCCACCGCATACACCTCCCCATCCGCGCCCAGCAGCGGCGTCACCAGCAGCATCCCGCCGGTCAGGTTGGTGGCATCGCCGAGCGCGGACACCGCGATGTCGATGCGCCCGCCGGTGCGGGCGAAGGCCGGCAGGTTGGCGGTGACCATCACCGCCGCGACGTTGCGCGTATCCAGCTGGCGTTCCTGGTCGCGCGTGTTCACGCCCAGGCGCTCCAGCACGCCGATCAGCGATTGCCGGGTGAACACCGCGCTGCGCAGCCGGTCCCCGGTGCCGTTCAGCCCGACCACCAGCCCGTAGCCGACCAGCTGGTTCTCCCGCATGCCCTCGACATCGGCGATGTCCTTGATCCGCACCTGCTGGGCCAGCCCGTCACCCGGCGCCAGCGCCAGGGCGAGCATCAGCACGAGGCGACCCACGATCCTCATTCTCGGGCAAGGTTTTCCGGACAAGCTGACCTCCGCGCCCCGGGAGCCCGGGGGCGGGACGACCTTCGCAAGGCACGTGCCAGGGTTTGCGGGGGATCGGGCGGCAGGATGTGCCGGGATGGGGCAGGGGCTGCCGTGCCGCCCGGCAGGAAGGGATGCAGACCATGTCCATGGGTCCACTACGACCAACCGGGATCGGCGGCGTGGCCTCCGGCCGCCCCCGTCGCGGCGGCGCCGGCTTCGCCCTGCCCGGGCAGGCCGCGGAGGCCGGGGCGCCGCCCGAACTCTCCGCCACCGCCGCCACCGGCGCGCTGCTGGCTTTGCAGGATGCCGGCGCCGCGCCGCCGCCCGAGCCCCCCGCCACCCGCGCCCGCCGCCGCGCCGGCCAGGCGCTGGAGGAGATGCGCGGCCTGCAACTGGACCTGCTGCGCGGCGCCACGGACCCCGGCCGGCTGGACCGGCTGGAGCGTCTCGCCGCCGAAAGCCCGGCCGGGCTCGAGCCCGAGCTGGCCGCCCTGGTGCAGCAGGTGCGGCTGCGGGCGCGGCTGGAGATCGCGCGCAGAACCGTCGCGCAGGTTTAACGCAACTGAAAAGCGGGCGCAGATCAGACGCTTGCACCGAAACGAGGCCTTGCTTCCGCCCCATCCCCGCCACTATGGTCCGGCCGCTTCCGCCAGCCGGGCGCCGGGCCTGGGGTGGCAGAAGCTTGGGGACGTCCTGCCATGCTGGTGACCTTGCCGCCGGACTACCGTCCGATGAGCGACGAAGAGTTCATGAACCCCCTGCAGCTGGAGTATTTTCGGCAGAAGCTTCTGAAGTGGCGCAACGACCTGCTGCGGGAGGCCGGCGAGACCCTGACCTCCATGGGCCAGGGCGGCATCATCGAGGCCGACCTGACGGACCGCGCCAGCGTCGAGACCGACCGCGCCCTGGAACTGCGCACCCGCGACCGCGCCCGCAAGCTGATCTCCAAGATCGACCAGGCGCTGGAGCGGGTGGAGAACGGCACCTACGGCTATTGCGAGGAAACCGGGGAGCCGATCGGCCTCCGCCGCCTCGAAGCCCGCCCCATCGCCACCCTGTCGATCGAGGCGCAGGAGCGCCACGAGCGCATGGAGCGCGTCCACCGCGACGACTGACCCTAAGCCCTCTCCCCCCGGCGGGGGGAGAGGGTTGGGTGAGGGGGGCCTTACCCCACCCACCCCGGCGGCGCGTCATCCAGCCCCGGCGGCGGCCGGGCACCAGGGTCGCGCCGCGCCAGCCTGGCATCGTTCTCCGACACCTTGCCGACGCGGTTGTCCACCGGCCAGGCCACCAATTCCTCGGCCGGGCAGGGCACCAGCAACTCCAGCAGCTCCTCCGGCTCCGCCGGTTCCTCGCCCAGCCAGGCGTCCCAGACCTCGGGCGGCAGCACCACCGGCATGCGGTGATGCACCAGCGCCTGCTTCTCGTTGGCGTCGGTGGTGATCACGGTGAAGCTGCGCAGCCAGGCGCCATCCGGCTGCTTCCAGCCCTCCCACAGCCCGGCGACGGCCATCGGCATGCCATCCGCCTGGGCCACCGCATAGGCCTGCTTGGTGCCGTCCTCCGCCTTGCGCCATTCGTAGAAGGCATCCATCGGCACCAGGCAGCGGCGCTTGCGGAAGGCGTCCCGGAAGGATGGCTTCTCGGCGATGCCGTCCGCCCGCGCATTCATCAGCTTCGCGGCGTCCTTGGTATCCGCGGCCCAGCGCGGCACCAGGCCCCAGCGCAGCCGGTCCAGGTGCCGCTCGCCGCTCTCGGGATGCCGGCGCACCACCAGGCTGTCCTGCGTCACCGCGATGTTCCAGGAGGCGGCGTGGTTCGGCGTCGGGTTTACCGTGCCGAAATACTGCGCCAGCTCCGCCGGGCTGCGCTGCAACAGGTAGCGTCCACACATGGGCCTGAATGTCCTTGCCGAGGCGCCAGGATAACGCCCCGAAAGGTCCGCGGACAGCTTGCGGGGTTGCCGCAGGCGGCACAGGCGCTAAACAGGGCCGTCCAAGAACTTGCTGGGAGATGATAAAATGAAGAACCTCACCGCGGTGATGGCGCTCGGCCTTGCCGGCAGCCTGTCCCTCGCCGCCCCCGTCTCGGCTCAGGAGACCCTGCGCTTCATGACCGGCCCGCAGGGCGGCGCCTGGGTGCCGATTGCCGGCGCGCTGAAGAACATCTGGGAACGCGCCATCCCCGGCATCACCGTGCAGACCCTGCCGGGTGCCGGCGTCGCCAATGTCCGTGGCATCGGCGGCGGCCGCGCCAGCGTCGCCTTCGGCAACTCCATCAGCACCGTCGACGGCATCGCCGGCAACGCCCCCTTCCCGGAGAAGGTGAGCAATGTCTGCAACATCGGCTCGCTGTACCCGCAGTGGTTCCAGGTGATCGCGCTGGCCGATTCCGGCATCAACCGGATCGAGGACATGCGCGGCCGCCCGATCGCGCTGCAGCCGCGCGGCAACACGGCGGAAGTGGTCACGCAGCACATCCTGCAGGCCGCCGGCATGTCCTACAGCGACGTGCGCGCCAGCTTCCAGTCCAGCTACACCGATGCGGTGGGCCTGCTGCGGGACGGCCATGCGCAGGTCTTCACCCTCGGCACCACCATCCCGGCGAGCTCCGTGATGGACCTGGCCAGCGCGCGGCAGATGCGGATCATCGACCTGGCGCCCTATGTGGAGCGCATGCGCGCCATCAACCCGGGCTACCAGGGGGAGGCGCTGCCGGCCAACACCTATCCGCAGCAGCAGGGCACGCCGGTGCAGATCACCTACACCGCGCACCTGATCACCAACTGCGACCGCAACGAGGAGCAGGTCTACCAGATGGTGAAGCTGCTGTGGGACAACGTGGACACGCTGCGCAACATCGTCAGCGCCATGCGCAACAGCACGCCGGCGACCGCCGCGGCCGATATCGGCGTGCCGATGCACCCCGGTGCCGCCCGCTTCTACCGCGAAGCCGCTGCCCGCTGAGCCGCTGACCACCTGGGGCCTGCCGCAGCGGCAGGCCCCGACCGCCCATTCGATTAGGACCAGCGGATGACCTACGCGCGCGCCATGCACGGCCTGGCCGGCACCATCGCCGCGGCGATGGCGATCTACCACATGTGGGCCATCGCCCTGTCGCCGCCCGAGGCGGTGATCTTCCGCGGCACCCACCTGCTGTTCGCCATGTCGCTGGTCTTCATCATGTTCCCGCTGCGGAAGGGCCAGGATGGCGAACGCCGCGCGCCGGGACCGGAGGACTGGCTGCTCTGCGCCCTGTCCATCTGGGCCGTCGGCCGGCTGTTCGTGGAGTATGACTGGCTGGTCAACCGCATTCCCTACATCGACGACCCGCGCCCCGCGGACATCATCGGCGGCTGGCTGCTGACGGTCCTGATCCTGGAGGCGACGCGCCGCGTCATCGGCCTCGCCCTGCCGATCACCGCCAGCGTCTTCCTGGTGTGGTCCTACTTCTTCACCGACGTCGGCGCGCTGGCGATCCTGGACCAGCTGTACCTGACCACGGACGGCATCTTCGGCTCGACGCTCGGCGTCTCCGCCGGCTTCGTCGTGATCTTCGTGCTGTTCGGCTCGTTCATGGAGAGATCGGGAGTCGGCAAGCTGTTCATGGATTTCGCGCTCGCCCTGACCGGCCGCAGCAGCGGCGGACCGGGCAAGGTCGCCGTGGTGTCCTCCTCCCTGTTCGGCTCCGTCTCCGGCTCCGCCGTCGCCAACGTGATGGTGACGGGGCAGGTGACGATCCCGCTGATGAAGCGCAGCGGCTTCCGTCCGCAATTCGCCGCGGGCGTGGAGGCGGTGGCCAGCACCGGCGGGCAGATCATGCCGCCGATCATGGGGGCGGCCGCCTTCGTCATGGCGGAGTTCCTCGGCGTCTCCTACCTCCAGGTCGTCACCTGGGCGCTGATCCCGGCACTCCTTTATTATGTCGCCACCTTCGCCGCGGTGCATTTCGAGGCGAAGCGCGCCGGCCTCGCCGGCCTGCCGGACCACGAGGTGCCGCGCCTCGGCGACGTGATGCGCGAAAGCTGGCACCTGTTCCTGCCGATCCTGGTCATCATCATCGGCCTGTTCGGCGGCTATTCCGCGCCGCTGGTGGCGCTGGTCGCGACCCTGTCCTGCTTCCCGGCCGCCGCGCTGCGCGCCAACAGCCGCCACCATGTGACCCTCGGCGGGGTGTGGGATGCGATGCTGGACGGCGCGCGCAACTCGCTCGGCATCGCGATGGCCTGCGCCTGCGCCGGCATCGTCATCGGGCTGATCGCACTCACCGGCCTCGGCATCACCTTCACCCAGCTCGTCGTCAACGTCGCCAACAACAACCTGATCTTCGCGCTGATCCTGACCATGATGGCCGGCATCATCCTCGGCATGGGGATGCCGACCACGCCGGCCTACATCGTCATGGTCTCGCTGCTGGTGCCGGCGCTGATCGCCATGGGCGTGGTGGTGCCGGCGGCGCACCTGTTCGCCTTCTACTTCGCCATCCTGTCCGCCATCACCCCGCCGGTGGCGCTGGCGGTCTTCGCCGCCGCCGGCCTCGCCAAGACGGACATGTGGAGTTCCGGCTGGGCCGCGATGAAGATCGGCGCGGCCGGCTTCATCGTGCCCTTCATCTTCGTCTTCCAGCCCGCCCTGCTGCTGATCGGCACCTGGAGCGAGGTGATCTTCGCGGTCGCCAGCGCCACCGCCGGCTGCCTGCTGCTGGCTGCCTCGCTGCACGCCTACCTGCTGCGGCCGATGCCGATGTGGGAAAGGGTGGCGCTGTTCATCGCCGCCCTCGCCCTGATCAAGCCGGGCCTGCTGACGGACGGCATCGGCATCGTCTTCGGCGGCGGCGTGCTGCTGCTGCAATTGATCCAGCGCCGCCGGCCGGCCGTGATCTGAAGCATTGACGAGTCGGGCGGATACGCCTGACGACTCGGAGAATGCGCCAGATAAACCGGCTCAGAACGGCGAGACGATGTCCAGGAGCTGCTGCCCGATCCGCGGCGCCTGGACATCGGAGATGGTGCCCCGCCCGCCATAGGCGATCCGCGCCTCCGCCAGCCGGTCGTGCCGCACCGTGTTGTCGCTGCCGATATCCTGCGGCCGGATCACGCCCGTCACCTGCAGGTCGCGCAACTCATGGTTCACCCGCACCTGCTGCCGGCCGGCCACCACCAGGTTGCCGTTCGGCAGCGCCTGCGTGACGGTCGCTGCCAGCCGCAGCGTCACCGTTTCCGTCCGGCGGACGGAGCCGGTGCCGTTGGTGGTCTGCGCGCCGTTGGTCTGCACCAGGGCGGAGGGATCGATGGTGTTCGGCAGGATGCGCGTCAGCGAGGATTCCAGGCCGAACAGCCGCGGCAGGCCGATGGTATCCGTCCCCTCCCTCTCGCGCGCCGTGGTGTTCTGCAACTGCGCGGTGTCCTGGATGCTGACCAGCACCGTGATCAGGTCGCCCACCGCCGCGGCCCGCTGGTCGCGCAGGAAGGTGCGGCTGCCGGGGCGCCACAGGCTGTTGCCGCCATGGTTCGGCGTCTGCGCCGCCGGCATCGGCATCGACACCGGCTGGTAGCCCGGCGCGGCGGTCGGGTTGTCCATCGCCGCCATCATCGGGGCCCGCCCAACCTCCGAGAGGCGTTCACAGGCCGGCAGGGCCAGCAGCAGCACCAGGGCAAGGCGCCTCATCGCCCCGCCTCCACCCGCACCTGGCCCGGCCCCATCGCGCGCCCCTCCACGATGATCCGGCTGCCGAGATTCATCACCGGCACCACCGCCCCGCGCGCCGCGCCTTCCATGGCGCGCCCCTGCGCCGTGATGGCCAGCCCGCGTGTCTCGTAGTGCAGGGTCACCGTGGCACCGCGCTCGATCACGAGCGGCGGCGCCAGGCTCGCCAGCAGCAGCGGCTGCCCCGCCGCCGCCGGCCGCCGCAGCGCCTGTCCCACCGCCTGGTCGGCACGCTCCGCCGCACCGGGGCGGCCCTGGCTGGACGGCAGCCGCACCAGCCGCACATCCTCCGGCCGCAGCACCTCGCCCACCGCCATCCGCCGCACCGCGACCAGCACCGGATGCGTCGCCACCACGCGGCCCGCGAGCCGGATGCGCTGCGTCTTCATGCCCTCCGCCGTCACGGCGAGGCTGGCGCCGAAGCGTCCGCTGCCGGCCTCGTAGCGCGCCTGTTCCACCAGGATCTGCGGCAGGGCGGCGGGCGGCAGCAGCGGCGCGCTGAACCCACTCAGCACGAGGTCCGCCGCCTCCTCCACCCCCTGGGGCCCCAGCACCTGGCGCAGCGCATCCAGCACCTCCTCCTCCGTCAGGGCGCGGCCCGGCCGGTCCAGCACCACGCGATCGGCGCCGCCGCTGGGCTGCCAGGCGATGTCGTGCCGCCGGGCGATGGCGGCCAGTTGCGCCGCCTCCACCACCAGCCGCTGCCCCGGCGGCGGCGCCGGGCCGAGCGCCGTCGCGCCGCGCGCCCCCAGCCCGTCGAACAGGTCCTCCAGCCGCACGGTGGCGTCCTCCACCGTCGCGAAGGGCCGCAGCGTGGGCAGGTCCTGCGCCGCCGCCGGGGCGCCGAGGCAGAGCAGCAGCAGCAGCAGCCGGCGCATCATGCTCACCGCAGCCGCGACAGGGTGGAGAGCATCTCGTCGCTGGCCGAGATCACCTTGCTGTTCATCTCATAGGCGCGCTGCGCGGTAATCAGGTTGGTGATCTCCTGCACCACGTTCACGTTGCTGGTCTCGACGAAGCCCTGCAGCACCTGGCCGAAGCCCGGCGTGCCCGCCGCCCCCTGCTGCGCCGCGCCGGAGCCCGGCGTCGCCAGCAGCAGATTGTCGCCCACCGCCTCCAGCCCGGTCTCGTTGGCGAAGATGGCGAGCTGGATCTGCCCGACATTCTGCGGGTCCACCTGGCCGTCCAGCTTGGCCAGCACCTCGCCCGTCGCGTTGATGGTCACGTCGCGCGCCGCCGCCGGCACCGCGATGCCGGGCTGCACCACGTAGCCATCGGCCGTGACGATGATGCCTTCCGGCGACAGCGCGAAGGTGCCGTCGCGGGTATAGGCGGTCTCGCCGGAGGGCAGCGTGACCTGGAAATAGCCGTTGCCGCGGATCGCCATGTCGAAGCGGTTCTCGGTCTGCGACAGGCTGCCCTGTTCCGAGATCCGGTACACCGCCCCGGTCTTCACGCCGAGCCCGACCTGCGCGCCGGAGGGCAGCACGCTGCCGGTATCGGCGGACTGCGAGCCGACGCGGCGCATGTTCTGGTAGATCAGGTCCTGGAATTCCGCGCGCCGGCGCTTGTAGCCGGTGGTGCTCATGTTCGCTATGTTGTTGGAGATGACCTCGACGTTGGTCTGCTGGGCCATCATGCCGGTCCCGGCGATATGCAGGCTGCGCATTCTTCTTGTTCCTTTTTCTCTCCCTCTCCCCCCAATGGGGGGAGAGGGTCGGGGTGAGGGGGGCCGCGCCGCCGCGCTACTTCCGCCGCAATATCCGCTCCACCGCGCTGCCCAGCCGTTCGCCCTCGCGTTCCGCCATCTGCGCCACGAACTGGAATTCCCGCAGGTCCTCGGTCATCCGGGTCAGCTCGATCACCGGGCGGACGTTGCTGCCCTCCATCGCGCCCTGCACCACGCCGGGACGCTCCACCGCCTCGCCCGGCATGTCCTCCGGCGCCGCGAACAGCCGGTCGCCCTCCGCGTTCAGCCGCTGCCGGTCCTCGAACCGCACCACGCGCAACTGCGCCACCGGGCCGGTCTCGGTGCGCAGCGTGCCGTCGCCCATCACCTCGATCCGGCTGTCGCCCTCGGCGACGCGGATCGGCTGGCCGGTGGTGCTCAGCACCGGGTTGCCTTCGGCGTCCGCCACGCGTCGCTCATTGTCCAGCGTGAAGCGGCCGGCGCGGGTGAAGCGTTCGCCGCGCGGCGTCTCCACGGCGAAGAATCCCTCCGGCGCCGCCAGCGCCAGGTCCAGCGGGTTGCCGGTGGCGGCCAGCGGCCCCGGCGCCGTGTCGCGCCAGGTGGCGCGGTCCTGCGCGAAGGCCAGGTCGCGGCCGCCGGAGGGGACCGCCGCATCCAGCTGCCGCTCCAGCACCGTGCCGAACAGCGGCCGCGCGGCGCGGAAGCCCGGCGTATCGGCGTTGGCAATGTTGTTCGCCGTCACCGCCGAGGCGCGGCTCTGCGCCACCAGGCGCGACAGGACGATGTAGCCGGGGCTGTCCATGGGTCGATCAGGCTCCGCGTTCCGCCAGGCACAGGGCAAGCCGTGTGCCAGCCGGTGCGCGCCCGGGCCGCGCAGCTTCTGCCGCCCGTCCGGCAGAATTCGCCGCCACCCGGCAAACACCGGTCGCTTTAACCCTCCCTCAAGCCCGCTGCGTCATGGTGCCCGGAGGACGACGCGACACGGACACGGCAGGAAGGCTCGGACGGACGAATGGCGGCGGCAGCCAAGATGGATGCGGCGGCGGGGGCGGCCCCGGCCGACCCGAAGAAAGGCGGCGGCAGGAAGAAGCTGCTGCTGATCCTGCTGCCCGTCCTGTTGCTCGGCGCCGGGGCCGGGCTGTGGTTCAGCGGCATCCTGCCCGGCCTGCTCGGCCTGAACGCGGAACCGCCCGCCGCCGAAACCCCCGCCGAGCCCGCGCCGCCACCGCGCAGCCCGCCCGCCTTCGTCGAGCTGCCGGAAATCATCACCAACCTGAACGCGCCAGGCCGCCGCCCGGTCTTCGTCCGCCTGCGCGCCAAGCTCGAGATCAGCAAGGCAGAGGACGCGGCCGCGGTGACCGCGGCGATGCCGCGCCTGCTCGATCTGTTCCAGACCTACCTGCGGGAGGTGCGGCCGGATGAGCTGCGCGGCAGCGCCGGCACGCACCGGCTGCGGGAGGAGTTGATCGCCCGCGCCACGCTCGCCGCCCATCCGGCCCGCATCACCGACGTGCTGTTCCTGGAAATGCTGGTCCAATGAGCGGCACGCCGGAGGAGGACGAACTCGCCGCCGCCTGGGGCGCCTCGGTCGATGCCGCCGGCGCGCCCGACCCCTTCGACGATGCGCCCGCCCCCGGCCCGCCGCCCGCCGATGCCGCGCGCGTGCTCAACCAGGCCGAGATCGACAGCCTGCTGGGCTTCGAGAACGGCCCCTCCGGCGACGATGCCGAAAGCGGCATCGAGCGCATCATCTCCGCGGGCCTGATCGCCTATGAACGCCTGCCGATGCTGGAGATCGTGTTCGATCGCCTGGTCCGGCTGATGTCCACCACGCTGCGCAACTTCACCTCCGACAATGTCGAGATCAGTATCGACGCGATGACGTCGCTGCGCTTCGGCGACTACCTGAACTCCATCCCGCTGCCCGCCATGCTGGCGGTCTACAAGGCGGAGCAGTGGGACAATTACGGGCTGGTCGTGGTCGACAGCAGCCTGATCTATTCGGTGGTGGACGTGCTGCTCGGCGGCCGGCGGGGCACCGCCGCCATGCGCATCGAGGGCCGGCCCTACACCACCATCGAGCGCACGCTGGTCGAGCGCCTGATCACCGTGGTGCTCGGCGACCTGCGCGCGGCCTTCGAGCCGCTGTGCCCGATCGACTTCCGCTTCGACCGGCTGGAGGTCAATCCGCGCTTCGCCGCCGTCTCCCGCCTGTCGAACGCCGCCGTGCTGGCCCGGCTACGGGTGGACATGGAGGATCGCGGCGGCCTCATCGACATCCTGCTGCCCTATGCGACGCTGGAGCCGGTGCGCGAATTGCTGCTGCAGCAATTCATGGGCGAACGCTTCGGCCGCGACAGCATCTGGGAAACCCACCTGGCGGAGGAACTGCGCCAGACCGAGGTGGCGCTGGACGTGGTGCTGGATGAGCAGACCATGCTGCTGTCGCAGGTGCTGCGGCTGAATGTCGGCGATCGCCTGATGCTGGCCTCGCCCTCCGGCGCGCCGGTGCGGCTGCGCTGCGGCGACGTGCCGCTGTTCGAGGGGCAACTCGGCCGGCGGGAGAATCGCCTCGCCGTGCGCATCGACAATGGGCGGGAGGTATCGCCGGCGGCGATCCAGGCCCGGCTGGAGGGACGCGGCGCATGAGCCTGATCGAGTGGGCCGCCCAGGGCGCGCTGCTGCTGCTGCTGGCCATCGCGGTGCCCTTCGGCTGGCGGCTGGAACGCCAGATCGCCGCGCTGCGCCGCGAGGGTGCCGCGATGGAGGCCGGCGCCGCCGGCATCTCCGCCGCGGGGGATGCGGCGGAGGCCACGCTGGCGCGGCTGCGCGCCACCGCCGAACAGGCCGGCCGCAACGTCGCCGAGCGCGTGGCGGAAGCGACGCCGCTGCGCGAGGATCTGCGCTTCCTGACGGAACGCGCGGAGATGCTGGCCGACCGGCTGGATGGCCTGGTGCGCCAGGCCCGCCCGGCCGCCGCCGAACCGCCGCCCGCCGCCGGCCCCGCGCCGCGCAGCGAGGCCGAGCGCGAATTGTTGCGGGCGCTGCGGGGTGGCCGATGACGATCCCGCGCCTCCGCCTGCTGCCGGTCTGCTTCGGCCTGATGGCGCTGCTCGCCGTGGTCAAGGCGGAACGCCTGTGGCGCGCGGGCGAGGTGGCGTGGCCGGGGATCGCCCAGGCTCAGGCCCAGGCGCCCCAGTCCCAGGCGCCCCAGTCCCAGGCGCCCCAGGCCCAGGCGCCCACAACGCCGCCGGCCGCCGCCGCGCCGGCTGCGGCGCCGCCACCCACGTCGCCCGCACCCGCCGCCGAACAGGCCGCGGAACGCGCAGTGCTGGAGCAGTTGCGCGCCCGCCGCGCCGCGATCGAGCAGCGGGAGGCGCAGGCCGTCGCCCGCGAAACCCTGGTCGCCGCCGCCGAGCGCCGCCTGGCCCAGCGCGTCGAGGAACTGGTCGCGCTGCAACGCCGGCTGGAGGCGATGGAACAGGACCGCGCGACCCGCGAGGAAGCCGGGATGCGGGGCCTGGTGAAGCTCTACGAAGGCATGCGGCCGCGCGACGCGGCGGTGATCTTCGACGAGCTGGAAATGCCCGTCCTGGTCCGGCTGATGGACCAGATGCGGGAAGCGAAGGCCGCACCGGTGATGGGCGCCATGCGCCCGGACCGGGCGCGGCTGCTGACGGCGGAGTTGGCGCGCCTGCGCGCCGGCCGCGTCGCGGCACAGTAGGTGGCGCCAGGATGGCGGATGGATCGGTTGAAAGGGCGCATGGCCAGATGGACAAGAACACGTCGGTCCTCATCGTGGACGACTACAAGACGATGCTGCGGATCATCCGCAACCTGCTGAAGCAGCTCGACTTCGAGAATGTCGAGGAAGCGATGGACGGGACGGAGGCGCTGGCCAAGATGCGCGCCGGCAATTTCGGCCTGGTCATCAGTGACTGGAACATGGCGCCGATGACGGGCCTCGACCTGCTGAAGGAGGTGCGCGCCGACGCGCGGCTGAAATCCACCCCCTTCATCATGATCACCGCCGAGAGCAAGACGGAAAACGTGGTCGCCGCCAAGCAGGCCGGCGTCTCCAACTACATCGTCAAGCCCTTCAACGCCGAGACGCTGCGCGGCAAGATCGAGAAGGTGATGGCGAATGCCTGACGGAATCATCGCGCCCGTGGACCCGGAGGCGGCGCGGATCGTCGCAGGCGATGCGCGCATCGACGCGGCCGTGCGCGCCGTGCTCGGCAGCATGTCCGGCGACCTGACGCTGGTCGAGGCCTCGCTGCTGGCGGAGCTGGAAGGGCTCGGCCGCACCGTGGCGCGCGCCAAGCAGGAAATCGCCTCGCTGCAGGTCGAGGACATCACCATCAGCCACATCCCGACGGCGACGGATGAGCTGGATGCGATCGTCGGCCACACCGCCGCCGCGACCAACGAGATCCTGGATGTGTGCGAGACGCTGGAAGGCGTCGCCGCGCGCGTCGGCGGGGCGGAGGCGGAGGCGCTGGGCACCGCCGTCACCCGCATCTACGAAGCCTGCAGCTTCCAGGACATCACCGGCCAGCGCATCGGCAAGGTGGTCTCGGCACTGAAGGCGATCGAGGCGCGGGTTGCGCAGGTCACCTCCCGTTTCGGCGCCGCCGCCGCCCATGGGCCACCACCCGACCCTTCGCCGGCCCCGCCCGCGGAGCCCGAAACCGAGGGCCGCCGCCTGGCGCATGGCCCGCAGCTTCCCGGCGCCGGCGTCAGCCAGGCCGATATCGACAAGCTGCTGGCGGATTTCGACTGACCATGGCGCGGCACGGGAAGGGCAGGCGGATGTTGCGTGGCCTTTCCGGCGCGGCCGGCCTCGCCCTGGCCCTCCTGGTCGCGGCCCCTGTCCTGGCGCAGGACCGGGTCGGCGTGCGCGTCGGTGACCATCCCGGCTTCGGCCGGGTGGTGTTCGACTGGCCCGCCACGGTCGACTACCGCGTGGAGGAAAGCGAGGGCCGCATCGTCCTGCACTTCGCCAGCCCCGCCGCCTTCGACCTGGCCGCAGCGCGGCGCCCGGTCCGCAACCTGCGCGGCCTGACCTCGGACGGCGCCCGCGCCGAGATCACCACCGCGCCCGGCACGCGCCTGCGACATTTCCGGCTCGGCAACCGCGTGGTGCTGGACCTGCTGGATGCCAGGCGCGACACGCCCGCCGCATCAGCCCGCCCGGCGCAAAATGTGGCGCCACCGGCAGGGTCCGTTGCACCGGCCGCCCGCCCGGCACCGGCCGGGAACGCGCCCTTCCAGCGCGCCGTGCCGCCGCCCGCCGAGGCACCCGTCATCGTGCAGGCCGCACCGCGGGAACCGGTGTCCGTGCAACCGCTGGCGCCGCCCGCCCCGTCGCCAGTCCCCGCACCTGTGACATCGCCCGCCGCCACGCCCGGCCTCGCCATCCGCCTGCTGCCCGGCCCCACGCTGTCCATCCCGGCCGGCGCGGAGACCGGTGCCGCGCTGTTCCGCCGCGGCGGCCTGTGGATGCTGGTGCTGGACCAGCCGCAGCCGCTCGACCTCACGGCACTCCGCGCCGATCCAACCTTCGCCAATGCCGAAACCAGCAGCGGCCCGCAGGCGACGACGCTGCGCCTGCCGGCCGCGGCCCTGCCCAATCCGCGCCTGCGGCGGGAAGGCCAGGCCTGGCTGCTCGACCAGCCCGCCGGCGAGGTCGCGCTGCGCGCCATCCTGCCGGAGGTCGAACCCGGCCCGCCGATCCGCCTGGTCTTGCGCGCCACACGCGGCCTCGGCAGCGTCTCCGTCCTCGACCCGGAGACCGGCACCTCGCTGCTGGTCGGCACCGTCCGGGACGGGGCGGAAGCCGTGCCCGCCGGCCGCCGCGCCGCGATCTTCGAATTGCTGCCGACCCGCCTCGGCGCCGCGCTGCTGCCGCGCGCCGATACCGTGACGCTGCGGGTGCTGGAAGGCCGCTTCGTGGCCGGCGCCGCGCCCGGCGCGGAGCTGGCGCTCGGCCCCGAGACGCCGGGCGCCGCCGCGGCCGCCGCGTCCATGACCCGCATCTTCGACCTGCCGGCCGAGTCGCTGACCGCGCTGCAGGAACGTGCCCGCGGCGCCACCGCCGCCGTGGCCGCCAGCCCGCCGCTCGGCCGCGGCCCGCCCCGGTTGCAGGCGGCGGAAGCCCTGCTGGCGCTGGGCCTGCCACAGGAAGCGCAGGCCATGGTGGGCCTGGCGACGCGGGAGGATCCGGCGCTGGCCGAAACCCCGCGCGCCCGCGCCCTGGCCGGCGCCACCGCCCTGCTGTCCGGGCGCCTGGCGGAAGCCGGCGGCCTGGACCACCCGCGCCTGCCCGAAAACGACGAGGTGGCGCTGTGGCGCGGCCTGCTCGCCGCCGCGCGCGGCCAGGATGGCGCCGCCGCCGTCGCCGCCGGCCTGCCGCTGCTGCTGGCCTACCCCGAGCCGTTGCAGGCCCGCCTCGCGCCCCTGGCGGCGGAGGCGCTGGCCGCCGGGGGCGAGCCCGCCGCCGCCCGCCGCCTGCTCGCGGCGCGGGACCAGGAGGATCCGCCCCTGGCGCTCGCCCGTGCCCGCATCCTGGAAGCCGAGGGCGCCACGGCCCCGGCGCTGGCCGCCTACGACGCCCTGGCCGCCGGCCGCGACCGCCGGGCGCGGGCCATCGCCATGCGCCGCGCCGCCGAACTGCGGCTTGCAACCGGCCTGATCGACGCCGCCGGCGCCGCCGCCGCGCTCGAAGCCACCCTCGCCGCCTGGCGCGGCGATGCGCTGGAGACCGAGGGCCGGTCCCGCCTCGCGGAGCTGCGCCAGCAGGCCGGCGACTGGCGCGGCGCCTTCGACCTGCTGCGGGAGACGGCGGCGATCTTCCCCGACCTCGCCCCCGGCCTGCGGGAGCGGCAGGTCGCCGCCCTGCTCGGCGCGCTGGACAAGGCGCCGCCGCTGGAAGCGGTGGTCCTCTACGACGCCCATGCGGAGATGCTGCCGCCGGGCGAGGCGTCCGAACGGGCCCTTGGTTCGCTGGCGGACCGGCTGGCGGCGCTGGACCTGCTGGACCGCGCCAGCCACGTGCTGCGCGGCGCCATCGCCCGCGCCCCGGATGCCGAGGCGCGCGGCCGCATCGGCGCCCGCCTCGCCGGCCTTGGCCTGGCGGCCGGCGACCACCCGGCGGCGCTGGCCGCGCTTGCCGATACGGCGGGGGAGGGGCTGTCGCCCGATCTCACCCGGCAGCGTCACCTGCTGGAGGCCCGTGCCCTGGCGCGTGCCGGGCGGGTGCCGGAGGCGGTTGCGCGATACCGCGCCGCAGGCCCCGCGGCGGCGGCCGAACTCGCGACGCTGCTGGAGGAGAAGCAGGATTGGCCGGGTGCCGCCGCCGCACTGCGCCAGCACCTGGATGCCGTGGCCCCGCCGCCGCCCGCGCCGCTCCTCGCCGAACACCAGCCCCTGGTCGCCCGCCTGGCGGCGCTGCTGACGCTGGCCGGCGACGATTCGGCGCTGGCGGCGTTGCGGGCGGAAGAACAGGGCCGCATGGGCGGCACGCTCTCGGACGCCTTCACCCTGCTCACGGCGGACCGCGTCGCCGGCCTGTCCGACCTGCCACGCCTGGGCCGGGAGCTTGATGTCGCGCGCGGCCTGCCCTCCCGACTGGACGGGTTTCGGAGCGAAACCCCTGTGACAAGATGATCTTCCGGCGACCCCCCGGGGGGGGCCGGAGCGTTTACCGGTCCCCCCCGGGGGGGGACCATGTTTTTTTGCGGCGTTCGGTCCCGATTTCGCTTGCACCCCCCCCGGCTTTGCCCCATATGCCGCCGCCTTGACCCGATCTGCTTTGAACAGCCGCACTCCCGCGGCGAGCGATCATCCCGGTCATCTGCTGGCTGGAAGGAGCCCTGAACATGGAAGCTCTCGTCCAACTGGGGATGGTCTCGGATCTCCCGAGCGACGCCCAGATTGATGAGAACCGCTCGGCGGAAACGAAGGACTATTTCGTCCATCGCAACGGCGTGCGGTATGCGGGAACGCATCTGATCATCGACCTGTGGGGGGCGACGAATCTCGACGACCCCGACCATATCGACGCGGTGCTGCGCGAGGGCGCGCTGGCCACCGGCGCCACCATCCTGCACGGCCACTTCCACCACTTCTCCCCGAATGGTGGCGTCAGCGGCGTGCTGGTGCTGGCCGAAAGCCATGTGTCGATCCACACCTGGCCGGAACGCGACTACGCGGCGCTCGACATCTTCGTCTGCGGCGACTGCGACCCCTACAAGGCGCTGCCGGCGCTGAAGAAGGGCTTCCTTGCCGAGCGCGTGCAGCTTGCCGAGCACAAGCGCGGCCTGATCGGCTGATCCCGGCCCCCAGGGGCCGGACGGGTTCGGGGCGGACCGCAGGGTCCGCCCTTTTTTCGCGTGCGGAGAGCGACGATGGCCGACGAGACCTGGGTGAACGAGACGCTCTACGCCGAATGGGGCCAGCGCTTCCTGGTGAAGCGCGACCTGGCGCATGTGAAGTCGGAGTTCCAGGACATCCGCATCTTCGAAAGCCACCTGCATGGCCGCGTCATGCTGCTGGACGGCGTGGTCCAGATCACGGAGGCGGATGAGTTCGTCTACCAGGAAATGCTCGCCCATGTGCCGCTGCTGGCGCATGGCGACGCGAAGCGCGTGCTGATCATCGGCGCCGGCGATGGCGGCGTGCTGCGGCGCGTGCTGCAGCACCGCACCGTCGAGCGTGCCGTGATGGTGGAAATCGACGGGGAGGTCATCCGCCTCGCCAAGGAACACCTGCCCGGCATCGGCGGCGATGCCTGGACCGACCCGCGCGCCACCGTCATCGTCGGCGACGGCATAGACCATGTCCGCCAGGCCGAGGCCGGCAGCTACGACGTGGTCATCGTCGACAGCACCGATCCCATCGGGGTGGGGGAGGTACTGTTCACCGACGAGTTCTACGCGAACTGCGCCCGCCTGCTGTCCGACCGCGGCCTGGTGGTGAACCAGTGCGGCGTGCCCTTCATGCAGGCGGAGGAACTGCGCCAGACCTCGCTCCGCCGCGCCAAATCCTTCCCCGACGTCTTCGCCTATGTCGCCGCCGTGCCGACCTATGTCGGCGGCTTCATGACGCTGGGCTGGGCCGCCAAGGATGCCGGCTGCCGGCATGTGGACGTCGCCGAGATCCGCCGCCGCGCCGATGTCGCCGGCGTGCTGGACACCACGCGCTACTGGACTCCCGAAATCCATGTCGGTGCCTTCAACCTGCCGCCCTACATCGGCATGCACCTGCCGCGGGGCTGACGGCGCGCAGCCTCAGGCCGGCTCCACCGCCGGCGGCACCCGGTCGCCGGGCCTCAGCGTCCGCAGCCGCATGTCCTGGAACCGCTCGCTGAACACGTCGCGCAGCGAGGCCGCCACCGCGTTGCGCGCCGTCTCGAAATCCTTCAATGCGGTTGCGTCCGCCGGGTTGGCCAGCGCGCGCGCTTCCGCATCGCGGATCGCCGCCACTTCCTCGTTCAGCCGCTTCGCCGAATCCCGCGGCAGGGCGCGGCCGGCGACATAGACCGCCTGGCTGATGCCGATCAGCGTCACCAGCTGGTCCGGAATCTCGAAATTGGCCAGGTCGCCGGTGCCGGTGACCACCAGCGCGATCGCGGCAAACAGGCTGAACAGCAGCGCCTGCACCCGCGTCACGTCGATCTCGCCATCGGATTCCACCAGGTCCGTCCAGCGCGGCAGCCGCGGCGCCGGGTCCAGCACGCCGGTGCCGAACAGCCACATGCGGTTCTGCGTGTGCATCACCGAGCCTTCGGTCAGCCGCGCCAGGGTGGAACCCGTCAGCGTCACGCCGAGCAGCGTCAGCACGCTGGTGCTGAGGTTCGGCAACTCCCCGGTCCGCGCCATCACATACGCATAGACGCCGGCCAGCACGAGCGTGAACAGCAGCACCTGGAAGCGCGAAAGGCTGCAATAGCCGAAGCTGTCCTGCGCGATCACCGTCGGCCGCAGCGCATAGCCATAGGCACTCGGCGCGCCGCTGCCGAGCAGCGCGCGGCTATGCGCATATTGCCGCTGATGGATCTGCATCGCCGCGAAGCCCAGCAGCAGATAGGCCAGCAGGCTCGTCGCCAGCCCGGCCGAGGCCGAGGTGCGCAGCTTGGAGACGAACATCGGCTGCCGCGCATAGGCGCGCAGCTCCCGGCCATTCGCCCGCAGCGGGTTCAGCGATTCCACCGGATCGACGCAAAGCAGCAGCACCACCTCCCAGTAGGAAGGTCGCCATCCCGCCTCCAGTGCCGGGAAGACGGCGGAAACGGTCGTCTCGTCGTCATTTGGTGTTGGCGGCAGCACCGTGCCGCGCGTCAGGTCGGCTTCCCGCAAGGCCACCGGCGATCGGTCGGCGGGATACACCACCGCCTCGAACCAGGCGTTGCGCCATTCCACAGGCGTCAACCAGCTCGGCCGGGACAACGTCAGCTCCAGCGTCGGCACGGCCTTGGAGGTTTGCCGCACCGCCTGCAACGGCAGTGCCGGCGCGCTGACGGTCAGGTGCTGCGCGACATCGCCCAGCACCATGAAGCCGGACCCCACCTGCCACGGCACGTCGCGGGACGCCGGCACGCTGCACTGGACAATGCGCGATTCCCGCGCCGGCGCCTGCGCCAGGGCGGCCCGGGCCGGCAGCAGCGTCGCCCAAAGGGCGCCGAGCAGAGTCGCCGACAACGCGCAGACCAGCGACAGGGCGATGATCCAGCGTGGCATGACGCACCCCGGAAAAACGGAACCTGACGGTGCGGCGCGCGGCGCAAGCGGCGCAACGACTATTTGGTTTCGCGCATTTCACCGGCGCCGCACCGCGCTCAGCCCGGCGCGAATCCCTGCACCAGGCTTCCCGCGATCAGCCGCCAGCCATCGACCAGCACGAAGAAGGCCAGCTTGAAGGGCAGCGCCACCACGGTCGGCGGCAGCATCATCATGCCGAGCGACATCAGCAGGCTGGCCGCCACCAGGTCGATCACCAGGAAGGGCAGGAACACCAGGAACCCGATTTCGAAGTCGCGGCGCAATTCGCTGACCATGAAGGCCGGAGTCAGCGCCCGCCACGGCGCCTCCGCCGCGCCCACCATCGGCAGGTCCGCGAGGTCGAGGAACAGCGCCAGGTCGTCGTCGCGCACCTGGGCCGCCATGAAGAGTCGGAACGGCTCGGCCGCCGCCTGCATCCCCGCAAGCTCGCCGATGCGCCCCTCCGCCATCGGCAGGATGCCCTGCTGCCAGGATTGCAGCAGCACCGGCTCCATCACGAACAGGGTCAGGAACAGCGCGAGGCCGATCAGCACCGGGTTGGGCGGGATGGAGGGCGCGCCGATGGCACTGCGCAGCAGGGCCAGCACGATGGCGATGCGCGCGAAGGCGGTCATCATCACCAGCAGCGACGGCGCCAGCGACAGCAGCCCGATCAGCGCGGTGAATTGCAGCAGCCGCGCCGTGGTCCCGGCCTGGCCCGCGCCGAGGTCGAGGTTCAGGCTCTGCGCCGCCAGCGTGCCCGGCAGCAGCAGCAGCGCCAGGACCAGCCACCTCATCGCGGCGGCGCCCCGGACGATAGTGACCCGGGCGCAGGCGCGGCCGGGTCCGGCGGCAGCCACCCCACCACCACCTCCTGCGCCCCACCGGTCAGCAGCAGCAGCTGGCGGCCCTCGCAGCGCAAAAGGGTCAGCCGCCGCCGGCCGTCCAGCGCCAACGTCTCCTCCACCGCCAGGCGCTTGCCCGGCCGTGCGCCCATGCCGGCCGCCCGTGCGGCACGCCCGGCCAGCAGCAGCGCCGCGAGCACGGCCAGCAATGCGGCGAGGGCGGTCAGCGCCGCGCTCGGCAGGCTCGCTTCGGTCATCCTGACACCCCTGCATCCGGCGACCCGTCCTGGGCGCCGTGTCGCTTCAGTTGCGCGCCACCTCGGCCAGCAGGCCGTCGACCTGCCGCAGCAGCCCCTCCAGCGCCGGGCGCAGCAGCCTTCCCTGGTCCCCGGCCAGGCCGAGAACGGCGGCACACAGCGCGGTGGCGTCGCGGTCCAGCCCCTCGAGATCCACCCGCCGCCCCGATTCCACCAGGGCGCGCGCCATCAGCACGGTGCCGCCCATCGCCTCGATCGCCGCCTGCACGGCGCGTGCGTGCAGGCCTGCGTCAGGGAAGGCGGCGGCGTGGCCCGGGCTGAGATCATCCGACATGCCCCTATTGGCGCAGGCCCGGGTGAACAAATCCTTGATGCGGCCCGCGAAGATGCCATTCGCCCCGGACCGCGCAATGCAGCCCGGGGTGGCAACCATTGATTCATGTCCGCGCGGCAGGATGCGCCGCATGGAGCCCCTGAACCTCACCCCGCCCGGTCTGGGCACTGGACTGAGCCGCCCCGGCCCGCGCGCCGAACCGCTGGACCTCGCCGCGCGGCGTCTCGGCTGGCTGGACCGGCGGCAGGCCGTGCTGGCGCAGAACATCGCCAATGCGGACACGCCGGAGTTCCGCCCGCGGGATCTCACGCCCTTCGCCCGCATGCTGGCCGGCACGATGCAGCCCCCCCTGGCGCGCACCGCCCCCAACCACCTGCACGCCGGCGGTCGCGCCCGCGATGGCGGAAGGGAGGATCGTTCGGTGGCCGAGGCCGCGCCGGATGGCAACGCCGTGTCCCTGGACCGGGAGGCGGTGCGCATCGCGGAGACCGACACCGCGCATGCGCTCGCCATGCAGGTGCATCGCAGCTTCACGGGCATGTTCCGCCTCGCGCTCGGCCGCCAGGGCTGAGCGGGGCGTCAGGAGGAGGCCAGGCATGGATCTCGACCGCGCATTGCGCATTTCCGCCGCCGGCATGGCGGCGCAGTCCACCCGGCTGCGGGTGGTGGCGGAAAACCTCGCCAACCGCGACAGCACCGGGGAATCCGCCGGCGCCGACCCCTATCGCCGCCGCACCGTCAGCTTCGCCAACCGGCTGGACCGCGCCCTGGGCAGCGGATCCGGCGCGGGCACGGAGACCGTTGCCGTCTCCCGCATCGGCACCGCGCCCGGCGATTTCCCGACGCGCTTCGACCCGGCCCATCCCGCCGCCGATGCGCGGGGCTACGTGAAGACGCCGAATGTCGACAGCGTGGTGGAGGTGATGGACATGCGGGAGGCGCAGCGCGGCTACAGCGCCAACCTGTCCGTGCTGGAGACCACCCGCGGCATGCTGACCCGCGCCATCGAGGCGCTGCGATGACCGCCGCTAGGTCATCGCGCTGATGCCGGTCGGTGCCGTCCAGGCCGCCGCCGCCTATGCCTCCGCCGCCCGTCCGGCCGGCGCCGAACCCGCCGGCACCGGTTTCGGCGCGGCGATGACCCGCGCGCTGGAATCCGGCATCGAGGTCGGCCGCAGCGCCGAGGCCACCTCGACCCAGGCCCTCATGGGGCAGGGCAGCGTGACGGAGGCGGTGCTCGCCATCTCCCGCGCCGAGCTCGCCTTGCAGACCGCCGTGTCGCTGCGCGACCGCGTGGTCGCGGCGTACCAGGACGTGATGCGGATGCCGATCTGATGCGGGCCGAAAGCGGCGCGCGCGTGGAGGGCCAGGAGGGCCGATGTCGGAACAGGCCATGGGCCAGGCGCTGCGCGAAGCGCTGTGGGTCTCCACCCAGGTGATGGGTCCGCCCCTGGTCGCCATCCTGGTGATCGGCCTCGTCGTCTCGCTGGTGCAGGCGCTGACGCAGATTCAGGAAGCGACGCTCGCCTTCCTGCCCAAGCTCGTCGTCGGCGGCGCGCTGATGCTGCTGCTCGGCCCCTTCACCCTGGCCGCCATGACAGGCTGGACCCGCACGCTGTTCGACCGGATGGTCGCGCTGGGAGGCGCGCCATGAGCCGGGCGCTGGGAGGCGCGCCATGAGTCGGGCGGCGTGAACGAGGCCGATCTCGCCCTTTTGCAGACCCTGCCGGCCATCGCCTTCCAGGCCGTGGTGGTCTTCGCGCGGCTCGGTGCCGCGGTGATGCTGCTGCCCGGACTGGGGGAGGAGGAGGTGCCGGCACCGTTGCGGCTCGGCCTCGGGCTCGCCCTGGTCGCGCTGCTGTTCCCGATCGTCGCGCCGGGCCTGCCGCCGGTGCCGCAGGAGGCCGCCGATGCGCTGCGGCTGCTGGCAACGGAAATCCTCATCGGCCTCTGGATCGGTGGCCTGGCGCGGCTGGCGCTGCTGGCCTTCGCCATGGCGGGCCAGGCGATCTCGGCGCTGATCGGGCTGGGCGGGCTGCTGGTGGTGGACCCGGGCCTTGGTTTGCAGGCCACCGCGCTCGGCCGTGCGCTCGGGCTGCTGGCGGTGGTGCTGGTGATGGCGACGGGGCTGCATGGCGTCGCACTGCGGGCGCTGGCCGAAAGCTACGCCGTGCTGCCCGCCGGCAACCCGTTCCCCGCCGGTGCCGCCGCCGCCACCCTGGCGCAGGCCGGCGCGGATGCGCTGGCGCTGGCGCTGCGCCTGGCGGCGCCCTTCGTCATCGGCGCCATCGTCCTGAACGTGGCGCTCGGGCTGCTCGCCCGGCTGGCGCCGCAGGTGCAGACCTTCTTCGTCGCGGTGCCGGGCCAGATCCTGGCCGGGCTGGCCCTGCTCGGCCTGCTGGCGCCGCCGATGATCGCGACCTTCGCCGAGGCCCTGCGCGCCAGCTTCCTCGCCCTGCCCGGGGCGCGTTGAGCCATGGCCGGGGATGGCGAGGCCGCCGATGCGGCGGACCGGTCGGAACCCGCCACGCCACGGCGGATCGAGCGCGCGCGCGAGGATGGCCAGGTCGCCCTGTCGCGGGAGGTGGTGGGCTGGGCCGCGCTGGCCGCCGGCACGCTCGCCGCCATGCTGGCGCTGCCGCCGATGGGCGCCGCTATCCTGCGCGCGCTCCGCGCCACCATGGAACGCAGCCACGAACTGGTCATGGCGGAGGCGGTGCAGATCCTGGCCGGGCATGGCCTGATGGCGGTGCTGCCGGTGGCGGCCGCCGCGGCGCTCGGTGCCGTCGCCGCCACGCTGCTGCAGACCCGCGGGCTGGTCTCGGCCAAGCCGATGGTGCCGCGGCTCGACAAGATCAGCCCGCTGGCTGGCGCCAAGCGCCTGGTCGCGCCCGAATCCGCCGCGGAATTCCTGCGCACGCTGCTGAAGCTGGGGCTCGTCGGCGCCGCGCTGTGGTTCGCGCTGGGCGACCTCAGGGAACTCCAGGCCTCGCTGCACCAGGCGCCGGGCGCGCTGCCGGCCTCGGCCGGCGCCGCGGCGCTGCGCCTGATGCTGGCCGCACTGGTCGCCTTCGCGGGCATCGCCGCGCTCGACATGCTGTGGGTCCGCTTCCGCCACCTCAGCCGCCTGCGCATGAGCATCAAGGAGCTGCGGGAGGAGGCGAAGGATGCGGAAGGCGATCCGATGCTCAAGGCGCGCCGCCGCCAGCTTCGCCTGGCCCGCGGCCGGCAGCGCATGATGGCGGCGGTGCCGAAGGCCGCCGTCGTCATCACCAACCCGACCCACTACGCCGTGGCCCTGGCCTATGGCGGCGACAGCGCGGCGCCGACGCTGGTGGCCAAGGGCGTCGATGCCATGGCCGCCCGCATCCGCGCGGCCGCGGAGGCCGCCGGCGTGCCCCTCGTCGCCAATCCACCCCTCGCCCGTGCCCTGTGGCGGCTGGAGGTGGATACCGAAATCCCCGCGGAACATTATCAGGCCGTGGCGGAAATCATCGCCTTCGTCTGGCGCCAGCGTGGCGCCGCGGCCAGGACGGATGCGAAATGACCGCAGCAAGCAATCATCCGGCGCCGCCTGGCGCCGGAGCAGGAGAGTGGCGTGACTGAAACTCGACGCAAGCTGCAAGCCCTGCTCAGCCGCACCCTGCGGCCCGGCCCGGACGCCACGGTGATGGCGGTGCTGGAGGCGGCCGGCACCGGCCTTGCCCTGGTCGACCAGGAAGACTGCCTGGTGGCCTGGAACAGCGATTTCGCCGCGCTCTGCGGCCCGATGCTACCGCTGCGGCCCGGCCTGAAGCTGAAGCGCCTGCTGGCCGATGACCGCAGCAGCGAGGCGATGGCCGCGCTCGCCTCCGGCCAGCGCTGGGTCGTGACGCTGGCCGTCGAAGGCTCGCCGCGCTTCGAGGCGGAGCGCCGCCGGCTGCCGATGCAGGAGGGCAACTCCGTGCTGCGCCTGACCCGCATCCTGGCGCGACCGCCGGAGGAACAGGCGGCGGCGGCGCGGCTGCAGGCGGTGGGCGCCCTGGCCGGCGGCATCGCGCATGACTTCAACAACCTGCTGACCGCCATCGCCGGCAGCGCCGAATCCGCCCTGGCCCGGGCGCCGGCCGGGGATGCCGGGCCGGAGCTGCGCCAGGTGATGGAAAGCGCCGGGCGCGGCGCCGCCCTGGTGCGCCAGCTCCTCGCCTTCGCCCGCCAGCAGGCGCTGCGCCCCCGCGTGGTCGACCTGAACGAGGCCGTCGCTGCGATGGGCGAATTGCTGCACCGCCTGCTCGGCAGCCGCGTGCGGCTGGCCCTGACGCTGGACGAGCCGGCCCGCCGCGTGCGGATCGACCCGACGCAGCTCGACCAAGTCATCATGAACCTGGCGCTGAACGCCCGCGACGCCATGCCGGATGGCGGCGCCATGCGGATCGGCACCGGCCACGCCGTGGTGCTGCGCCCGGAACCGCTGGGCGCCGAGGTCCTGCCGCCCGGCCGCTACGCCATGCTGGAAGTCGCCGACAGCGGCGCCGGCATCCCGGAGGACGTGCTGCCGCGCATCTTCGACCCCTTCTTCACCACGCGCCGGGACCGCGGCGGCACCGGGCTCGGCCTGTCCACCGTGCACGGCATCGTCCGGCAATCCGGTGGCTTCATCGCGGTGGACAGCAAGCCGGGGCAGGGCACCCGCTTCCGCATCTGGCTGCCGCGGCACGAAGGCCCGGCCGACGCCCCCTTGCCCACGACGATGGTCGCCGCGCCGCCCCTGCCGCAGCCGGCGGGCGTGGTGCCCCTGGTGACCCATGCAGGCGGCCCGATCCTGCTGGTGGAGGACGAGGTGCCGCTGTTGCGCCTGGCCGAACGGGCGCTGCGCCGCGCCGGCTTCGACGTGCTGACCGCCGGCTGCGCCGAGGAAGCGCTGGAGGCGCTGGACCGCAGCGCCACAATGCCGCTCGCCATGGTGTCCGACGTGGTGATGCCGGGGCTGGACGGGCTGCAACTGGCGGCGAAGCTGCGCCGGAAGTGGCCCGACCTGCCGGTGCTGCTGATGTCCGGCTATGCCGAGGCGGCGCTCGGCCGCGACCTGAACGCGGAGGGCATCCGCCTGCTGGCCAAGCCCTACAGCCTGGGGGCGCTGGTGGCGGAGCTGAAGGCGATTTTGCCGGTGGAGACGCTGAAAGTTTCCTAAATGTTCTTGTCGGAACCGCTGTTCCGGGCGATATTCCGCTCAGCCGACCGGTGCTGCCGCCCCTTTTTCGGGGCGCCCCCGGTCAAAGGGATTGACCGGCAGGTGATGGACCTGCCTCAATTTCACCCATAGGTTGAGATCGGATTTCGGGAGAGCGAGCCGCATGGACAAGACCAAGGCTCTGGACGCCGCGCTGAGCCAGATCGAACGCGCCTTCGGCAAGGGCTCGATCATGCGCATGGGCAACAAGGCCGCGACCGACGAAGTGGAGGTGATCTCCACCGGCTCGCTCGGGCTGGACCTGGCGCTCGGCATCGGCGGCGTGCCGAAGGGGCGGATCATCGAGGTCTATGGCCCGGAAAGCTCCGGCAAGACCACGCTGGCCCTGCACATCATCGCCGAGGCGCAGAAGCGCGGCGGCACCTGCGCCTTCATCGACGCGGAACACGCGCTGGACCCGGGCTACGCCAAGAAGCTCGGCGTCGATATCGAGAACCTGCTGATCAGCCAGCCGGATGCGGGCGAACAGGCGCTCGAGATCTGCGACACGCTGGTGCGATCCGGGGCCATCGACGTGCTGGTGGTGGACAGCGTCGCCGCGCTGGTGCCGCGGGCCGAACTCGAAGGCGAGATGGGCGACACCCATGTCGGCCTGCATGCCCGCCTGATGTCGCAGGCGCTGCGCAAGCTGACCGGCAGCGTCTCCCGCTCCAACACCCTGCTGGTGTTCCTGAACCAGATCCGCCTGAAGATCGGCGTGATGTTCGGCAACCCGGAGACGACCACGGGCGGCAACGCGCTGAAGTTCTACGCCTCCATCCGCATGGAAATCCGCCGCATCGGCGCGATCAAGGACCGGGAGACCACCACCGGCAACCAGACCCGCGTGAAGGTGGTGAAGAACAAGATGGCGCCACCATTCCGGCAGATCGAGTTCGACATCATGTATGGCGAAGGCATCTCCAAGGTCGGCGAGCTCATCGACCTCGGCGTGAAGGCCGGGATCATCGAGAAGTCCGGCGCCTGGTTCAGCTGCGACAGCCAGCGCATCGGCCAGGGGCGGGAGAATGCGAAGCAGTTCCTGCGCGACAACCCGGCCATGGCCGAAAGCGTGGAAAAGCGCATCCGCGACCAGGCCAACGGCCTCGCCAGCACCATGCTGGCCGGCGAGGGGGAGGATGCCGCCGCGGCGGAGTGACGGAACCTTAATCCGCTGCGGCGTTGGTTGGTGCTGACCCTGAACGGAGCAGCCCCTTGTCCAAGCCCTTCGCCGCAGCTTTCGCCACCCTGTTTCTCGCCGGCATGCCCGTGATGGCGCAGACGCCGCCCGCCGCGGCGTCGCGCGACTGCCAGGGCGGCATCGACCTGGCCCGCGCGGCGGAGATCGGCCGGGAGGCAGGCGTCACCCAGCTTCGCAAGGTGGAATGCGAAGACGGCAAGTGGGAGGTCGAGGGCCGCGACGCCCAGGGCCGGGAGATCGAGGTGGATATCGACCCGCGCGATGGCCGCGTCCTGAAGACGGATCGGGACTGAAGCTTCCGGTTTTCCTCATTCTGCTCTAACGATCCCGGCCCGTTGAGAGACATGCCGAGACCATGAGCAGCAGCAACGACATCCGCGCCACCTTCCTGGATTATTTCGGGCGTAACGGGCACGAGGTGGTGGAAAGCTCCCCCCTCGTGCCGCGCAACGACCCGACGCTGATGTTCGCCAACAGCGGCATGGTGCAGTTCAAGAACGTCTTCACCGGCC
Organism: Falsiroseomonas sp. E2-1-a20; assembly: GCF_051433195.1. NCBI lineage: Bacteria > Pseudomonadati > Pseudomonadota > Alphaproteobacteria > Acetobacterales > Roseomonadaceae > Falsiroseomonas > Falsiroseomonas sp. E2-1-a20. The sequence goes on along the minus strand of NZ_JBHMFT010000012.1, from coordinate 7,655 downwards.
AGGAAAAGCGCCCCTACCAGCGCGCCACCACGGCGCAGAAATGCGTGCGCGCCGGCGGCAAGCACAACGACCTGGACAATGTCGGCTACACCGCCCGGCACCACACCTTCTTCGAGATGCTGGGCAATTTCAGCTTCGGCGACTACTTCAAGGACCAGGCGATCGAGCACGCCTGGACCCTGCTGACCCGCGACTTTTCCCTGCCGAAGGACCGCCTGCTGGTCACGGTGTATTCGGAGGACGAGGAGGCGCCGGTCTTCTGGAAGAAGATCGCCGGCCTGCCGGACAGCCGCATCATCCGCATCCCGACCTCCGACAATTTCTGGCGCATGGGCGACACCGGCCCCTGCGGCCCGTGCTCCGAAATCTTCTTCGACCATGGCGACAAGATCGCCGGCGGCCCGCCCGGCAGCCCGGACGAGAATGGCGACCGGTTCATCGAGATCTGGAACCTGGTCTTCATGCAGTATGAGGAAGGCCCGCCCGGCACCCGCGTGCCGCTGCCGCGCCCCTCGATCGACACCGGCATGGGCCTGGAACGCTTCGCCGCCATCCTGCAGGGGAAGCACGACAACTACGACACGGACACGCTGCGCGCCCTGATCCTGGCCAGCGCCGAGGCCACCGGCCAGGACCCGGACGGCCCCTGGCGCACCAGCCACCGCGTCGTCGCCGACCACCTGCGTGCCGGCACCTTCCTGATGGCCGATGGCGTGCTGCCCTCCAACGAGGGCCGCGGCTACGTCCTCCGCCGCATCCTGCGCCGCGCCATGCGCCACGCCCACATGATGGGCGCGCGGGAGCCCCTGCTGCACCGCCTGGTCCCGGCCCTGACCCGCCAGATGGGCGCCGCCTACCCCGAGATCTTCCGGGCGGAAACCCTGGTGATCGAGACCCTGCGCCTGGAGGAGACCCGCTTCCGCTCGCTGCTGGAGCGCGGCCTCGGCCTGCTGTCGGACGAATCGGGCAAGCTCGGCGACAAGGGCACCCTTCCGGGTGACGTCGCCTTCAAGCTCTACGACACCTACGGCTTCCCGCTCGACCTGACGCAGGATGCGCTGCGCGGCGAGGGCAAGTCGGTGGACACCGCCGGCTTCGAGGCCGCCATGGCCGAGCAGAAGCAGCGCGCCCGCGCCGCCTGGGCCGGGTCCGGCGAGGCCGCGACGGAAACCCAGTGGTTCGACATCCGCGAGAAGCTCGGCGCCACCGAGTTCCTTGGCTACTCGACCGAAAGCGCCGAGGGCTCGATCCTGGCGATCCTCGTCGACGGCAAGCCGGTCGACTCCGCGCCGGCCGGCACCGAGGTCGCGGTGGTGCTGAACCAGACGCCCTTCTACGCCGAATCCGGTGGCCAGGTCGGCGATGCCGGCCTGATCTCGGCCGGCGAGGCCTGCCGCATCGTGGTGCGCGACACGCAGAAGAAGCTGTCCGACGTCTTCGTCCACTACGGCATCGTGGCCCACGGCGAGGCGAAACTCGGCCTGCCCGTGGTGGCCGAGGTCGACCACGCGCGCCGATCCACCATCCGCGCGCACCACTCCGCGACGCACCTGCTGCATGAGGCGCTGCGCCGCCGCCTGGGTACGCATGTCGCGCAGAAGGGATCGCTGAACGCGCCGGACCGCCTGCGCTTCGACGTCTCCCAGCCCACGCCGATGAAGGATGACGACCTCGCCTGGGTCGAGGCCGAGGTGAACGCCCGCATCCGCGAGAATGCCGAGGTCGTCACCCGCCTGATGACGCCCGACCAGGCCGTGGCCGTCGGCGCCATGGCCCTGTTCGGCGAGAAATACGGCGACGAGGTCCGCGTCGTCAGCATGGGCCACGACCCCGCCGCCACCGAACGCCACGGCGTCTATTCGCTGGAGCTGTGCGGCGGCACCCATGTCCGCCGCACCGGCGACATCGGCCTGTTCCGCATCGTCTCCGAAGGCGCCGTCGCAGCCGGCATCCGCCGCGTCGAGGCGGTGACCGGCGAGGCGGCGCTGAAGCTGCTGGAGGAGCGCGACCGCCAGCTCAACGACGCCGCCGCCGTCCTCAAGGCGCGCCCCGCCGAGCTGGCCGACCGCATCGCCGGCCTGCTGGAGGACCGCAAGCGCCTGGAGCGCGAGGTGACCGACCTTCGCAAGAAGCTGGCGACGGGCGGCGCGGCGGCGGAGGTCGAGACCGTGGGCGGCCTGCGCCTGGCGCTGCGCGAGTTGGGCGAAATGCCGCCGCGCGACCTCAAGGGTGTCGCCGAGGCGATCCTGAAGGCGGACACCGCCGATATCGTGGCCCTGGTTTCCACCGCCGAAGGCAAGGCCAGCATCTTCGTCGGCCTTGGCCCCGCCGCGAAGGACAAGGCGGATGCGCCCACCCTGGTCCGCGCCGCGGCACTCGCCGTCGGCGGCAAGGGCGGCGGCGGCAAGCCCGACATGGCCCAGGCCGGTGGCCCGGACGCCGGGAAGGCGGCGGAGGCGCTGGCGGCGGTGAGGGCGGCGTTGGCGGGGTGAGTGGCCAAGGCGCCCATGTTGAACGTGACCAAGCCTCGGCGCAGGAGATCCTGCGTCAGGCACAGGCTGTCATCCTGGCACAGGGCGATGCGCTGAAGGGGCTGGAGACCAAATCCCTCGGCCTCCTCCAGGCAACCTTGTCACTTGCCACCGGCAGCCTGGGCGGTGTGGTGGTCTTGCTCGGCGTTCAGCAGGGTGGTGCAGCGGAGGGCCTGCCGCCCTGGGCCGGGCTGGGTCTAGGCGTGGCGGGCCTGATCTTCGCGTTCGCGGCCTTCAGAGCGGCTTGGGCCCTACGACCGACCAGTTTCGCCATCGGCGCCATACGTCCAGGCGAATTGCTGAACTCCGGGTACGACACGCAGCCTGCAGACAAGGTCTATCTGGCCATCGCCTACGAGCTTGACCGCGCCATCAGCTCGAATGATCGCCTTGGTCGCCTGGCTGCGTCACGGTTCGAGACCGCGCTGCATACGGCGCTGCTCCCGCCCGTGTGCGGCGCGGCGATGGCTTCGATCCTGGCGCTCTCCGGGCAGTGGCGCGTGACGATCGGCTTTGCCGTCGTGGCGTTTGCATTCCTGTTTATGGGCCGCCTTACCGCGTGGCTGGCCGAGGAGCGGGTTCGGGATTGGCCGGCGCAGTCGAAGACCTGACCGCGTAATACAGGGCGGGTCGCGGGGCATTCGGGATGAACGGGTTCGGCTGCTGCTGCGTCGGCGCCTCGGCCGGAGGCTTTGGCTGCGACGGGGGCGGCTGGTTGGCATTCTGCGACATCTTCTGGATATAGGGCATTTCCGCGCCAAACCCAGCCAATTAAGAGATGGCCGCATCTCAGGGAGTGCCGAATTGGTAACCAGCCTCCGCGCCCGCACCCTCGGCTTCGCCCCCGGCCTCCTCGCCCCCGGCCCCCACAACGCCATCACCGACGTCGCCGGCGTCCGCGTGGGCCAGGTCACGCTGATCCAGGGCGAGGCCACCCGCACCGGCGTCACCGCCATCCTGCCCCACCCCGGCAACCCCTACGCCAGCCGCGTCCCCGCCGGACTCTTCGCCATGAACGGCTTCGGCAAGATGGCCGGCGTGACGCAGGTGCAGGAACTCGGCGAGCTGGAAACCCCCATCCTCCTCACCAACACCCTCGCCGTGGGGCGGGCGGTGGAGGCGCTGGTGGACTGGACGCTGGCGCAGCCCGGGAGCGAGTCGGTCCGCTCCGTCAACGCCGTCGTCGGGGAGACCAATGACGGCCGCCTGAACGACATCCGCGCCCGCGGCGTCACCGCCGATCACATGCGCCAGGCGCTGGAGATCGCCACGGACGGCCCGGTGGCGGAGGGCAGCGTCGGCGCCGGCACCGGCACCATGGCCTTCGGCTGGAAGGGCGGCATCGGCACCGCCTCCCGCCTCCTGCCCGCCGCACTCGGCGGCTGGACGGTGGGCGCGCTGGTGCAGGCGAATTACGGCGGGGCGCTGCTGATGGATGGATTGGCCTTGGGCCGGCTGCTGCGGAAATACGACCTGGCCGAACATGCGGCGGAACAGGCGGATGCCGATGGCTCCGTCATGGTGGTGGTCGCCACCGATGCGCCGCTGTCGGATCGCAACCTGCAGCGCCTGGCCCGCCGCGCCATGGCCGGCATCGCCCGCACCGGCGCCGCCTTCTCGGACGGCTCGGGCGACTATGCCCTGGCCTTCGCCACCCACGCCGATGTCCGCCGCACGCCGCAGCGCGGCGCCGTCGCGGATTGGCCGAACGACCGCATGTCGGCGCTGTTCGTCGCCGCGGCGGAGGCGACGGAGGAGGCGGTGCTGAACGCGCTGTGCTGCGCCACCACCATCTCATCCCGCCTCGATGGCCGCCGGGTCACCGGTCAGGCCCTGCCGCTGGACCAGGTGGCCGCCCTGCGCCGCGCGGCTTGCCGCCTGCCCTGATTGCCCGCAGGCTTCCCGGATTGGAAAGGGGGCCAGCCATGCCGCTCGACGACCTCCGGCGCGAGGACCTTGCCGGCCGCACCGCCGCCGAGACCCGCGCCGCCATCCGCGCCGGGCAGTGGCGCGGCACCACGCATGACCTCGCCGGCGGCTACATCCAGGCCAACCTCGCCATCCTGCCCGAGGCCCAGGCGCTGGATTTCCTGCGCTTCTGCCTGCGCAACCCGAAGCCCTGTCCCCTTCTGGACGTCACGGACACCGGTGACCCGGAGGCCCGCCAGGTCGCCCCCGGCAGCGATCTGCGCACCGACCTTTCGCGCTACCGGATCTACCGGCACGGCCAGTTCGTCGAGGAAGTCTCCGACCTGCGCGCCATCTGGCGCCCCGACCATGTCGGCTTCGTCATGGGCTGCAGCCTGTCCTTCGACGCGGCGCTGGAGGCCGAGGGCATTCCGGCCCGCAGCTTCCGCCGGGGCAGCCGCATCCCGACCTTCACCTCCAGCCTCGATTGCATTCCGGCCGGCCCGTTCCGTGGCCCGATGGTGGTCAGCCTGAAGCCGATCCCGCCACGCTGGGCGGACCAGGTGCGGGCGGTGACGGCGCGCTACCCCGCCACCCATGGCGGCCCCGTCCATGTCGGCAGCCCGGCCGCCATCGGCGTCGACCCCAGCCGCGCCGACTGGACCACTGCCTGCGACCTGGCGCCGGAGGAGGTGCCGATGTTCTGGGGCTGCGGCGTCACCCCGCAGGCCGTGGCCATGGCCGCCGGCATCCCGGAAATGATCACCCACAGCGTCGGCCACATGGTCCTGACCGACCTGCGCCTGGCCGATCTCCGGCAGGCCTGATCAGGGCGAAGGCGTCAAAGCCTCCCGCACCGCGGATTTGAACTCCCGCCGGTGCAATTCGCGCAGCACGAACAGGCTGGTCGCCATCAGCGCCACCGGGTGGACGATCCAGGCCAGTGCCGCCAGGCCGAAATAGTAGCTGCGCAGCCCCGTGTTGAAGTGCCGGGCGCCGCGGTTCAGCACCCGCGCCGCCGCCTCCGCCTGCCCGATGCTGGCCGGGGAGGGTGCGCCGGAGGCGATGCCGCCGACCAGGATCGAGGTGTAGTTGAACTGCCGCAATGCCCAGGTCAGCTCGAAGAAGGCGTTGACGAAGATCAGCAGCAGCAGCCCGATCTTCAGCTCCCACAGCACCTCGTTCGGCACCGCCGCATAGGGCAGCGCCTGCACCACCCGCTGCCCGAGATCCGGCGCCCCGAGCAGGGCCACCAGGCCGCCCAGGATGAAGATGCTGGTGGTGGCGAGGAAGCTGGTGCTGTTCATCAGGTTGCCGATCGCCGCCATGTCGGCGATGCGGTTGTCCCGGTCCAGCATGGCGCGCATCCAGCGCCGCCGGTGTTCGTCCATCGCCGCGATGACGCTGGACCGGTGGATGCGCGGCACCCGGTCGACCAGGTTGGAGTAGCCCAGCCAGCAGGACGCGAAGACCGTCAGCGCCAGCCAGTCGAGGGTCGAGAAGATCGGCATCAGGTCAGACTAGCTGACCTGATGCCGTCCCGTCTCACCCCATCTTCTTCTTCAGGTTCTCGTCCAGCTTCGCCAGGAAGGCCTGGGTGTTCAGCCAGGGCTGGTCCTTGGAGATCAGGATGGCGAGGTCCTTCGTCATGTCGCCGGATTCCACCGTCTCGATGCAGACCTTCTCCAGCGCATCGGCGAAGTCCACCACATCCTGCGTCCCGTCGAACTTGCCCCGGTAGGCGAGCCCACGGGTCCAGGCGAAGATCGAGGCGATCGGATTCGTGCTGGTCTCGCGGCCCTTCTGGTGCTCGCGGTAGTGGCGCGTCACCGTCCCGTGCGCCGCTTCCGATTCCACCGTGTTGCCATCCGGGGACAGCAGCACGGAGGTCATCAGGCCGAGGCTGCCGAAACCCTGCGCCACGATGTCGGACTGCACGTCGCCGTCGTAGTTCTTGCAGGCCCAGATGTAGCCGCCTTCCCACTTCAGCGCGGAGGCCACCATGTCGTCGATCAGGCGGTCCTCATAGACGATCCCGGCCGCCTTGAACTTGTCGGCGAATTCCGCGTCGAAGATCGACTTGAAGATGTCCTTGAAGTTGCCGTCATAGGCCTTCAGAATCGTGTTCTTGTGGCTGAAATACACGGAATACTTCCGCGCCAGCCCGTAGTTGAAGGACGCGCGGGCGAAGCCCTCGATCGAGGCGTTCAGATTGTGCTGGCCCATGAACACGCCCGGCGCCTTGAACTGGAAGTCGCCGATCTCGACAGGCGCGCCGCCGCCTTCCGGCGTGTAGGTCATGGTCACCTTGCCGGCGCCCGGGATCTTCATCTCGACGGCGCGGTAGATGTCGCCATAGGCATGGCGGCCGACGACGATCGGCTTCGACCAATGCGGCACCAGGCGCGGCACGTTCTGGCAGATGATCGGCTCGCGGAAGATGGTGCCGTCCAGGATGTTGCGGATGGTGCCGTTCGGGCTGCGCCACATCTTCTTCAGGCCGAATTCCGCGACGCGCGCCTCATCCGGAGTGATGGTCGCGCACTTCACGCCGACGCCGTACTGCTTGGTGGCGTTGGCGGCATCCACCGTCACCTGGTCATCGGTCTGGTCGCGGTATTCCACGCCGAGGTCGTAGTACTTCAGGTCGACATCGAGGTAGGGCAGGATCAGGCGATCCTTGATGAACCCCCAGATGATCCGCGTCATCTCGTCCCCGTCCATCTCCACGACGGGGGTCTTCACCTTGATCTTCGCCATGCCTGGTATCCTTCACAACCGCCGTCGCGGCACCGCCGCGGCGCCGCCATGTCCTGGGGGGGATGTATGCGGCGGGAACATGCCAACGTGACCCTGCCGCGGCAACCCCGCGGGCCGCATGCCTGACCTTGCAAGGAGCGATCCCGATCGACTTGACCCGCCCCGAACCCGTGGAGTGCCCGCATTGCGCGGAGCCCACCATGCCGAACCGCCTGGCCGATGGCAGCATCGTGTGCTCCTGCGCCGCGGAACGATCCCTCCCGCCGCCGCCCGCACCGCTGGACTCCCGCCGCGCCCCGCCCAGATAGTCCCCCAGCAAATGGAGTGATCGCGATGATGCTGCGAATGGCCGCAGGAACCATGATGGGCGGCATGCTGCTGGCCGGCGCCGTGACCACCCTCGCCATCGGTGCCGGCGCGGTGGGCACCGTCCTGCTCGCCCGCCGGATCTGCGAG